>QYQK01000104.1 GCA_007280935.1 Opitutales bacterium
GACGCGCACGCGGACATGTCCCGCATCGACCGAGAACTTCATGCCCCAAAAGATCGCATGGATGAGCAATCCGCTCAGAGCCAAGGCAAAGAACAGGGGTAGCAGATACAGGAAGACCTCCATTTGATTGAAAAAGGTAGGGCTAATCGGCCGGGCTTAAACTCAAAACCAAGCCCACGCTGGACAGCCCCGCCCTTGCGGGATTGCCTGTGACCATGGCCCGCGCGACGCAGCACCTGAACACGAACGCCCTCTGGGCCGACATCGGCGTGCGCACGCTCCGCCTTCTCGGCCTCACGCACGTGGTGATCTCGCCCGGCTCGCGCTCGACGCCCCTGGCCCATGCCTTCGCCGAAAGCGCCGGCCTCCATGTGACGGTCGCGCTCGACGAACGTTCAGCCGGCTTCATCGCCCTCGGCCTCGCCAAGGCCACGGGCCACCCCGCCGCCCTGCTCTGCACCTCCGGCACGGCCGCCGCCAACTACCTGCCCGCCGTCATCGAAGCCCGTCTCGCAGCCACGCCTTTACTCATCCTGACCGCCGACCGTCCGCCCGAGCTGCGCGAATGCCACTCCGGCCAGACGATCACGCAGAACGGCCTCTACGGCACTTATCCCGTCTGGTCCGCCGAAGCCGCCGTGCCTTCAACCGATCTCACGCTGCTCCGCCATTGGCGCCAGTTGCTCGTCGATGCCTGGCAGCGCTCGCAAGGCCCGCTGGCTGGCCCGGTGCACCTCAATCTGCCCTTCCGCGACCCGCTCGCCCCCGCCGACGTTGAAAAGGGCTTCAAGGCGCCGGCCGGCCTAAATCTCGAGACGTTCACGGCCGTGCCACCCTGCGGAATCGTCCGCCCGACCCTCACGCCCGCCACGGTCGCCAGCCTTCTCCCGAAGACGGACCGCGGTGTCATTGTGGTCGGCCCGCATGCCTTTGAAGATCGTGACGAAAGCGCCGCGGCCCTGCGCGAACTTTCCCAGCTGACCGGCTGGCCGATCCTCTCCGACGGTGCGGGTACGCTGCGCGGCGACCTTGCGGGCGATGCTTCGCTCGTCTCGGGCTACGACCTCATCCTACGCGGTGCTAAGTCGGCGCACACGTTGCGTCCACAGGCCGCGGTATTTGTCGGCCCGCTCCCGACCAGCAAGGCCCTCCGCGCTTGGCTGAAGGAAGGCGACATCACCGTCATCCAGCTTGGCCGCGCCGGCGAGAACACCGACCCAACCCATTCGCGCTGGAGCCGCCTCGACGGCCAGCTCGTGCCTTCGGGTGATAAGATTTCAGCCCGCATCACCGCTTACGCCAAGGCCTGGCAGACGGCCCAAAAAGCCGCCGCCAAGAAACTCACACGCATCGTGAACGTCGACTGGGCCTTTGAAGGCCGCGTCGTGTCGCTACTCGATGAAGCCCTTGGCCCAGATGATCGCCTCTTCGTCGGCAGCAGCATGCCGATCCGCGACCTCGAGTGGTTCTACCATCCGCCCGGGCCGGGCCCCGAGATCCTCACCAACCGCGGCGCCAACGGTATCGACGGGACCGTCTCGACCGCGCTCGGCGCGTCGCTCGACGGCAAGCGCACCGTGCTCCTCTGCGGCGACCTGACCTTCCTCCACGACAGCAACGCACTCCTCTCCGCCTACGGCCATCGCGGCGACCTCACGGTTGTCGTGATCAACAACCAAGGCGGTGGTATCTTCAATCACCTTGCCGTCGCCGACGATACCGCCCACTTCGAAAAACTCTGGGGTACGCCGCAGGCCGTCGACCTCGGTAAGCTCTGCGCTGCCCACAAGGTACGTCACGACCTCGCCGAAGGCTGGAGCGACCTGCGTCGCCACCTCGAGATCCGCGGCAAAGGTGTGCGCGTCATCGAATTCCGGACCGACCGTGAAACCAACGCCGCCTGGCGGCAGAAATCGTTCCGGAGTCAGAAATAAACTTTCAGGAACTCGGCTTCGACTACGGAAAGCGGCGTGTCGCTGGTGGCCATGGCCGGTGTCGGTAGGAAGTGCTGGTGCTCGGGCGGCAAGACGCGGAAGCCGAGGCGCTCATAGATCGCCGGTTTGATTTCCGAAAAGAGTAGGAAGCGAAGGTCCGGCTGGGCGAAGCGATGGAGTTCCATGACGGCACGTAGCAGGAGCGAGCCGTAGCCCTTGCCGCGCTGCTCCGGCGAAGTCGCCACGGAGGCGAACCCGATGAGGCTTTCGCGGAAACGCAGGACGTTCAACGCGGCGACGGACTGACCGGCGACATCTTCAAGGAGGTAACGCGTTCCGCGCAAGTGATTGCGGTCGGTGTCCTTGCCGGCGCAATACTGATCAAAAGTCTTGTCCTGCTTCCATTCGCCGTAGCCGAAAGCCAAGACGGTCCGCAGGTCTTCCGGCTGCACGAGGCGCAGACGGCCCACGGGCGTGAAACGCGTGCGGCCATCCTCGATCAAGCCTTCGAACATCGGTTGCGGACGGACCCACGTGCGTGCCTCAGGATTATCATACAGACAGCGGTAGACCACCAGCGGTGAAAGATCTTCGGAATGCGCGGCCCCTCCGAGCCGGAGGTAATGGTTGCCTTTGTAGTGGCGGTAAATCGTCCAAGACATCGTTGCGAAACAGGGATAGGGATAGGGGAAGGAATAGGCAAGGCAACGGGTTTGGGGCCGCCGCGGGGCGAACCAAGGACAGCACGTGGTGCTGTCCCACCCTCAAGGCATCACTCCCCCGATACTCAATACTCCATACTCAATACTCTATACTCTATCTTCTACCCCTAGCCCTAGCCCTAAATCACTTCGCCGCACCCCAGCGAGAGGTAAACGGGTGCAGGATAAAGAGCGGCTTGCCGACGACGTCTGCCGCCGGCACTTCGCCCCAGCCGCGTGAGTCATAGCTATTGGCCGAATTATCACCCATGGCGAAGAAGTGCCCAGGTGTAACAGTATACTCAGCGTTCAGGGGTAAGGCGTAGCGATAACCTCCAGCCTCAGGCAGGTAACCGAAGTAACCCCGGTCCATCGCCTGTCGGTTATTAAGGGCAACCGGTTCGGGCGAGGTCGGAGCTTTTCCGTCAATCAAAAGCTGCCCCTGCGGATTCACCATCAGGCGCTGTCCCGGGACGCCGGCGATGCGCTTCACATAATAATTTTGGGAAGGTCGACCGTATTGATCAGCCAAGCCAGGAATATTGTTGGTCCGGAAAACGAAAGTGTCGCCACGCGAGGGCTCGACGAAGTGATAAGAAACCCGGTCCACGAAGAGCATATCGCCCGTCAGGATGTCGAAATTAAGGATAGGTTCGCCGACGTGAGCCTTGCAACCGGTCAGCAACATCAGGCCTAAGGGACCGCGTTGAATGCGATTATCCGCGGCGGCCCGACGGAATACTTCCTGCCACCGATCCGCATCCTGTTTGCGCAAGAGCAACTTGGCTTCGGCTGGGAAAAATGTCCGCAACAAGACGCCGTCGAAGCCGAAATCCGCGGGCATCGGAATCGTCTGGATGTTTGGTCCGATCAAAAGTTGATACTGGTTCTCGTTGCTCCGGAAAAAACCGCTGCCGAGGATTCCACTCCCGGGCACTGAATTGGGCGAACGCGGCATGAATTTGCGCGAGCCATCGGCATGATCGTTTTCCACTTCCATGATGGGGATGGCGATTTCACCTTCAAATTCCGCATCCACGACATGCGTCCAGGTCCATTGCGACAGCTGCAGAGCCCGCTGGGCATAGCCGGGGATTTCGTCGGAAGGTTGGCGCACCTCGGCCGTCATGCCGTTATAAGTCGGCCACATCGAATTCGTCGGGATCTTGAACGGCTGCAGGAAGAAGCTCCGGATCGCCCCGGCCACGATGGCGGCCATGATAATCATTTCGGTATAATCCGTCCCCGCCGATACCGGATAAATCTTGCCGCCGTTGCGCGCCAGCACGGCGTGAAAACGATTCAGCAAAGCCTCGGTCTCGACCACTTCGCGCGGACGTAATTTGATGTTCGCCCGAACCAACTCGACCATTTCTAACTGCTCATTTAAGTCCTTGGCCGCGATGACATCCCGACGATAAAGGACAATTTTCTCGGAAGATTCCAACAGCCCGCGGCCGATTTTGCGAAGCTTGCGACGATAATAGAAGGACATGAGGAGAGACCTGTGGCCAAGTTAGCGATGCCCCCGCCAAGGGAAAGCCCAGAAATCAGCCAAATAAGACTTACCCCTCGTTCTTGAGGATCTTGATGAAAGCTTCCTGGGGGATGTCGACCTTGCCGATCTGCTTCATCCGCTTCTTGCCCTCTTTCTGCTTATCCAGGAGTTTACGCTTACGGCTGATGTCACCGCCGTAACACTTGGCGGTCACGTCCTTCCCAACGGAGCCAATGGTTTCGCGGGCGATAACCTTGGAACCGACCGCGGCCTGGATGGCGATTTTGAAAAGCTGCCGAGGGAGGAGCTCCTTAAGCTTCTCGCACAGGTTACGACCACGACCTTCGGCCTTGGAAGCATGGACAATCGAAGAGAAGGCATCGACCGGCTCTTCGTTGACACGGATATCCATCTTCACGAGGTCGGAGGTGACGTATTCGCCGAGTTCGTAGTCCATCGAACCATAGCCGCGGGTAATGGACTTCATCCGGTCGTTGAAATCGACGAGGATCTCGTTGAGTGGCAGGAGGCAGACCAAAATGACGCGGTCGCCGTCGATGGTTTCGGTGCGCTCGCAGACGCCGCGCTTCTCTTGCACCAAGGTCAGCATATCGCCGATCGAAGTACCTGGAATATGGATATGAGCCCGGATGGTCGGCTCCTCGATGTGCTCGATGGCCGAAGGGTCCGGCATGACCACGGGGTTATCCAAGATGTGCTCGACGCCGTCGGTGGTGAAAACCTTGTAAACGACCGACGGGTAGGTCGAAAGGATGTCGAGGTCGTACTCGCGGCGCAGGCGCTCTTGGACGATTTCCATGTGCAAGAGACCCAAGAAGCCGCAACGGAAACCAAAGCCCAAAGCGGTCGAGCTTTCCGCGGTATACGTTAGGGAGGAATCGTTAATCGCCAGTTTCGCCAGGGAAGTCTTCAGTTTTTCATAATCCGCCGTATCGAGCGGATAAATACCGCTGAAAACCATCGGGCGGACTTCCTTAAAGCCTGGAACCGGCTCTTTAGCCGGATCTGCCGCTAAGGTGATAGTATCGCCGACTTTCACGTCGGCAACTTCCCGGATATTGATGACGATGTAACCCACCGTTCCAGGGCCGAGTTCGTCCTGCGGTTTCATCTTCGGGGAAAAGATGCCTACTTCTTTAATGACCGAACGCACCCCGTTATACATGAGCTCGATAGTCTGGCCGGCCTTAAAAGTGCCGGAGAAAACGCGGACGTAACTGATGACGCCTTTATAAGAATCGAACAGAGAATCGAAGACCAACGCGCGATGATGCGGATATTCGGACCAGCGAGGCGGCGGCACGCGCTTGATAATCGCCGCGAAAATTTCGTCGATACCGATGCCGGACTTACCCGATGCCAAGACCGCGTCTTGAGCTGGGATGGTCAAAATATCTTCGACCTGACGCCGGGCCTCTTCGGGACGGGCGCTGGGCAGGTCGACCTTGTTAATGACCGGAACAATCTCCAACCCTTGGTTCATCGCTAACGTCGCATTGGCGACCGTCTGGGCTTCGACCCCCTGGGAAGCGTCGATCAGCAAGACCGCCCCCTCACAGGCGGCCAAGGAGCGAGAGACTTCATAAGCGAAGTCCACGTGTCCGGGGGTATCGATGAGATTTAAAATATACTGCTTACCATCGGGAGCCGTAAAATTCATCGTCACCGGGTGACACTTGATTGTGATGCCCTTTTCACGTTCGAGGTCCATCGCGTCGAGCAACTGTTCCTTCATCTGCCGCTTTTCGATGGTCTTGGTATGCTCTAACAAGCGGTCGGAAAGCGTCGTCTTGCCGTGGTCGACGTGCGCGATGATGCAGAAATTGCGGATGTGGTCTAAGGACACGGTAAGGAGAGAAATTCGACGGGAAAGGGTGTAATAGGACTACGGATGGGGGGCTTGTCCAGCGTTAGCCCCACCTAAGGAAGGATTAGGCAGGAATATCAGCAAACTCGGACAAGGAAGCCACCGGCGCCTCGGGGGCGGAGCGCTTCATCATCCCCGCCAAGACGCCGCCCGGGCCACATTCGTAAAACTGCGTCACCCCCGTGGCCGCCGCGGCCTTACAATCATCCTCCCACAGCACCGACGAGACGACTTGCTTGACCAACGCCTCCCGCAGCGCCGCCGGCTCGGACAAAGCACCGCCCGTGGTATTCGAGTAGACCGTGACCTGCGGACGGTTGAAATCGATACCCTGCAAGTAAGCTTCGAACGCCTTACGGGCCGGCTCCATCAAGCGGCTATGATAGGCGCCCGCGACGACCAAAGGTTTAACCAGTTTAAAGGGGCCGAATTCTTTTGCGCGAGCGACGGCTTGGGTGACCTTTTCCGCATCGCCCGAAATCACAACCTGTCCGGGACAATTGAAATTCGCCGCATCGACATCGAAGGCGGCACAGAGTTTCGCGATATCTTCGCGCGTCCCGCCGATGACTGCGGCCATCCCGCCCTTGGTCTGATCGCAAGCGAGTTGCATGAGTCGGCCGCGTTCGGCGACGACTTGCAGTCCGGTTTCAAAATCCCAAACCCCAGCGACGGCATAAGCGGTCAATTCGCCCAGCGATAGCCCCAAACAGGCCTTAAGATTATTAAGTTTTCCCCGTTCACGCAAAATCTGCGCGATCGCATAACCCTGCACATAGAGAGCAGGCTGACAGACGCGCGTTTCCGTCAACACCTCGACGGGGCCTTCGAAACAGACTTGCTTCAAATCGAAGGGCAAGACCTTCGCCGCCCGATCATAGAGCGCCTTGGCGATGGGCGAACCTTCGTAGAGAGATTTTCCCATGCCCACGGCTTGGGCCCCTTGACCAGAAAAAAGCAAAGCAGTGGACATACTCCATGGAAGGAGGGAAAATCAGGCCAAGGGTCAAGGGTAAGAGCGTAATCGGAAAGCCCCAAACCATCGCCTTATCTTGACCCTTCGGTTCCATCCCCCTACCCCAGTGTTTGCTTTCTCATGCCCATCGCACTCCTCTCCGTCAGCGACAAAACCGGCCTCCTGCCCTTCGCCCAAGCCCTCGTCAAAGACCACGGCTATAAACTCCTCTCCACCGGGGGTACCTCGAAGATGTTACGCGATGCCGGCCTGCCGGTCACCGATGTCAGCGAGCACACGGGCTTCCCGGAAATCATGGAAGGCCGCGTCAAAACCTTACACCCGAAAGTCCACGGCGGCCTGCTCTGCCGGCGCGATTCCCCTGAACACCTCGCCGAAGCCAAGAAGCATGGTATCGACCTCATCGATCTCGTGGTCGTCAATCTCTACCCTTTTGAGGCCACGGTCGCCCAACCGAACTGCTCGTTCGAAGATGCCATCGAGAACATCGACATCGGCGGACCCTCCATGCTGCGCAGCGCGGCTAAAAATCACGCCTCCGTTTCCGTGGTCACCGACCCGTCCGATTACGAACGCGTCTTGGCGGCGATGAAAAACCCTGAAGCCCTCGCCGAACTTCGTCGCGAACTCGCCCTCAAGGTCTTCCAGCGCACTTCGGCCTATGATGCGGCCATCGCTAATTACCTCGAAGCGCAGACCCAGCCGGGAATGGGCAACGTGCTGGGTCTACCCTCCCGCTTCACGACTACCCTCCCGCTCGCCCAACGCCTTCGCTACGGCGAAAACCCCCACCAACAAGCCGCGCTCTATGGCTCGTTCCACGAAGCGTTCGAACAGCTGCAAGGCAAGGAGCTGAGTTATAACAATATCTTAGATATCACGGCAGCGACTTACCTGATCGGGGAATTCGAACGGCCGACGATTTCTATCCTGAAGCACACCAACCCCTGCGGCGTGGCCTCCGCCGACACCTTGGTCGAAGCCTGGCATAAGGCCTTCGAAACCGACCGCCAGGCCCCCTTCGGCGGCATCATCGTCGCCAATCGCACCGTCGACAAAGCCCTGGCCGAAGCCATCGCCGAGATTTTCTCTGAAGTGATCATCGCTCCGGAATTCGACGCCGACGCCCTCGCCCTCTTCGGCAAGAAAAAGAACCTGCGGCTCATGCGCGCCAAAGTGGGCCTGCGCGCCGACACCTTACGCGAAGTCCGCGCGGTCATCGGCGGCGTCCTCGTCCAAGACCGCGACCAGAAGCCCGTCACGACGTGCGATTTCAAGGTCGTCACGAAACGTCAGCCGACGGCCGATGAACTGACGGCGATGCTCTTCGGTTGGCGCGTTGTGCGCCACGTCAAATCCAACGCCATCGTCTACGCGGGCAAAGAACGCACGCTCGGCGTAGGCGCCGGCCAGATGTCGCGCATCGATTCTTCGCGGATCGCCATCTGGAAAGCCGGCGAAGCCAAACTGGGGCTTACCGGTTCGGCCGTCTGCTCGGATGCCTTCTTCCCCTTTCCGGACGGTCTCATCGCCGCGGCCGACGCCGGCGCTTCCTGCGCCATCCAGCCAGGCGGCTCGGTCAAGGACCCTGAAGTCATCGCCGCCGCCGACGCGCGCGGCATGGCGATGATTTTCACCGGGATGCGCCACTTTAAGCACTGAGTTCCGCGCAGCAGAACTCAGTGCTAGGGGTGCGTTGGCTTGAGTATCGAGTATCGGGAGATGCCTTCATCCTCCATACTCAATACTCGATACTCTATACTCTCGGTTACAGCTTCACCCCAATCTTCTCCAGCAGGCGGGCGAGGTCGTCATCACTGCTGAAAGGAATCGAGATGCTGCCCTTGGTGCCCTTGCGGACGACGCTAACCGGGGAAGAAAAGTGCGAAGCTAGACGCTTTTGTACATCCGCGACGACGGTCTTTTCCGTTCGTTGGCGATCGCGCTTTTTTCCGGTGGCCGCAGTTTTTACTTCGGCTTCCGTCGCCCGGACGGACAAGCCTTTCTCGATAATCAGCCGCGCGATTTGAATGCGTTGCGTGGGTTGCTCCAAGCCCAGAAGAGCCTTAGCGTGGCCGGAGGAAAGTTGACCTTTGCTCAAATAGCCCAAGATCTCGCGGTCCAGCTGCAACAAGCGCACGGAATTCGCTACGGTCGCCCGCGGCTTACCAATTCGATCTGCCACCGCTTCCTGAGTCAGGCTGAAGTCGCGCATCAAAGAGGCGACGCCCAAGGCTTCGTCAACGGGATTCAGATCTGCCCGTTGCAAGTTTTCAACCAAGGCCAAGACGGCGCTCGCCGCATCGCTCGCCTCGATGACGCGGGCGGGTATTGTTTTTTGCCCCAAGTGTTTAAAGGCACGAAGTCGGCGCTCCCCAGCGATCAGTTCAAAGCCGTCCTTAACCTTACGGACGACGATGGGCTGCAAAAGGCCTTCCGAACGAATGGATTCGGCCAGTTCCTTCACGGCCACTTCATCGAAATCGCGACGGGGCTGACGGGGATTAGGCATGATCGTGCCGACAGCTAATTCGATAAGCGTCAAACCGGGAACGGCCGGCACCGCGGCGACGGGCGCGCTGACCGGAACCGCTGGCTTGTTCAAGCCGCCCCCGATGAGATTGCCGAGACCGCGGCCCAGAGATTTCTTTGGAGGAGTTGCCATGTAAGATTAGCGAGCGGCGGCTTCGGCCTGCGGGATAAAGATTTCGACATCCGCGCGAAGCGCCGCGGCGCTGGAAAGTTTATTGGCGATGATAATCCAATCCGCCTTGGAGTTATGCAGGCGTGCGAGCTTCGTCACCGTGTCCCCGGATTTCACCCGAACCTTCGTGCCCGTCCGCGGCATCTCCGCCGGAAAACCGTCTTCCGTGGCGTCCGGAACGGCATTGGTCGCAGCAGCCGTCGTTCCCGCATTTGGCGCCGCCGTCGGGGCGGGCCGAACGGGAGCGGCGCCTGAAGGCTTCCCGAGCGCCGCGTTTACCTGACGTGTCAGCTCCGCGAGCGCCCGGTCGATGTCGGCCGTCTGTTGTTTTAAGCGACGGTCAACTTCATTCAATGTTTCGGCGCGAAGCTTAGCGTTGGTTTCGGCGCTGGACGCGGACTGAGCTTGCCCCGCTTTTTGCCGGGCGACCGCTTCGCGTAAATCAGCGTTTTCTAATTTTAGTTTTTCCACTTCCGTTCGTAACTCCGCCAAATCCTGCTGCATCCCGGCGAGCTGGGTATTCTGGGCAAGCAGGGGAGTTAAACCGACCCAAAGAAGGGCGAGACTGAAACGCATGAGCCCAGCAAAACACCCCACGCGTGGGAGGGCAAGGAGTTGCTCCAAGTCTGGGGGGTTCGAGCCGATGGACAGGTCCGCACGCCCCCTTCAAACCCCAGATTAATCCCGTGCCCCGACCCTCCCCCCGTTTGGTTTATATTTTAACGCTGTCACCGGCTCCCGCCCCGCCCTACCTTATCGTGGTATGTCCAAGGTCCTCGTAGCCCTCTCGGGCGGCGTTGATAGCGCCGTGGCCGCCCTTTTGCTGAAGCAACAGGGTCACGAGGTGCATGCCGCCTACTTTCGTACCTGGATGAACGAGGAAGGCCTTCCCTTCCCCGGCAAATGCCCTTGGGAGGACGACGTCCGCAACGCCCAAGCCGTCGCCGAGCATCTGAGCCTGCCCTTTCAGATCCTCGACCTCGTCGAAGATTACAAACGCACCGTCGTCGAATACCTCGTCGACGGCTACCGTCGCGGGCTGACCCCGAATCCGGATATCATCTGTAACCGCGAGATGAAGTTCGGCGTCTTCCTCCGGCGAGCCCTGGCCGAAGGGTATGACTGCATCGCCACCGGACACTACGCTCGGCGCCGCGAAAACACGGATGGCAGCTTTGATCTACTCGAGGGCCTCGACCCTAACAAAGATCAATCCTACTTTCTTGCCCTCCTCCGCCAAGATCAGCTCGCGAAAGCTATTTTTCCGATCGGAGAAATGCTTAAGCCCGAAGTCCGCCGTCTCGCCACCGCAGCTCGCCTACCCAACGCCGAACGCAAAGACAGCCAAGGCATCTGCTTCTTAGGGCAAGTGCCGGTGCAAGATTTTCTCGAACGACACATCTCCGATGCGCCCGGCCCCGTCATCAATGCCACTGGCAAAACCATCGGACAACATCGCGGACTCCATCGTTACACCATCGGGCAGCGCAAAGGCATCGGCCTACCCTCCAACACGGACCACGAATATTTCGTGGTGGTGAAGAAAGACTTTACGACCAACACGCTCCACGTTGCCTTCGATAAACCTGGCACTGCCGGACTTTACACCGATCACGCTCGGGCCAATGCCTTCAGCTGGATCAACCAGCCCATCTCGGATGAGCAGGACATCCTCGCCCGAGTCCGCTACCGCGACGCGGCCACGCCCGCCCACTTTAAGCCTACGCCAGACGGGACCGTGGAACTTGATTTTAAACTGACGCAACGTGGCCTCGCCCCCGGACAGGTCGTCGCAATCTATCATGACCGCGTCCTGATGGGCGGCGGAGTGTTTATCTAAGAGGTAGGGGCGCGACTGCGTCGCGTCCGTGGGCGTACGGACGTCGAATAGTGAAACAGCCCTGCC
>QYQK01000015.1 GCA_007280935.1 Opitutales bacterium
AGGTACCGATAACATGCTGCGTCGCTGCGCTCAGACGGGTGGTAAAGAGATGCTGCTCACCAAAGCTGCCAAATGCCCGCAAGACTGGCGCTTCGACGTTCCTTGCTTCGGTCTCAAGACGCTGGAAAGTATGGCCGAAGGGGGCGTCAAGAAAGCCGCCCTCGAAACCGATGGCGTGATTCTGATTGATAAGCCACTGGTGATCAAACGCGCCAAGGAGCTCGGCATCGATTTGGTGGGCTTCGCTTCTGCTGCGGTTTAAGGTCAGCCTTCGAAAAAACTCCAGGCCGTCACCATCTCCATCAGGAACCACGCCAACACAAGCGCGAGGGCGATGAGCAAAGCGCGGCGGTAACGCATCCATATGACGGGCTGATCGGCGGCGTGATCGACGATACCGCGCGAGCTCACCAACATTCGGAGTCTGACATGCCAAGCCAAACGCGTCTGCCCAGAGAGGTCCTGGTGCGCATACACGCTCTCCCGGTAGTCAGTCTTACGGAATAGGCTTAAAATCCGACGTAACATCCCCCAACCCTACACCCTTCACCGACGCTTTACAAGCGGAGGGTCTAGGGGTAATGCCTTGGGTGTGAAGACCACCACCCGGTCCCTCCGCTCCCTCAAAGGAGTCCGGCCCATCGTCTGCTTGACCGCCTACGACGCCATCACCGCCCGTATCGCCGAGGCTGGCGGCGCCGACCTCATCTTAGTCGGTGATTCAGTCGGCAATACGGTTCTCGGGATGTCCGACACGGTCGGTGTCACCCTGGAAATCATGGTGCACCATTCCGCCGCCGTCACCCGCGCCAAAACCGAACGGCTGGTGATTGCCGATCTCCCCTTCGCCCTCGCCCACGACTCCTTCTCCAAAGTTCTTAAGGCCTGTCGCGAACTCCTCCAACGCGGCGGTGCCCACGGCGTAAAAATCGAAGGCGGTGCTTCGCTCGCTCCGACCATCGCCAAGCTCGTTGACGCCGGCATCCCCGTCATGGGCCACATCGGCATGCTCCCGCAACGCGTCCACTCCGCCGGCTATCGCCGCCGCGGCCTTACGCCCGACGATCAGACAAAAATCCTGATCGACGCTCAAGCCGTCGCCGCCGCCGGGGCCTTCGCGCTAGTCGTTGAATGCGTCGACGAAGCTTTGACGCCCAAAATTACCGAAGCGGTCACCATCCCCACCATCGGTATCGGCTCCGGAAAAGGTTGCGACGGCCAGATTCTCGTCATCCACGACCTGCTCGGTTTCACTTCCAATCCTCCACCTTTCGCCACCCCCGAAGCTAATCTGCAACGGGATGCCATCGCTGCCGTGCAACGCTGGGCTAAAAAAGTCCGCCAACAAAAATCGTCCAAATGAACTGCGTTATCTTTGGAGCCGGTGCTTGGGGTACGGCCCTTGCCATTCACCTCAGCCGTCAAGGACACACGGTCTCACTTGTCCCTCGCCGTCTCGAACAAGCCCTCGCGCTTACCAGCTTGCGCGAGAATATCGATTACCTGCCCGGCCATCGCCTGAATGATTCGATTCAAGTCGCCCTTGAACCCATCCCCGCGCTGATGGACGCCGATCTGATCTTCATCGCCTGCCCCTCCAAAGGCCTCTCCGAACTGCTCCAATCCATCGGCCCAGCCGTGCGCGCTTCGTCTGCCGTGATGGCGATTTCGCTCTGCAAGGGACTCGATCAATCCACCCTCCGTCGGCCGACCGAAATGATGGCCGCCGCTTTCGGCTCCCTTCCCGTCGCAACTTTGAGCGGCCCCAGCAATGCTGATGAAGTCGCCCGCGGTCTGCCCACCGCCCTGGTCCTTGCCGCCCACCTGGACGATAAGCTTTTGCGCGAGGTTCAATCCGCGGTGAGCGGACCTTCGCTCCGGGCTTATACTTCCTCCGATTTAGCCGGCGTCGAAATCGCCGCCACATTGAAGAATGTCTACGCCCTCGGCGCCGGTCTGTGCGACGGCCTTCAACTCGGCTCCAATGCCAAAGCGGCTTTCCTGACTCGTGCCCTCCAAGAAATGATGCGCCTCGGGCAAGCCGTGGGCGGACGGACCGAAACTTTCCTGGGCCTCAGCGGTGTCGGCGATCTGATGGCCACCGCCCATGGCTCTTGGAGCCGCAACCGCGCCTTTGGCGAACAACTTGCCGCGCACCCCGCGACAACTCTCAAGGCCCTCACAACCCGTCGGGATTCGGTCGAGGGCTATCGGGCCACGGAAACACTTTCCAAACTCGCCACCCAGAAAGGCGTGGCGACCCCGATTCTTTTTTGTCTTAACGAGATTCTTTTCGCCGGACTCGAACCACGCGCCGGGGTGCTCGCCCTGATGACCCGCGATCTAAAGTCCGAGGTTTGATGTCCGCCGACTTCGTAGTCCGTCCCTCCTCCATCCAAGGCCAAGGGCTTTTCGCCCGTCGTAATTTTAATAAAGGGGAACGGCTCTTAGCCTATGCTGGCATCACCTCCACGGTCCGACCCGAGCAGGCCGCGGTATCGTCTCCCATCTACGTTTTGGAAATTCGACCAGGCCTTTGGCTCGACGGCTCCAGTCATGCTAATATCAGCCGCCACGCCAATCATTCTTGTGCGCCCAATGCCGAACTCGTCTTCATCGACGAAACTACCGGCGGCTGGCTGATTGCCCAAGAAAACATCCCCGCGGACGCCGAAATTACCTTTGATTATGGGTTTAATCTGGCCGAAAGCCTCTTCCAGCCCTGCCGCTGCGGACAACCGGATTGTATCGGTTATATCATCGCCGCCCCCCGCCGGGCCAGCCTTCGCCGACACCTGCGGTTTTCACGTCCAAGGGATTGACCCAAGGGCACGGGAGCCCCAGTTTTCGCAGGTCCATCAGTCTATTTCTACATGAAAAAAGTCGCCCTCACCGAGCTCGATCCCCGGCTCCAAAAACAAATCTCCGCCGCTGAACAACAGCTTAAGACCAATCCGCAATATGCCGTGGAGGTCCTGACTGGTATCCTGACTCGCAATCCAGGCTGCATCGAAATTCGACGCACCCTCCGATCCGCCCAAAAAAATGTCATGGGCACCAAGAAAGGTCTTTTTGACGGCATCGTGGGCGGGCTGACTTCCGGCAAGATTGCCAAAGCCGTCGAAGCTGACCCCATCACCGCCATCAGCGATGCCGAACTGGCTCTCGCGAAAAAACCGACCGACGCCAACGCCAACAAAACCATCGCGCAAGCTGCGACGAAGATCGGCTTCTTCGCCTTGGCCGCCTTCGCCTACGAGGAACTCGCCGCCAACGACCCGAAGAACGTCCAACATTTCGTCGACCTCGCCAATACTTGGATTGCGGCCGGTGAAAACGACGACGCCCTCGAAGCCGCCGATAAAGGGCTGCGTGCCTTCCCTGGCAACGGCGACCTCCAAGAAGCCGTCCGCAAAGCCTCCGTCAATAAGACGATGAAAAAGGGTAACTGGGAAGATAAGGGCGACTTCCAATCTAAGCTTAAAGACAAAGACGAAGCCCTTCGCCTCGACCAATCAACCCGCACGGTGACCGATGCCGCCACCGCCCTCGAACAAGCCGCCCAAACCGCCGCCAAAATCCAAAGCGAACCCGATAGTTTGGACCTGTATCGTGATATCGTCCGTCAATTCATCTCCGCCGGCGACCTGGATAGCGCCATCGCCTGGCTCCAACGCGGTCGCCTCACCACCATGGGCCGCGCCGACCCCTCCCTCGAACGTCAAGAGAGCGACCTCATCATCCAACGGCTCGAAAAGATTTCGAAGCAGCTTCGCGAAGTCCTCTCCACTAATCCCAGCGATGCCACCAATAAGGCCGCCTTGGAGAAAAACGACCTCGAGCTTGCCGACTATCGCCTGAAGACCGCTGGTAGCCTTGTCGAACGCTACCCGAACGATTACGCCTACCGTTTTGACTTCGGCTCCCTCCTGCTCTCCGCCGGTCGCCTGGAAGACGCCGTGCAACAGCTGCAATACGCCCAACGTAATCCGAAGTATCGCCAGCCCTCCCTACTCGCCCTCGGCAAGGCCTTCGTACTCAGTAATAAATTTGATATCGCCGTCGAGCAGCTCGTTCTGGCCAAGAGCGAGATCCACATGATGAATGATCTCAAAAAAGACGTCATCTACGAATTGGGCTCAGCCTATGAGAAAATGGGTAAAGCCAAAGAGGCCGTCGACGAATTCAAGATTATCTACATGGCCGACTCCGGCTTCCGCGACGTCGCCAAGAAAATTAACGATTTTTACGAACGCCAAAAGGGTCCTACTGCCTAGCTCCCTTTTTCGTTTCTGTCTTTAGCGGCCGTCTCACCGTTCGCTTCCTCCCTCCTGCCCATGGCACTCACCCCCTTTAAGAGCAACCTCATCGCCGACGTCGGCATCAGCATGGGAGACGAAGGCAAGGGCCGGCTCATTCCCGAAATCGTCCGCGAACTGCAAGCGCTCACCGGTCGCCGCGATGCCGTGGGCACGGTGCTCAAGGTCAACGGCGGGGCCAACTCCGGCCACACGGTAGCGGGCCTGAAACTCAACCTTCTCCCCGGCGGCGTCGCCGAACATGATGTCGCCTGCCTCGCCCTCGGCTCGGGCGTCGTGGCCGATCCTCGCAAGGCTCTCTGGGAAGCCCTTCCGCTTGAAAAAATCGGCATCCCCGTCCTCTCCCGACTGCTTATCGATGAACGCTGCATGGTGAGCGATGTGGCCCACCGCATCCTCGACCTGGCTTGGGAAGACTATCGCATCCATATCCTCGGTCATGAAGCTCGAGGCTCGACCGGACGTGGCATCACGCCCGCTTACGCCGATGAGGTCGGTCAGTTCCAAATCCATTACTCCGAATTCCTCGGCACCAAATCCGATTACGCGACCCGTCTTTCCGCTCGTCTAGACCGCGCCGCCGCCATCGTGCGCGATGTCTGTAAACTCGCCCCAGAAAAATGGGCCGGTCTGTTTGTTAAACTTTCCGAAGCCGAACTCCGCGCCAACAAGGGTGCCATCGATTCCGGCATCTTCGCCGCCGCTGAATTCGACTTCACGCAATACGCCGGGCCGACGCCTTTCTCTTTCAATCATGCGGCAGTCCTCGCTTCCTACTGGCAAGCTGGCTCCAAACTTGCCCCTACCATCGGGGACGTGCGCGAGCGCATCCTGAGCGACCTCGCGGCCGACCGCCGGGTCATCGGCGAATTCGGTCAAGCCTATTGGCTCGATAAGCGCGCCGGCTTCGCTCCTAACGTCACAGCCTCCCACACTTACACGCCGGAATTCTTCCAGTCGGCTGGCATCCCGGTCCAAGCAATCCACACGGTCGGCTGCTGCAAGGCCTACGACACCAAGGTCGGCACGCACGTCTTCCTGACGAAGATGCCGGAAGAGCACCCCCTCCAGCGTGCCCTCGCCAAACTTGAGTTCGGCACGAGCACCGGTCGCCAGCGCATGGTGGGTTGGTCCGATCTGGTCGAAAAGGCCGACGCCCTTCGTTACGGCGGCTACGACGATATCGTCCTCAACAAGCTCGACGCACTCTCGCCCCACGGCGAATGGAAGGGCGGCGACCTGCTCGTCTGCACGGGCTACCGTGACGCCTCCGGCAAGGTCGTCTCAGGCGTGCCCCGCAATGACGCCGTGCGCCGCACGCTGCAGCCCATCTACGCGACCCTGCCCGGCTGGACGGCCGACATCACCAAGGTTCGCTCCTACGCCCAGCTGCCGGCCGAAGCGCGTCGCTACGTCGCTTTCACGATGGCCGAGATCGTCCGCCTGGCCTCCCGCGGCGGCTCAATGCCCACCCTCCCGAACCTCCGCTACATCGGCGTCGGCCCAGACCCTGACCAGATCATCTCCGACGTCCCCGCTACGGCCGAATTGATCAAGCAGGCCTGAGGTCAGAGCAGCGTCCCGCGTAAGACCAAGGCGGCGACGACGAAGTAGATGACTAGCCCGGTGACGTCCACGATGGTCGCCACGAAGGGCGCGGCCGCCTTCGCGGGATCGAAGCCCAGCCGGCGCAGAATAAATGGGAGCATCGCCCCCGACAAGCTGCCCCAGAGCACGACACCCACCAGAGAAAGGAAGATGACGAAACCGATGAGCATCCAGTGCGGGCCGTAGCCGTACTCCTGCCCGCAAAGGGTCGGAAAGAATTCATGCCACACGGCGATACGCGCGAAGCCGATGACCCCAAGGATCAAACCCAGCGTCAAACCGCTCATGACCTCCCGGCGGAAGACGCGGAACCAATCGCGCAAAGTCACTTCCGACAAAGCCATCGCGCGGATGACCAAGGCCGAGGATTGTGAACCGGAATTGCCGCCGGAAGAGATGATCAGGGGGAGAAATAGAGAGAGGACCACAGCTTTCTGGATTTCGCCCTAAAAGTAGCCCATCGCGGTGGCGGTAAACATCTCCCCGACGAAGAGAATGACGAGCCAGCCGGCACGCTGGCGGACCAGCTGCATCAGCGGGGTCTCCAGCAAGGGCTCATCCGGCACTTCCGCGCCACCGAGCAAGGCGATATCACGGGTAGCCTCTTCGGTCGCGGCTTCCAAGACGTCGTCCACCGTAACGATCCCGACGACTTTCTGGTAAGCGTTGACGACGGGGATGATGGTGCGGGCGTGGCGCCGAAACATGGCCAAGGCATCGGCCCGGGTAGAGCCGACCTTTAGGCAGAGAGGCGGCGACGCCGGCAGATCGGCGATCTTGATGGAGGGGTCGGCCCGGAAGATGTCGCGAATCCGATGCACGCCCACCAATCGACCCTCAGCATCCACCGCGCAGACGACGTGTACATAGTAGACCTCCTTGGCGCGATCTCGCACATGATCCAAGGCCTGCTGGACGGTCCAATCAAGGCTCAGGGTGACGAAACTAGTCGTCATCATGCGCCCGACGCTCTCCTTTGGATAGCCTAGCAACTGGACGGCGATACGCTGCTGCGCAGGGTCGAGCAGTCCGAGCAGGCGCACGGCATCCTCCGGGCATTCCTCTAGGAAGGCGGTACGGTCATCATCTGACAGCGCGTTAAGGATTTCGGCGGCTTCATTGACGCTCAGCGAGCGGATCAAAGCCTCCTGAGCGTCGGAATCCATGTAGCCAAAGATCTCGGAGGCGACCGACTTGGGTAGTAGCCGGAAACTGACGGCCATCTGGACGGGGTCGAGGGCCTTGAAGAGGTCGGCGGCGTCGGCATGCGGCAACACGAGCACCAACTTGCGGAGGGCCGCAAAATCACGCTTTTCGACAAGGACGCTGATGTCCTCGATGTGCTTTGGATTTGCAGACATCGTCCATAATCCTCATCCCTTGGGTCGCTTTCGGCAAACCTTATCCCTCGATGTCCTCTCTGGCACACAGTTTCGCGATTCCTCTCTGGGCGCTCGTCGACCAGACCAAGGTGGAGGCTGGCACGTCCGATATGCGCGGCCTGGCCAAGGAGCTCGGCAAATGGCTGGCCCATAATTTCGACGTCGACCACAAGGGCGTGACGATTGAAGAGCCCTCCGGTACCGAACCGGGCGCGCTGCCGATGTTCGTCGTCGCGAGCGTCCCGCAGGCGCAGTGGCACGTGATGGTAGCGCTGGCCCAGAGCCGCGCCTGCCAGCTCTTCGTGGTATTGCCGACCGAGAGCGGCGCCTTCCGCCTCCAGGAGCTCAACGTCCCAAAGCCGGAGTAATCAGGCGGCGAAGACCTTCACGGTTTCGAGATGCAATTCCGCGATCTGCTCCAGAGTCAGTCCGCCCCACTTATAACCGCCGGCTAAGGCGAAGATGATCGGTATGCGGCGCGCCTTGGCCCAAGCGACAACCCGCGATTCCCGTGCTTTGATAATGGCCCGCGTGATGCCTTTTAGCCCGCCGGCTTTCTCATACGTATCCATGCCGGCGTTATAAATCAGGAAGTCGATGCCTTCCAAGAAGTCCAAAGCTTTCGCCGTTTCGTCGAGGTAACGCTCCGGATCCGTGACCAAGGTGGCGAGATGACGCTGCGAATGGGTAGGTTCCCACGCATCATACGAATCGACGCTGACATCAGCCAAGCGCACCCGCGGATGCGCCTGCAAAATATCGAAAGTGCCGCCGCCGAAATGGGCGTCCAAATCCAATAGGCCCACGGTTTTGACTTTCTTTAACGCCACGTGAGCGGCTAAGGCCAACCCGTTGAGGGTGCAGAAGCCCTGCCCAGAATCCCTGCGGGCATGATGTAATCCGCTCGAAAGGCTGCCCGATCGACCCGTCCGCAAAGCTTCCGCGACCGCATCGCGCATCCCACCCGTGGACGCCAAGATGCTCGCCAATAAAGGCTCCGACCAGGGACCGACTTCGAGGAAGCCTTTCTTATCTTCGAAGACCGTCTGCAGGTATTCCTTGCCATGGATGACGCTTAATTCTTTCCGACTCGCCGGCTCCGGGGCTTCTAATACGACCTTACCCGCCTTACCGGCTTGGATCAGCTTCGCGACCAGTAGCGACTTGGTCACGGTTTCGCGGGTGCTTTTGACGACGTACGTGGAATCATAATAGACTTTTAAGGGCGGCTTGGCGCCAAGGATTTTGGGCATCAAATTATTACACAATACTTCCTCTAAGAGTCAAACTGACCCCTGTCATAGCGATAAAACCCTGCCGCACAGGCCTAATCCTTGGCCTGTCGGACCAGCCTTCGCAGAATGACGGCGGCTTCGGTCTGACCAGACGGAAAGAAAAATATGACGTCGCCGCCGGTATCTCGGTCGACCTCGAGGGCATCCGTGTAGACGGTCACATCCAGGACCTTGGTGAGTTTGAAGTTAAAGCTCTTCAGACTGCCGGTGAAGATAACGCGCTTAGAGGTGAACACGAGGGTGCCCGTATCGACCTTCACGAGACGCCGTTCGGTCTGGCGCTCGACATCATAGGAACCCGCACGATAACGCAAGGGTCCCCAAATCTTGATGCTGGTACCGAACCCGCCGTAACTGCGACGGGTCGTAACCTGCTTGTTCAGCCCGAGTTCAACCTGCTGCGTCCAGAAACATCCTTCGCGCCCAAGATCTAATTCGCAAGGAACCTCCCGCAGGGGCGACCGGCAAAGGGCCCATAGTCGCTGCGCGCTTTCAATCCGGGTCTGGGATTCCTCGTCAAGGTGAAGATTGATGTCCATCTGCTTGATCACATCCATGAAGGCCGCAAAAGCCGCGGGATCCATCACCTCGCCGCCATCTTCCTGTTGCATTAACGTTTTTAAGTGTTGATCGAAATAAGACCGGAAGGCTTCCCCCATGGTCTCCTTAATCTTTACGTCTGAAAGGGGGACCTCCTTGCCAAGCAGATCAATCTGCTCGCGCTTCTGCTGAGGCGGGATGTCACGCAATAAAACCGTGAGCATGCCGATGCGGCAATAACGGGCAAAGGCTTCGCCATGGAGCGCCTCTGCCGCCGGCGCATCCAATCCGAAACTACGGGCAAGGCTACCGAGATCGGCCTTTTCCAGAGCATCGAAATAACGGTCGGAAAGGTAGGCCTCGAAAGCCTGGCGATACCACTTGATGAGGTCATCCCGACAACGCTTGCGGACATCGTAGCCGAGCTTCTCACCCAGCAGTAGCCAGTCATCGTCCGAAATCAGGCACTGCGCCGGCATCTTCGAAAGTTTATCCCAGACTGCCAGAAGTCCGGCCTGATAACTCTGCCGCCCCAACATGCCGTCCAGGAGATTGGCTCCCTTCTCGGCGGGACGTGGAAACGGCAGAACTCGGACGGAGTCAGGTAGGACGGCTAAGGTCAGCCATCCCGCCATCCCGGGCTTCCAATAATTATCGGACCGTAGCAATTCGCCCGAAGCCATCTTGGCCCGGACCTCATCCAAGGCCCAGGCACCGATTTCGACGCCGGCCCGGGCGATATGGATGAGTTCGGATGACATCGAATTATTTGATTCTAACCAGGATGGCTTCACTGACCTTGGCTCCTAGGAAATCGTAGCCTTCGCCATTGAAGTGGACGTCGTTCGGATTCTGGAGCTTGGCGAGGTGCGGCGTGATAGCGGCGAACAGGTCATCCGTAGGTATGCCGTGCTTAGCCATAATCTCGGCCGCAATTTTATTCTTTTCGACGACGGAAGCCGCCGTTTGTTTCTGGGCGGGATTATCCGGGATCGGCGTGGTGCTCGCCCAGATAACTTTAGCTCCGGTTTTCTGGAGTCGTTCGACAATCTCTTCCAGGCGCTTGGTATAATCCGCCGCCGGGGTCGCCCGATCATGGATGCCGAAATTGAAATGGATGATATCCCACTTCCCTTCGCCTAGCCAGACGTCGAGATTCTTAAGGCCCGAGGCGGTCGGGCCGCAATTGGCCGGGGCACGATGGACGTTCGCCTTTCCTTCGAGGGCCTTTCGGGTGGCTTGGGTGTAGCCGCGCGAGACGGAATCCCCGATGAGAAGGATACGTGGAAGTTTCGGATCATCCTTCACGAAGTCCCAAGCATTCGATTTCCCGGCGATTTTATCCCGCTTATGCAGCGGGAGGTAGAAACTGCCGAGCTGTTGCTGCAGCACTTTCTCCCATGCCTGCTCTTCCGGCGAAAGTTTATCAACCCACGCCTGATAACGGGCATCGACCAAGGTATCCTGCGCGGCCTTTTTCGCCGCTGCTTCCTTGGCGTTCGTCGGCTCGCCCTTCGGGGGTTCGGCGGCGGCCCATAGAAATGATAAACTAAGCCAAGCGATGAGAAGCTTCATGTCGATTATTTGATCGGTTACTTGCTCACGCCGCTCATGGGATACTCGGTCACCGCCTTCCAAGCGATATCCTGCAAGATACGATTCAGTTTTTCAGCCTCCGGCTGTTTCGCCAAGCTGACAGGCACGGGCAGTCCCGTCGGGTTACGCTTATAGATGACCGCGAAATGGCAATAGGCCGACAAAATCCGAATCTGAACCTGCGGATGACCCAACGCGTCGGTGAAAAGTTCGCTCTGCTTGGCCACGCCCGGCACCTCGCCTTTAATGACCAGGTCGCGTAAGGCCAACACGGCCACGCCACAGGGTACGATCACAATCTTGGCGTCGGGTATCTTCTTATTTAACTCGCTGATATGGTCCTCGAATAATTTGAAATAGGGTTGGTTGATCTTCTTGAGTTCCGCCAAAGTCTTGGTGTCCCTGTCGACCGCGACGGTCTTGATCTTTTTAAGCCAGAGTTCGGCATCGTCGAACGGCACCCAGTTTTGCTGCAGGGTGAATCGCATCTTGGGATGATGCGCTATGCCAAGTTTGACGAAATTCTCAATGCCATCATCCGGCAGGAAAGTCGGCGCCATGGTGAAGAGCTCCGCGGTACCGGCCTCCAAGATCGGCTTAGCCTTGTTCTTCCCTTCCGGCAGATTCCAATGCTGGATGACCTGAGAACCACCAATCGACGAAATCGCCAGCTGCTTATGTCCCTCAATCTTCGCGGCCTTGGCCATCTCCTCCACCAAGGGCGGCATCCAAACGTGGAAACTGTGTCCGGCACTTAAGACCTTAAGTCCAGCCGGGGGTGTCGCTTCCTTCGCCGCCAACAAGGGGGCTACCAGGGAGAGGCAGGCTAATAGGATCGGGGGTAAGCGCATCCGGCCATGCTTTCCTCTTGCCCAGCCCAGTCAACCCTCCGTCTTTTTCTGGTTATATCCTAATAAATCTGCATTAAATCTGCTGTTCGACTCGGCCAAAGTTCGTCCTATTAGCAAAGTTAATGTCTCACTTGGGTTTACCCATCGGGCCTTAGTTCATGAAGAATAACAGCCCAAACGGTCCATCGCCTGTACGCAAACCGCCCAAAGACGCCCAATTATATTTATGACTTAATAAAGGCATAAAGCGGGCATCAACGAGATACGAAGAGGATTATATCTTTGATAGACGCGAGGTCTAAGGAGCCGAATATCTCCCTGCATCATGAAAAAGAAACGTAAATCCAACGAGCCTCTCAGCCAAAATCGCAACCTGCTCCGGTGGGTCGAAAAAATGGCCGACCTTTGCCAGCCTGCGCAAATCCACTGGGTCGATGGCAGCCAAGCGGAATATGACCAATTATGCGCCCAGATGGTCGAACAGGGTACTCTTACGAAGCTTAACGAAAAGCTCTGGCCTGGATGCTTCTACGCCCGCTCCGACGCTTCGGATGTCGCCCGCGTCGAAGATCGCACGTTCATCTGCTCCCAATCCCGGGAAGCCGCCGGCCCCAACAACAACTGGGAAAATCCTTTCGAGATGCGCCGCAAGCTACGCGGGCTTTTCACTGGCTGCATGGCCGGCCGCACGATGTACATCCTGCCTTTCAGCATGGGTCCCGTCGGCTCGCCGATGGCGCAATTGGGCGTCGAGCTGACCGACTCTCCTTATGTGGTCATCAATATGCGCATCATGGCCCGGATCGGACTGCCGGTTTACGCTGAGATCGATCGCGGTCAGCAACGCGTGGTGCCGTGCGTCCACTCCGTCGGTGCTCCCCTGCGCAACGGACAGAAGGATGTGGCCTGGCCCTGTAATAAGGAAAAAAATATCGGCCATTTCCCGGAGTCTCGCGAAATCTGGAGCTTTGGTTCCGGCTACGGTGGCAACGCGCTGCTGGGCAAGAAATGCTTCGCCCTGCGGATCGCCTCTAACATGGCCCGCGACGATGGTTGGATGGCCGAACACATGCTCATCCTCGGCGTCGAAGACCCCCAAGGGGAGAAGACCTACGTGGCCGCGGCTTTCCCGAGCGCCTGCGGTAAGACGAATTTCGCCATGCTGGTCCCGCCGCCTTCCGTTCAAGCCCAAGGTTGGAAGGTGACGACACTCGGCGATGATATCGCCTGGATCAAACCCAGCGCCGATGGCCGTTTGCATGCGATCAATCCCGAAGCGGGCTTCTTCGGCGTCGCCCCCGGAACGTCGAAATCGACCAACCCGAACGCGATGGCGACGCTTGCGCGTAATACGATCTTTACCAATGTCGCCCTGACTCCCGAAGGGGGCGTCTGGTGGGAAGGGATGACCGAAACGCCTCCGCCCCATCTCACCGATTGGCAAGGGCAACCGTGGACGCCAGCGATCGCCAAAGCTACGGGCGCCAAGGCCGCACATCCGAATTCGCGCTTCACCGCTCCGGCCTCGCAATGTCCGACGATCGACCCGGATTGGGAAAGTCCCACGGGCGTCCCGATCAGCGCCATTATTTTCGGCGGTCGCCGCGCCACGACCATCCCGCTCGTCTATCAAGCCTTCAACTGGAGCTCGGGCGTCTACATCGGCGCCACGATGGGCAGCGAGATGACCGCGGCCGCCGCCGGGACGGTCGGCAAAGTACGCCGCGACCCGATGGCGATGCTACCCTTCTGCGGCTACCACATGGGTGATTACTTCCGCCACTGGATCTCGATGCAGAAAAAAATCTCCGAGACCCCACGCATCTTCCACGTCAACTGGTTCCGCAAAGACGCCGATGGAAAATTCATTTGGCCCGGCTTCAGCGACAATATGCGCATCCTCAAATGGATCGTCGCCCGCGCCCGCGTGCGCGCGCTGGCACGCGAAACTCCGATCGGTTGGATGCCCCGCTACGAGGACATCGATTGGACCGGACTCGACTTTTCTCGCGAAAAATTCGAAGAGCTGCAGGCTTTCGACCGCACGGCTTGGCGCGCCGAGGTGATGGCGCATGAAGAACTTTTCCTCGACCTTCACGACCGCCTCCCCAAGGAACTTATCTACGAACGCGAACTGCTCATCTGCAGGATGTGACCCCCGTGACCCCGACCCCCGCTCCTTGGCGCCTCTTACTGCTGTCTCTGCTGATGATCTTCGGCGGGGGTCTGGCCTGTCATCTACTCCAGAGCGACGGAGGATGCGTCGAAGTCACGGGCTTCCGCCTCGACACGGTCAATGGCCAGTGGGTCACGGCGGATCTCTTTCGTCCAGTCGCCGCCACGCGCGAACACCCCGCCCCGGCGGTACTCATCTGCCCTGGCTTCGAACGCAGCAAGGAGACCATGGCCTCCTTCTCCATGGAGCTGGCCCGTCGCGGCTTCGTGGTGATCACGATCGACCCTTATAATCAAGGTGCCTCCAGCGCGACGATGGAGCGTCGTTCAGCGACCAAGGAAGGCTACGGACTCGTCGCCATGGCCGAATACGTCCACGGCAAGACCGGACCCGATTTCATTGACCGTACCCGCGTCGGCGCCTTCGGCTACTCCGCCGGCGGCAATGCGGTCCTGCAGACGGCTTCCCAATTCGGCTCCCGCCAGGCTACGGCCCTCCGCCGCGCGACGCGCCTCGATTCGGAGAAAGGCCGCACGGTGACAGATAACGAGATCGCCACCGCACGACGCGAAAATCTGCTCACGGCCATCTTCGTCGGCGGCTACGTGCTCACGATGAACGAAGAGGTCTTTGCCCCGCTCGACGCCAACGTGGGCATGGATTACGCCCGCTCCGATGAAGGCGCGTTCCGTAACGTCGCCGGCAGCGCCGACATGCGCACGGCGGCGGAATCGCTGGCGCTCGTCAACTCCACCCGACCGGCCGAGAGTAAGCTGAAGACGATCGAAATTGGGCGCGCTTACGGAGACGCCGACGCCCGCACGTATCACATCGTCCATAACACTCCTGGCATCCACCCGTTACTCCCCTACGACGATCGCTTCGTTGCGAATGTCTTGGATTTCTTTGACCACACCCTGCACGCACCGTCGCCGTTGCCGGCCGTAGACCAACGCTGGAAATTCCGCGAAGCCGCCACCGCGATGAGCCTCGTCGGCGGACTGCTCTTCGTGCTTCCTTGCGCCGCCTTACTCCTACGTCTGCCGTTCTTTGCGTCGGTCCGCCAACCAACGCCTCCCGCCCTCCCTGCGCCCACCCCCGCAGGCCGCAAGCTCGCGTGGTGCTTGTTCTTCTTCGGTGCCTTGGTGGCTGCGGGCCTGTTCATGCCGCTCGCCAAGGCGACGCTCACGGTCTTCCCCGAAGCGAGTTCGGTGAAGCAAACCTGGTGGTTCCCGCAACGGATCAATAACGCCCTCCTGCTCTGGGCACTGGCCAACGGCACGATCGCGCTGACTTTATTCTGGGGCGCCTACCGCCTCTATGGCCGCCACCACGGCGTCACGCCCGCCATGTGGGGACTGAAAATCACCGCCAAAGCCGCCGGCCTCACCGCCCTACTCGCCTTCACCGTCGTCGGATGCTTCTACGTGCTCCTCTTTACTTGTTACACGCTGTTCCATGCTGATTTCCGCTGCCTCTTCGTCGCCGCCTCGACGGCCTTCCCGTCCAAGATGCTCATCGTCGCGCTAGAATACGTTCCGCTCTTCTTCGTCTTCTATTTCGCGAATTCGCTCCGCGTAAATGGAGGCACACGCCGTGAAGGCGTCCCTGCCTGGCGCTCCGGACTCTACAATGCTTTCGGTAACACGCTCGGCCTCATTCTGGTGCTCTCGCTTCAATACCTCCACCTCGGGGCCACCGAGCAGCCTTTCTGGACCGACGGCTGGCTCTACGTGAACCTCCTCTTCGGAGTGATCCCGATGATGTTTCTACTGCCCTGGCTGCACCGCATTTTCTTCGAACTCAGCGGACAGACATGGTTAGGCCCGCTCATCACCTGCCCGCTGTTCGTGATGATGATGCTGACCAGTAACGTCTGCTATATCCCTCTGAAGTAAGTCGCCTTACTTGCTGGAGCGATAAGGCCCAGCCGGGAGGCCGTCCTTGCCCGCCGAGAAGACGCAAACTTCTGGGAAATCGGCCCAAGCATAACGGACCTCCTTGGGCTCCTTGACGCCGACCGCGCTGACGGTGACTTGAACGCCATCGGCCATGGCTTGAGCGAAGGCCCACTTGCCGTCACCGGCGAGTAGACCGAAACCCTTGCCTTCGCCCTTGAGAAGCACCGGACGATCGTAGGTGAGCACCCAGACGTCACCCTTGCGCTCGGCCTTCGTCACGCGAGGAGCTTCACCGTCCGTGCGGGTCTTGTAAACGCGCTGCAATGCGACGGCGGCGAGGCGCTCGCCGATAGGCAACTTGTCCTTAGGGTGGATGTTCAACTCTTCACCGAGATCGATGTTCACGCTTTGCATGGCTCCCGGAACGTTGTCGGCGATCCACTCCATGGATTCACGGATCTTCGTCCAGCTGGCATCATCGACCGCCAGCTCCGGATGACGGGCATGGAAACGAGGGAGCTGGACAATGATGAAGGGAAATTCCTTACCCCAAGCCTTGTGCCAAGACTTGATCATGGAGCCGAGCACCCACTTGTAAGCCTCAGGCTGGCCAGCATTGGATTCACCCTGATACCAAAGCGCGCCGCGGAAAGAGTAGCCGACGAGCGGAGCGACCATGCCGTTCCAGTTCATATGCGGCCCGTTCGACCAGACGGGAGCAAGACTGGCGGCAGCCTTATTCAGTTTAGCGAGGGCGAGCTTATCTTTCTCGACGGCGATGCGGGCCTTAAGCTTCTCGAGGTTGGCGGAGCGTTCCTTGATGGCGGCGGATTCATTCGCGTCGAAATCCTTGGCGTCGGCGACGTCGGCATACATACCCTTCGGACCCCAGGCCTCGGCGCGCGTGCCACCGATGGAGCTATGGATGATGCCGACCGGCTGCTTGAGATTGGCACGCAGTTCGCGACCGAAATAGAAACCAGTAGCGGTGAAAGACCCGACGGTGTCGGGGGCGGATAGCACCCAAGAACCCTGCACATCATCAGCTGGCTCGGCCTTCGGCGTACGGGCGACGGTAAAGACGCGCAGGCCGGCGTCGGCCGGGCGGGACTTCGCTTCGACGACGGTGGAGGTATTACTTACGGTCCACTGCATGTTCGACTGGCCGGAACCAATCCAGACCTCGCCGATAATCACGTCATGCGCGGTGAAGGTCTCCTCGCCCGAGCTGACGACAAGGTCTTTGCCCTGCTCGGTCGGCTTGAGGCCGGCGAGGGTGGCGCTCCACTTGCCGTCATTACCGGCGGTGGCCGACGCTTCGACGGAACCTAGCTTAACGTTCACCTTCGCACCGGGGTGCGCCATACCGAAGACGGCGGCATCACCGGCCTGCAGGACGGCATGATCGGAGAAAAGGGCGATTAGTTTCAGTTCTCCAGCGGAAACGAGCGCGGAGCAACAAAGCACGAGGGCGGCGAGGCGGGGTAGCATATGCATAAGACACGACAGACTCCCGAAGGTTGCCAAGCACGAAGGGCTAACAACACGGAAGAAACCTGCCGAACGCTCAAAGCCGGCCCAATAAGCAAGGTATCGATGGCCGGCTGATTGGCCGACCTTTTTATTTCCCATTCAGTCCACGGAGTTCATATTGGGCCCCAACCCATGCGCCTCCCCACGCTCGCCCTCGCGGCACTCAGCCTGCTCAACCTTGCCCAAGCCGAAGACGCCCGCCTGGCTCCGCTGAAAAGTCTCAACAGTTATTTCCCCTTCGCCGCCCCGAAATCCATCCAGGAATGGGAACCGCGCCGCGACTTCGTCCGCCGGCAATTGCTCGTCTCCCAAGGGCTCTGGCCGATGCCGACAAAATCGCCGCTGAACGCGGTGACCCATGGTAAGATCGACCAAGGCGATTACACGGTGGAAAAAGTCTACTTCGAAAGCGCTCCAGGCTTTTTCGCGACCGGAAACCTCTATCGGCCGAAAAACATCAACGGCCGC
Organism: Opitutales bacterium; assembly: GCA_007280935.1. Taxonomy (GTDB): domain Bacteria; phylum Verrucomicrobiota; class Verrucomicrobiia; order Opitutales; family UBA953; genus UBA953. The sequence goes on from QYQK01000015.1 coordinate 17,670, forward strand.
ATTCCCGCCGTGATTTTTCCGCACGGGCATTGGACCGACGCCCGCTTCCTCATCCAACCGGAAAAATTTGTCCGTGAAGAAATCGCCTCGGGTCAGGAACGTTTCGAACAAGGCGGCCAGTCCCGCTTCCAATCGATGTGCGTCCAGCTCGCCCGCATGGGTTGCATCGTCTGGCAAATCGATGCACTTAGCGATTCCGACTCCATCCAATTCTCGCCCGCCGTCATTCATAAGTTCGCCAAGCAACGCCCGGAAATGAACACGGTGGAGCAATGGGGCCTCTATAGCACGCAAGCCGAAGCCAATCTGCAAAGCGTGATGGGTCTGCAGACGCTCAACCTGGTCCGAAGCGTCGATTTCCTGCTAACGCTCCCCGAAGTCGATCCCGCTCGTCTCGCGGTGACGGGTTCCAGCGGCGGCGGCACGCAGACGATGCTGCTCGCAGCGGCCGACCCTCGCCTCGCCCTCTCCTACCCGGTGGTGATGGTCAGTACCGGCATGCAAGGCGGCTGCTCCTGCGAAAACGCCACGCTCCTCCGCGTTAACTCCGGTAACGTTGAGATCGCGGCGCTCTTCGCCCCCAAACCCCAAGGCATGAATACGGCCAATGACTGGACGAAAGAAATGGCGACCAAAGGATTTCCCGACCTGCAAGCGCTTTACCAACTCTACGGTAAAAAATCCTTCGTCACCCTCCAACGCGGCGAACATTTTCCCCACAACTATAACGCGGTAACCCGCATGGGCTTCTACGCCGTGCTCAACAAATATTTCAAACTCGGCCAACCGGAACCGGTCATCGAACGCGACTACGCCCCCCTGCCTAAAGAAAAATTGACGGTCTGGGATTCCGCCCACCCCGCCCCGAAAGCCGGGGATGCTGAATTCGAACGCCACCTGCTCCAATGGCTGAAGTCCGACGCCCAAGCCCAGCTCCTCGCGGCGGCGAAGTCCGCCGAAGGCCGTGAGCACATCCTGCTCCCCGCCATCGAAGCCCTCATCGGTCGCTCTTTCGCCCAAGCAGGTAAGGTCGAATTCCCTAACGCGAGCACGCAGTGGCGCGATTCCCACTTCCGGACGCAAGGGACGCTCGTCAATCAATCCTATGGCGAAGAAATCACTATAGATTGGCTCCAACCTACCAACTCCACGGGCGAAGTCGTCATCTGGCTCGACGATTCCGGCAAAGGCGCCGCCCGCCTCGCCGACGGTTCGCTCCGTCCTGAGATCGAATCGCTCATCGAGCGCGGCATCGGTATCATCACGACAGAGCTATTTCTTCAAGATGACAAGACGCTGAAACAAACCCGCGTCGTACCTGGCCCTCGCGAAGTGCCCGCTTATACGTTCGGTTATAATCATGCGCTCTTCACCCAACGCACGCATGATATTCTCTCAATCGCCAGCTATCTACTTTCCCCGCGCGACTCCTCCCAGCCCGCCGTGAAGCACGTCTCCCTGGCTGGCTTCGGTCGCCTCGGCCCCATCGCCGCCGCCGCTCGCGCCGTCGCCGGCTCCGCCATCCACCGCGCGGCCATCGATACCGGTGGCTTCCGCTTCAGTCAGCTGTTGGATTATCGCGACCCGATGTTCCTCCCCGGTGGCTCCAAATACCTCGATGTCCCTGGGCTATTATGCGTAAGCGCCACCCACCCTCTCTGGGTCGCCGGCGAAACCGACCAAGCCCTCTTCCCCTCCGCGACCCTTCATACGAGCACCAACGACTCCAAGGCCGCCGCCACGCTGTGGTTGCTAAAATGATAGATGGACGAACTTTACCCGACCTCTATTCCCATACGTTCCTCCCCTATGTCTCACTTTCCTTTCGCGCTCTCTGGCTTAGCCGACGAAGCGGCCGATGATATCGACGACCAGATTCTCGCCCAAAAGACCCTAGGCTGGCCGGCCATCGAATTGCGTCTGCTTAAGGGCAAACAGGTCTGCGGCCCCGCGACTTCTGATGCAGATTTCTCCCGAGCGATGGATAAGATCGAGGCCGCTGGTCTTACCGTCTCATCTTTCGGCTCAGCCATCGGCAATTGGGCACGTCCGATCACCGGCGACTTCGATATCGATCTCGCCGACCTCCGCGTGCTCATTCCACGCATGCAACGTGCCCGGACGAAATTTGTCCGGACGATGAGCTGGGTCCGGGGCGACGTTTCCGATGATCAATGGCGCGAGGAAGGTCTTCGTCGCTACCGGATCATGGCCCAGATGGCGGCCGATGGCGGCATCACGCTGTTGCACGAAAATTGCGAAGGCTGGGGCGGACATAGCGCCGCCAATGCCAAGGCTTTCATGGAAAGCCTGAATCATCCGCACGTCCGCTACCTCTTCGATATCGGCAACACGGTCTCTTACAGCCAAGACACACTCGAGTTCTATCGCACGATTCGTCCTTGGATCGCCTACGTACACGTGAAGGACTGCCGCTACCATCCCAAGGGCGAAAAATCGAACGACTTCACCTACCCCGGCCAAGGCGAAGCCAAGCTGCGCGAGGTGCTGACGGACCTCATCCGCACGGGCTATACCGCCGGCATCACCATCGAGCCTCACGTCGCCAATATCGTCCACCTCGGTGCCGATGCCGCCCAAGCTTCACCGCAAGTTCGCTTCGATTCGTACGTCCGCTATGGCCGGGAACTCGAAACCCTTCTGACGTCCATCCGCTGAAGGCGGCGCAAGCCCAGGCGGTCACTTCAGGACCTTGGCCGCGTACGCTCTTAACTGCTTAACTTCTTCGTCAGGCAGTTTTTCGTGCCATTCGACCTTGGGTTCTTTGACGCCGTAAAGGGTGCCGTAAAAAACCAAACCGGCTAAATAGCTGCCGTTGAATTCCGGATGTGAATTGTCGGAGCGGTGCAAGCGAATCGGCTTAGCTGAGCTATAATTCAACTCCCAAGCATCCCCCACGGGCACGACCGTGGCTTTATTATCCTTTGCGACCTGGCCATACCATTTACGCAGCCGCGCCTGCATGTCCTTCGGATTGGCCCCTACCGCAGCCGCATCCTTGGCGGTCTTTTCGTTCGTCCAAAAATCCGCATGCCGTGCCCAGGTCTCATAAAAGTAGATCTTCGCCTTGGGACTTTTTTCCCTGACCAGTTTGCAAAGTTCCGCCGCGCTTTTCACGAAATGATCCCGAGATTTCATATCTTTTTCCGACAAGGCGGGCTCTTCGCTCTGCCCCTGTAAAACGACGATATCCCAATTACCCTCCGCCATGAGCGCCAAGCTGGGCTCTTGCGTCAGCTGCTGCCTCAGCGTCTGGCCTCCGGGGGTCGCTGATTTCACGACTGGGACCTTACGTCCGGAGCTTTTGACGATTTCGGTAAAGATATCAGGCAGTTTATTTACGCCCGTGTAACTATTACCGATGAACAAGACCCGGCGAGGCTCTTCCGCCATCAACGCGACCCCTGACATCAGAAGCGCTAGGCACCAGCTACTGGGGTTATATTTCATCCCTTTTTGATAGCCGACTGACCTGCCACTTCAATCTCAACCTTACGGCATCCCATGCCAGGAGCCTACCCTCACCCCTTACTCACCATGAGGGAAGCGCCATACACGCGGCCCGAAATAATTACCCGTACGCCCTCGTGCGTCGAAAGCTCGCGGTGACGATCATGACTGCTACTCCAGCTCGTCAGGCTTCCGGCGCGATGTTCGCGTTCATCTTTCCGCCCCCACGCATGCGCGCATTCAATCAAGGCGAAGGTCGTGATTAAAATAATTTTCAACACCGGGAGAAGTGGTGAATAGTTCATGGGGATATATTCTAAATATTAGACCCTGCTCGCAACGGTAAGTTGCTCGTTAGGGTAAAATCCCTAAGCCCCTTAAAATTAAATTAAGCGCGAAAATATTAATCAAAGATGAAGCCTCATCGTCTGGCTCTCAGGGAGGGATGCGATGACATCGCACTCGCCCTTTGCCGCGTGGTAGGGTCAGCACTGCGTGCTGACCTAGTCGGCCCTGTCTTGAGTAGGGTTGAGCGCCCTCGCTCAACCGCGGCTGACTAAGGTTGGATTTATTCTCAGGTCTCAGGTCTCGGCAATCGGGATCCAGGTTCAGGTATTCTGGTACAGGTACGGGTTCGGGTCCCGAACCTGGCGCCTGAACCTGATAACCCGTACCCGAAACCTGAGGACCGAGACCTGAGACCCGAAACGATTCAGCCACTTAATGGGAAACCGGAATGAATGCTGCGGTCTTTGGTAGGGATGACCGGCCCGGTCATCCATGGGCGCACGGGCCGCACGCCCCTACCTCTCCCGCCACCCGAAACTTTGTCTCCCCGTGTCCCCATGTCACCGTGCCAGCATGTCCCCTCGCGCACGCGCGTGTCCCCATGTCACCTTGCCCACGTGTCCCCTCGCGGCGGTTACGCCGCGCGGCCCCTCGCGGCGCTTACGCCGCACCGCGTCAGCGGAGTTCCCCCATCATCTCGATCAGATTCTTCACGATGATTTCCGACGCATCTTTCTGGACCACATTAGTACCCAACCAAGTCTCATAACCGCCCAGCTCATGCTGCGCCGGCGTCGGCAAATATCCATGCCGGCCATTGCCTAATCCTACCACGATGGTGTGCTTAAAGGGGCTTTTTTGCTTAAGTTCCAACCCAGTCTCAGCGAAGGTCTCAAAGGGGATCGCACAGATGACGATCTCTCCTACCTTGATGGCCTGAATGATGACAGCGATGGTCTCCTCCGGACGCTCCGCCGCCGAAAGGGTCGAACTGGCATAGTTCTTCGCCAAAGCAGGTAAACGTGCAATCGCCGCCTTATCCTTGATTGCCATAATAGCCTTTGCGTTCATGACCTGCTCCGGTGTCGGTTTGCGATACTTGAGCGTCAAGATGCGCTGCCGCATACCCAGTGCGACGTCACCCTGATGCTTGCCGATAGCTTGATAGGCCTTCCAGGTGGCGTCGGCGGCCTCACTGGCCACTAACCGAATCTGCTCGAACGGCTCACGGGGCGGACGAGTCACCCCAAAAGGGATGTTATTAATATCTCCCGAGGTACCGTTCGACATCGCGGCAACGAAATCATCGCCCGCCCGGAGCCGCGAAGGCAGCACGCGCGCGAACTCGCCGTAATAATCGGCGGAGACTTGGCCGTGCGGCGCACCACCGACGTAATGCAAAGAATAATTGGCAAATAAGGCCAAGGGCTTCCGCTTGGCATCCTGGACCGACAAGATACTGACATCGGGATCCGTCGGACCTGCCGGCCGATCGATGACCTCTGGCGAGGTCCCGGGATTCATCTTCACTTTATCCATTTCGCCGAACGGGTTGAGCGGCATCTTACCAGGCTTCAAAAACCAGCGCCGATTAAAAACTTCGCTGGGCAAAGGCTGGACGCCCGCTCCGACCAACGCCGGCCGCAACTGCGTATGCGCCGTGATGATAGCCTGCGCAAGCCCGTCCAGCATGATCTTCCGATAGACGTTCGCCTTGCTTTGACGGTCGGACAACTTTGGTCCGTCCGGCACCTCTGTCACGAACTCATCGGCCGCACTCACACCCGTGTGCGTATGCGTGGCGGAGACCAACATATTCTCCACGGGAATGCCCGTCGCCTTCGAGGCGATTTCTTTAGCCTCGGCGGTGACTTTCTTAGGCACACTCAGATGATCAATGACCACCCAGACGATTTTGGTCTTACCATCATCCAAAACCAAGGCCCGCGCGTTCAATGGGTCATGGACCGACGTTGCTGTGTTCGCATTATGGCCCCCAGGCATGTTCACCGGAAACTGCGTCGGCGTGATATCCACCACCGCCGCGCCCGCTTTCAAGGCCGCCGCCGAGAGATTCGAGCCCAACGTCACGGACAACACTAAGAAACAGGCATAAGAACGCATGGGGAATCGGGGATGCTCAAAATCCTGCCCTCCGCCCCACCCCTTACAACCCCGCATCCGCTGTATGGGGGTAGGGACAGCACCACGTGGTGTCCTTGTTGCCTTGGGTAGGGTTGAGCGCCCTCGCTCAACCGCGGCTGACCAAGGTGGTCAGCCCTACCTGAGCCCGTCGTATCCCCATCCAATCAACCGGCACCTGGTCGCCCTTTTGCGTTTTGAATCTTCTCTAATCAGCCAAGCCACCGAGCCTCTCTTTAGTGCCTTTTCCTCCACGCCCACGTGTCACGTCGTTTCTTACCTTTCAACCTCGGCCCCATCGGTTCATACCTTAGCTCCGCCCCATACCCCGCCGATGCCACTCCTTCGTCTCCTCTCGTGCAGCCACTGGGCGTGCGCCTTGTTGTTTTTCGTTTTAAGCTTATCGGGTCTTACCGCTGAAACCTCAGGTAACGTCCTTTCATCCTTATCCTGGAAAAATAAGGAAGGTGCGCCGGCCGTTTCGGTCTCCGGCGACGGCCGCGAAAAGATCACCTCCTTCCTCTGCGATTTCTCCAACCACTCCACCGTTCGTTGCTACTGGGACCTTTCCACCTCGCTGGATCTTTCAAATTCCGAAGGGATCCAATTTCAGATTCGTGCCGATAAGTTAGATTCCATCGGTTCCTTCACTTTCTATTTCAAGGCCGGCAAAGGCTGGTATTCGCAAACTTTCTCGATTTCGCGCCGCAAGGTCTGGGAGACGGTCACGATCCTCAAGACGGGTGCCAAGACCGAAGGCGAGCCCGGCGGCTGGAACAAGGTCGATGGTTTGCGTCTGGCCGCTTGGCAAGCCCAGGAAGCGGATGGCTCTTTCGAGCTCCGCCACCTCCACCCTCTGGGGGTGCTCGGCGAAGATACTTCGATCCTCGTGCTCCAAAACAGCACCGCTAAAGAAGAATACGCCGCTAATATTTCCAAATATCTCAGCGCTTCTGGCCTTCGTCATGCGCTGCTGACCGAAAGCTCCCTCGACGTCGCTACGCTCGCTCGGACAAAACTGCTGATCCTACCCTATCATTCAACGTTACCGCCCGCGACGGTTTCAGCCATCGACCATTACCTCCAAGACGGCGGCAAGCTCTTGGCCTTCTACTCCCTGCCCGCGGAACTTGCCGACACGACCGGCATCAAGCTCGGCAAGCATCTCCGCCCCACCACGCCTGGCGTCTTTTCTTCCCTGCACACTTCGGCGGAACTCAACGGCGCCCCGCCGCAGGTCGCCCAACATTCTTGGAATATCATTACGGCTTCCCCGGCTTCGGCTTCGACCAAAATCCTGGCCGAATGGTTCGACGCCTCCGGACATCCTTCCGGGCAACCCGCCATCTTAGGCTCTGCGAATACGATCTTCATGACGCATGTGTTGCTCACGGATGATTCGGCCAATCAACAGAAGCTCCTCCTGGCCCTGGCCGGCCGACTGCTGCC
>QYQK01000084.1 GCA_007280935.1 Opitutales bacterium
CGACCCTTGGAATCCCTTATCTGGTACGATGGGCGTATGCGGCGCCGTAAAAGGCAGGTAAGCGAAAAAAGGATGTCCGGCTTTAGCGGAGGCAGCCTTGGTGCCGATTAGCTCGATGGCCTTATCCGTGATGCCACGCACAACATCGATCGCTTCGAAATGAGGTCCGGCTGGCCCGCTGCGGATCCATTTCTTGGTCGCGGTCGGAACTTCGGTCACCTTGCGATTTGAGATCCAGACGAAAGGCGGCATGTCAAGCGAGGCACTGATGCCGTAATAGGTGTCGAAACCGTGATCCAGAGGGCAATCTTTAATAGGCGTCTCATAATCGACCAAAGCCGCATCTTTGTAATCGGTGCTGAAATCTCCGCCATCATCGGCACGTTGTCCGTTCTTCAACGGAAACGACATGCCGAGGTGCCACTTGCCAAAACAAGCGGTGTCGTAACCCTGCTGCTTCAGCATGCCAGCCACGGTCAGACGATCAGGAGCGACCAAAGGAGAGGAGAATCCTCCCAGCACGCCGCTCTGTAATTTGGTCCGCCAATGATAACGACCCGTCAGTAAACTGTAACGACTTGGCGTGCAGACGCCCGAAGTCGTATGACCATCCGTAAAACGCATGCCCGCTGCCGCCAATCGATCGAGGTTTGGGGTCGCAATCTTACTCTGCGGATTATTCGCCCCGACATCGCCAAACCCTTGGTCATCGGCGAGGATGACGATGATGTTCGGCTTGTCGGCGGCAGCAGCGGTGAGACAAAATAATCCAAAAGCCAAAAGAGTCGTACGCATAGGGGGTAAGAAGAAAGACAAACGCCCGGCCCCAAAGTTGCCAACGATTTTACAAATGTATCGCCTCCTTCGACCCTTTCTCCCTCATTTCGTCTCTTATCCATGCTACCTATCACCCGCATCGCCGTCATCGGAGGAGGAGCCGCTGGCTTCTTCGCGGCGATCACGTCCGCGGAAGCCCTAGGTGGCGCCGGCGAAGTAACGCTCTACGAAGCCACCCCGCACCTGCTCGCCAAGGTCCGGGTGTCCGGCGGCGGGCGTTGTAACGTGACGCATGCGTGCTTCGAACCCGCTGAATTAATCAAAAAATACCCCCGGGGCGGACGCGAACTGCTCGGAGCCTTTCATCGCTTCCAACCCCGCGATACGGTCGCTTGGTTCGCCGCTCGCGACGTCGCAACCAAGACGGAGGAAGATGGCCGAATGTTCCCCGTTACCGATGACTCACAGACGATTATCGAATGCCTGATGGCCGCGGCCCGTAAAGCAGACGTCAAGATCATCCCCTCGATGGGCGTGCGTAAAGCCGAGTGGGTCGAAGAAAAGTTTTTACTTACCTTTACGAACGGTTCTGCCGCGCGCTACGACCGCCTCATCATTGCTACGGGTGGCAATAAATCCTCCGGCGGCTTAGCCATGGCCGAAAGCTTCGGACATACGATCATCCCACCCGTCCCCTCGCTCTTCACCTTTCATATCCAAGATACGAGATTACACGACCTCTCCGGCGTCTCGGTCGAAAATGTGGTCCTGACGGCCCCGGGCACCAAACTTCGGACGGACGGGCCGCTCCTCGTGACGCACTGGGGCGTCAGCGGACCGGCGGTCCTTAAACTCTCCGCCTGGGGCGCTCGCGAGTTCGCAGGGCAGAACTATTCGTTTCCGATCAATATCAATTGGGTTCCGCCGCGCACCCGTGACACGCTGCTCAAGGAGCTAGCTCAAGTGCGCGAACAAAATGCCCGCAAGCAGGTCGCGACCTTCAGTCCCGTGCCCATGCCACAACGCCTTTGGGAGCGCTTTGTCATCGCCGCCGGGATCCCCGCCACGACCCCTTGGGCTCACGTCAGCAACCCGTCACTGCAAGCCCTGGCCACTCAGCTCACCGCAAGCGAATTCAAGGTGGACGGCAAAAGCATGTTCAAAGACGAATTCGTCACCTGTGGCGGCGTGAAACTTTCTGAAGTCGATTTCAAGACCATGGAGAGTCGACAACGTCCTGGGTTATATTTCGCCGGCGAAGTCCTCGACGTCGATGGCGTCACCGGCGGCTTTAATTTTCAAAATGCCTGGACGACGGGCTACCTTGCCGGGTCCGCGGCGGCCCAACCTCGCGCCTAAGCCGCCCTCGCCTTTCCCGTTGCCACCCTCGTCCTCGTAATCATCTTTCCTGCACGATGACCCAACCCTCCGAACCCACCGACGGCCCGCAAATCGGCGATACGCTCGAGGGGCAGATTCTGGTCGCCGTCGGCATGGCCTTCACTTTCACCGAGGCGCATCAAGACCATCAGGCGACTTTTGAAAAACTGAACGAATGGCTCAATGGTATCCGTCTTTACGAACTCGAAGACGATTTTGACTGTGATGCGAATTTCTGGGATGAACTGCAGGACGCCGGTTACGAAGTAGGTGAAGGCGAAGTCGACGGCGAGAAGCCCGGCGAAGTCATCACGGTCTTTGACGTCTGGGTAAATGCCGACGAACCGATCGCCGCCCTCACCCAACTTCAAGGCCGCTTACAGGAATTCGAGGAGATCGCGACCGAACTTCTGCCACTGGGACTCCGCGCCGCCGTCGCCAGCCATAAGACGCCCCTCGAGACCCTCAAGCTAATCGCCCAATTGGCGGATTAAACCGGAAGCGCCGGACTCTGCGGCTTACTTCTTCAATTGGCGGGCCAAGAATTCTTCGATGAGTTTCTGTTGTGCGGGAGCTTCGAATAACTTTCCGCCATGTCCCGCACCGGCGATGATATGCAGAGAGGATTCGACGCCGACCGATTTGAGTTTCTCGTGCAGCCTAACGCTTTGATCGACCGGCACGCTGGTATCCTGATCCCCATGCATGATCAAGAACGGCGCATCCCCGGCGCTGACCTGATAAAGCGCGCTGGCCGCCTTGGCTTTCTCGGGCTGATCCATCACGATTCCGCCTAATAACAAAGCGCCGTTCGCTTTCGCCAGATTCGCCCGGGTACGCTTCTCAGACAGCACATTCGGCGGCATAGTCAAAAGATCCGTCGGCCCATACCAATCGATCACCGCTTGGACGCGCTCTTCCGACGGCGCATCCAAGGTCCCCATCAAGGCTACTAAATGACCGCCGGAGGATCCGCCCCAAGCTGCGATATGCTTTCCATCCATACCGTACTTCGCCGCATTCGCGCGCAACCAACGGACCGCCGCATGACAATCTTCAATCTGGGCCGGCCATGCGTAATCGGGGATGAAACGGTGTTCGACGCTGGCGACCACATAGCCCTGCGCCACCAACCACGTCCCGGGACAGCTGCTCTTGCTCCCGCCCTTCCAGCCGCCGCCATGGACCCACATCACGACCGGTAACGGCTTAGAAGCGGGGTTTTCGGGTAAATATAAATCTAGCTTCATCGACTTGCCACCCGGTGAGGCATATTCCAGATCCGCCGACAACCTGACCCCAGCGGGCACTTTCGGAGCCTTCTCCGCCGCCCCAGCCCAGGCCATCACGCACAGTCCTATCCAAGTTAAGCTTTGTCGCATGAACTTGGATGACCGAAGCCTTGGTCGCCCGCAAAGCCGAAAGCGACCGACTTCACCCGCTTTGCAACTAAAGGGGGTTTGCCGTGTTATAATCATTATATGAAGCCATCCCTCCTGCTGTTCCTGTTCGCCTGGGCCGGCCTGTGCGTCGCCGCCGAGCGCCCCAATATCCTCGTCATCGTCGGCGACGACATGGGCTATGCCGACGTAGGCTTCCACGGTTGTAAGGATATTCCGACGCCCCACCTGGATGCCCTCGCGGCCTCCGGCGTCAACTTCACCAACGGATATGTGACGGGCCCTTACTGCTCACCCACGCGCGCCGGGTTGCTCACGGGCCGACAGCAGAATCGCTTTGGTCACGAATTCAATCCAAGCGGTGCCAGCGGCTTACCGCTCACCGAAACAACCTTACCGGATCACCTGAAGGAAAACGGTTACGTCACGGGCATGGTTGGGAAATGGCACTTGGGCTCGCTCCCGGCACAGATCCCGCAGCAACGGGGCTTCACGGACTTCTTTGGCTTCCTCGGCGGCGCCCACAGCTACTTTAACGCTAAGGCCATCCTCCGCGGCACGGAACAGGTCAAGGAGCTGGACTATACCACCGATGCCTTCGGACGCGAAGCGGTCGCCTACATCGAGCGCAACAAGGGCAAGCCATGGTTCCTCTACCTAGCTTTTAACGCCGTCCACACGCCCATGGATGCGACCAAAGATCGCCTCGAAAAGTTTTCCCAGATCAAAGACACGAAGCGGCGGACCTATGCGGCGATGATGTCCGCGATGGATGATAATGTCGGCCGGGTGCTCAAGGCCCTCCAAGACAGCGGCCAAGCGGGAAACACGATTGTCACGTTCATCAGCGACAACGGCGGACCCACGATGGCCGGCGTCACGGTCAACGGCTCCGTCAACGCCCCGCTACGCGGCTCCAAACGCACCACGCTCGAAGGCGGGATCCGCGTGCCTTTTGTCATCGCTTGGCCAGGGCACATCCAACCGGCGGTCTTTGAAAAACCCGCCGTGCAACTCGACCTCCATGCGACGGTCCTCGCCGCGGCCGGCATCACGCCGAAGCCCGAATGGAAATTGGAAGGCATCGATCTGCTGCCTTACTTATCAGGCCAAAACCAAGTCGCGCCTCATGCCGCGCTCTACTGGCGCTTCGGCGACCAAATGGCGATTCGGGCCGGCGATTGGAAATTGGTACGCTATGACACCAACGCCGATACTAACGCCGGCCGAGGCAAAGCTCAGCCGGTCTCCGCTGCGAAACTTTATAATCTCGCCCAAGACATCCACGAAGACAAAGACCTGGCCGCAGCAATGCCTGATAAGGTCAAAGAATTGCAAGCCCTCTGGAACGAATGGAATAAATCCAACGTCAAGCCGCTCTGGGGCGCAGGAGCGCACGACAATGACGGCCCCGAACCAGGCGATGAGAATACGGGCAAAAAGAAGCGTAAGGCCGCCAAGTAATCTCTTTCCATAAGCAGAGGCAAGATTGGCTAATCCGTAACCGAACTATGCCTTAGAATGGCATCCAGGCCAAGCCGAAGACCCGGTCGATAAGCCAGAGCCCACCCATCCCCGCAAGCAAGCCAGAGACGATTCTGACGGCCTTCTCGCCCTGCTGCCAGCGCTTCAAGAGCAAGGCCAAGGGCAGCAAGGCGCATACGACGGCCAGCTGGCCAACCTCGACACCGACGTTAAAAGACAACAGACATCGGACAAGTCCGGTTGTCGGCAACACCATCGACTGCAAGAGAGCGGCAAAACCGAAACCATGGACCAGTCCGAAACCAAAAGTCAGCACCGCTCGGTGACGCGGTGGCGTGGGGCGGAGATTCTCCAGTGCGACATAAACGATGGTCGCCGCAATCGCGCTTTCCACCCACCGCCCAGGCAATTGGACGATCTCCATGGCCGCCAAAATCAAAGTGATGCTATGGGCGACCGTGAAGGAGGTGACGATTTTGAAAAGTTCCCAGGGCCGGGCGACCACGATCAAGGCGGCCAGAAAACATAGGTGATCGAAGCCGTGAAAGATGTGCTGCATCCCTAGGAAAAAAAACTGCTGCAATCGCGGCCAGAGCGGCGCGACATATCCGGTATCAAAAAGGTAATCAGGTTCAAAACGGGTGAAGATCACTTCTTCGCTCACGCCCGAGTTAATCCAGGTGCCTAACACCGTATGCCGCTCACCGAGTCTTTCAAAAAAATCGAACTCTAGAGTGACTTCCTCAGGCTTATCCTGAAGCGGTCGCTCGAAACGAAAAGCGACGAGCGAAGCGACCGAATGATAATCGCTCTCCGGAATATCTTCGCCCGCCCCTTCCGGCCAGGTCATGCCCATCGACTTACCCAAGCCTTCCGCCTCTCCGGATACCTCCAGGGTGATATTTCGTTCTAAGAAAAGAAGGATCTCAGGAAGGTGTTTTTCCAGCTCGGCCCGACTGATGCGGTGGTCGTGATTTTCATCCAGGTTCACGATTTTGTTCAGCGTGAACAAATCGTAGGTCAGCTTCGTCGCCAAACGGCGCGGTTCGATCTGGACGATGGCGTAGCTGGTGTCCGGATTATGGGCGCACGCCGGGACAGCCGTCGCCACCAAGGCGAACAGGCCCATCCAGGTGGCGGCCGTCATCCCG
>QYQK01000040.1 GCA_007280935.1 Opitutales bacterium
CTTCTTCAACTCGTCGCGGAGGTCTTTGATCTCGGCGTGAAGTTGGCGCATCTCGTGACGCAACTCTTCGTGGTCCTTGGTCTCCCTGGGAAGGATGAGCTTGGAAGTAATGATGGCGGACATTGAACCGAAGAGCGCGATACCGATGAGCATCAGGACCGCGGCGATGATGCGGCCTTCGGTCGTCACGGGGTAAGTGTCCCCATAACCCACGGTGGTGACGGTCGAAAGGGCCCACCATAGGGCATCTCCCGCGGTCTTGATATTCGAAGTGGAATCCAGCCGTTCGACTTCCAGGATGAGATTAGTGCTGAAGAAAACCATCACCAAGGCGATGGCCGGCAGCGCCAGCAGTTTTTCGTTCAAACTGGTCCCGCCCGTTAGCGTCTGGAGTTTCTTCAGGACGCGAATGAGTCGAATGATACGATAGATCCGGATCGCCTGTAGGGTGCGGAACGCGGAATCGAAGGGGATGCTTGCGAGCAAATCGAACCAACCCCAGCGCCAAAATGCGGCCGCCCACTTTTCACGCTGCCAGCGAACGATGATATCCGTCAGGAAGATGACGCAGGAAAGGGTGTCGACGGTGTGTAGGACGGAAAGGATGCCTGCCGGGATGTGCAGGAAGGTCTCAAGGAGGACGAGTAGCAAGGATACGACGGCGACGACCAGGACCAGCCAGTCCCAACTATTCAGCTTCTGGCGTAGGTCTTCTTTAACCGAGTTTTGGCTCATGAAGGGGGCATCTGCGCCTTAACGGTGGGCGAGGGCGTCGTTTTATCTTCGGCTTAAACAATGGCGATAAGACAAAGCCAAGCGAAGAGCAACGGAGGCATTCGAAACAGCTTACTGAATGAAAGGTGGGGGAGCTGGTTCGGCCGCGGGTGCGCCGGGGGCGGTCGTGACTTGCGGAACGCCTTTGGCCGCAGGAATAGGCGCAGCTAAAGGCTGACTGTTCATTTGCTGAATCTCCATCATGAGCATACCGACGCCCTGTTGGCGGAGGCTATTCATCTCGGCGAGCATACCCTCGCGTTCACCTTCAGAGGCATTGGGCCAGTCGGCTTCGATCTTGTGGCGTTTATCAAGGATCTCCCGATACTCGGGACGTTTGACGAGGTTTCCCATCGCTTGAGCGGCTTTCGGATCGCTGGCCATGAGGGTCTCACGGATGCGTTTACCTTCTTCTTTGAGGTCGGTGAAACGCTCTTCCATTTTCGTGCGGACAACGTCTTCCTTGGGCGCTTGTGCGGTTTCGCGAACGATCGACTTTGAGGGCTTGGATTTATAATTAATTTTTTCGACCGGGAGAGCGGCCTTCATGCGATCAATCGGGGATTTCGGAGCAGGAGCCGGGGCGAGGTAGCGCCAGGCGCTGATGCCAACGATGGCGAGGAGGAATAGTCCAAACAGGGTCTTACGCATGGGGCTAAGGGTTTTGTAAGCCAGATGCCTGCGGAGTTCCAGAAATTTTAGCGAAGAGGTTAAACGTCGGCCCGAATGGCCTTAAAAGGCTCAGCGAAGGTGGGTTTTATCATGAATCAGGCAGGAATAGCTGAAGCAGAATCGCGCCCTGCGTCGAGGGGAATGAACCTACTTTTAGAGCTGATTTAAGCCATTACCGAGCACCTGCATCAGGATTATCGATACCTCATTGGGCCCGAGAAACGGGAGAAGAAGTGAGCTAAGGGCTTACCCAGGCAGGTCTTCGCTTTTTGATTAATAAGTTTGAAAGCGAGGTTCGTATTTAATAAATACTTACCATGCTACATCACAAAAACGAAAAGTTTCCACATAACCTAAATAAATCGCAGATTGATGCCGTGTCAGGGTGGGGGGTTAAGCAGATTTCTGCCGGTGATCCTCGCGGGGGCGTTTTTATCTGGCTCGAAAACGGTCCTTGTACGGTGATTTTACACAGGGCGGAAAGCGGGGTTAAACTTTTCTGGGCTAATCAGAGCGCCTTAGACTCTGGGGTATTTCCCGAAGAGACACCGAAGTGCGCACCTCTAGGGTGATGATCCTGCCGGCTTAGGTTTGCCGGCAGAGCTCCAGGCCCGAACGCTCTCGGCCTTATGGCACAAGTCCGGCACGTGGAATCAGATTGGCTAGAGCTCGTCTCCGTTCGGCTCGGAAACTGGAAGGTGTATCTCGTGCCTCGAGCTCCCCTGGAGAATCTCGCGCAAGCTCTCCCGGGATCGGCTCCTCAGCTGATTATTTTAGCGAGCGCCCTCGGAGGAATTAATAAGTAACAGATAGAAAGTTGGTGGGCCCACCGGGATTTGAACCCAGAACCAAAGAATTATGAGTTCTCTGCTCTAACCATTGAGCTATAGGCCCGTGCATCTTTTGTAGACGCAACCGGAGCCGTTGGGAAGGAAGAATCCTCCGTTCGTTGCAGCTTATTTGACAACTTCAATCAGCTGGCTCGGCGCTGCGACGACGGTGGCCTTGTGCTTCTCGACGGCAGCGACGATGCGGGCGACGATTTCCGGGTGCGAGGCAGAGATTTCGTGGTTTTCCGATGGATCGACTTCGATGTTATACAACCAAGGCTGTTCGTGGACGACGGGTTTGTCGTTGTAGCCGTTTTGGGTGACGTAGTGGATTTTCCAGGCGCCCAGACGGGCGGCATAAAGTTTTTCGCCCCGGTAGTAACAATAGACTTCGCGTTCGATGGCTTCACCATTGAACAAGAGGCTGGATAGATCGACGCCATCCATGGGGCGATCTTTGGGCACCGTGCCGCCCGCTAACTTTATCGCAGTCGGGAAGAGGTCCATGGTACCCGCGACATTGGTGGTCACCGAGGGCCGGATCTTGCCGGGCATCCAGAAGATGCCAGGCACGCGCATGCCGCCTTCCCAAGTGCTGCCTTTGCCGTCACGCAAGAGTCCGGCGCTGCCACCAGTCTCGGTGCCCATCAGGGTCCAGGGACCGTTATCACTCGTAAAGACTACGAGCGTATTTTCGGCAAGGCCCTGATCTTTTAAGGTCTTAAGGACTTGGCCGACGCTCCAATCAAGTTCTTCGACGACGTCGCCGTAGATCCCGCGGGTACTCTTGCCTTTAAAATGATCCGAGGCGAAGAGCGGCGTGTGCGGGAAAGTATGAGCGAGATAAAGGAAGAAGGGTTTGCGCTTGTTGTCGGTGATGAATTTTTGCGCCTCCTCGGTATACCGGTGGGTGAGCTGAGTCTGGTCGGCCTTGGGATCAATAAGTTCGTAGCCGCGGTAGAGCGGGGCATTCCACCAAGCAGCATTTTGTTCAGCATTGGCACCGGCCTTGGGCGGGTTGCCTGGCGACGGATTCATGTCGTTGGAGTGCGGGAGGCCGAAGTGGAAATCGAAACCGTGTTTGAGCGGATGGTGTTCGGGGTTATTCGTCCAAACGCCCAGATGCCACTTGCCGATCATACCCGTGGAGTAGCCCTGAGCTTTCATCGCTTGAGCGAGGGTGATTTCGGAAGCAGGCAGGCCACCGGCAGAGTTCGCCCGGAGAACGCGGTATTGGTAACTGGTCATGCCGCTGCGAATCGGGTAACGACCCGTCATCAAAGCCGCACGGCTGGGTGTGCAGACTTCGGCGGCGACGTAGAACTGGGTAAAGCGCATGCCCTCGGCGGCCATCTGATCGAGGTTAGGCGTCTTGATGGTCGGGTGGCCGTAACAGCCAAGGTCGCCGTAGCCTAGGTCATCCGCTAGGATAATGACGACATTCGGGGGTTGAGCCGCGTAGGCGAGGGTATGGAAGGCGGCTAAAAGGGCTAAAAGCAAGAGGGGCATGGGAATAGAAAGACCTGTCGGGAGATTCTGGCAACGCCCATTTTCGGCCGAAGTTAAATCAACTTGTAAGAGGTGAACTTTAATCGAGATTACAGGTCATACCCCCATGCGCAAAGCCGTGTTCCTACCCGTCCTGATCTTGGCTGTTGCCTATGCCGCCGAGGAAAAAGTCTACGAGCCCGACTTTACTCCCCAACCACCGGTCAAGATCCTTTCACCCGAAGAGGAGTTAAAGACCATCGATCTCCCAGAAGGCTATCGACTAGAGCTCGTGCTCAGCGAGCGTGATGGCATCAAGGAGCCGGCAAATCTCACCTTTGATGGTAATGGCCGGATGTATATCGCCGAGCTGCGAACCTACATGCAGGACATCGACGGTAGTAATGAACACGACCCCATCGGCGTCGTTTCGCGTCACGAGAGCACCAAGCGAGATGGTAACTTCGATAAACATACCCTCTATCGCGACAGGATGTTACTCCCGCGCATGGTGCTACCGCTCGACGACCGCGTACTCATTAACGAGACCGACACCCTCGATATCTTTGTTTACCGCGACACCAACGGCGACGGTATCGCTGACACCAAGGAGCCCTGGTTCGTGGGCGGTCCCAAGAACGGTAACCTCGAGCACCAGCAGAGCGGCCTGATCTGGACGATGGATAACTGGATCTACCAAACCTATAACGCTTATCGCTTACGCTGGAATGGGACCAAAGAGCCCTTAAAGGAAAGCATACCGAACGGAGGAGGCCAATGGGGACTCGCCCAGGATGACCAAGGCAAGATTTGGTGGTCGAATGCCGGCGGCGAAAAAGGTCTTTGGCACTTCCAAACTCCGATTCTTTACGGCGCTTTTGATGTCAAAGGACAGTTCGCAGAAGATTTCGTGCAAGTCTGGCCAAAGCTCGGCCTCGCCGACCACCAAGGCGGCGCCGGCCGCACGCGCTTGGATAAAACCCTCAATCACTTCACCGCTTCATGCGGACAAGAAGTCGTTCGTGGCGATCGCCTGCCGGCCGACCTCCGTGGCGACGTCCTGATTTCTGAACCAGTCGGTCGTCTGATCCGCCGAGCCAAGGTGACCGTCGAGGATGGCATCACCCATATCGCCAATCCGTATGCTCAGTCGGAATTCATCCGTTCGAGTGATCCAAATTTCCGTATCGTCAACATGGTCAACGGACCAGATGGCTGCCTTTACCTCGTCGATATGTATCGCGGGATTATCCAGGAAGGCAATTGGGTGAAGGACGGAAGTTATCTGCGTAAAGTCGTCCAGCAGTACGGTCTCGATAAGGTTTACGGTCATGGACGTGTCTGGCGCCTCATACACAAGGATTTCAAACCTGGCCCTCAGCCTCATATGCTGGATGAGACCCCAGCCCAGTTGGTCGCCTATCTTTCGCACCCCAACGGCTGGTGGCGCGATACGGCTCAGAAGCTCCTCGTGCTCAAGGGCGACAAGTCTGTCGTGCCGGCGCTCAATGAGCTCGCCTTGCATGGTACGGATGCCCTGGGGCGGACGCACGCGCTTTGGACGCTTGAAGGTCTGGGCGCGCTGGAGGCCAAGACCGTGCGTGCCTTCCTCGTCGACAAGAACCCTGACCTTCGCCAGCAAGGTCTCCGCGCTGGTGAGTCGCTCGCCCGGGCGGGTGATAAATCTTTGATCGAGGACTTCGCAAAACTCGGCGCCGACAAGGATGCGTCGGTGGTCTTGCAATCCATCATGACTGCCAAACTTCTGGGCTCGAATGATATCAAGGCATGGGCGAACAGTTCAAATTTCATCCAAAAGACTTTGCTTACCGCGACCTCTAAGGGCGTGAAAGAACTCGGCGCCACTATCCTGACTGGCAACGAGCAGACGGGTGGCAAAGAATACACCGGCGAAGAGAACAAACTGCTCGTCAAGGGCCAGGCCATCTTCCGGGAGCTTTGTTTCGCTTGCCACGGGTATGATGGCAAAGGCATGGCCATCGACGGCCCTAAGCCTGGCATGACCATCGCACCGCCTCTGAGTAATTCCAAGACGGTCCGCGGACACCGCGATGGTATCGTCCGTGCTTTGCTCAACGGCATGTCTGGCCCCATCGGTGGCAAGACCTATGACGCCCAAATGGTGCCCATGGCCATGAACGACGACGAGTGGATCGCCGCCGTGGCTTCTTATGTGCGTAATTCCTTTGGCAACAAGGGAGCGGTAATCTTTCCCAAAGACGTTGCTCGTATCCGCGAAGAAGTGAAGGGGGTCGCGACTCCCTGGACAAATGATACCCTGCAAGCGGCTTTACCTAAGATGTTGCTCGGCGATAAAGCATGGAAAGTTTCCGCCAGCGACGCCGCGGACAACGCCACTAAAGGTTGCGATGCTGATGCTAAATCGCGCTGGGAAACGATTGATGACCAGAAAAAAGGTATGTGGTATCAAGTCGAACTGCCTTCGGCGCAGACTGTGTCCGGAGTACGCCTCGATGCTTCCGGCCGCCCCAGTGCTTTTCCCAAGAACTTCAAGGTCGAGGGGTCTTTAGACGGTAAGAAATGGTTCACGCTCGGCACGAGTCACGGTTTGTACTCGCTCTCCGAAGCCTATTTCGGCGCCAAACCCACTAAGTTCGTGAAAGTTACCGTCACCGACGCGACCAAGAAGCAGCCTTGGGCGATTCAGGAAGTCCAATTGATCACTCAGTAAGGTTACTGCTGAGAATTATAACACAGGGCCGCCGAAAAGGAGGCCCTGATTATTTGCGTATATTGGGCGGTGACGGATGGCGGAAACCTTGGGCTTGGCGGTGCGCTTTGGCCGAGTGCTTTCTTTCATATCTTTGTAAGATGGCTGTTTGGGTTGGGGCGTGAAGGTAGCCAGAGGATACCTTTAGGTCGAAAATTAGAGTACACAGTAGAATAGGGGTGTTTTTGGGTTGGAACCCATCGGCATTTAAGGACTCTCATTCCCATACCCTTATCCCCATGAAGCGACTCCTGTCCCTCCTGCTGGCTCTTGCCAGCTTTGCCACCCTCCAAGCCGCCGGCGATGCTCCTGGTCTCGTCAATGGCAACCCGCCTGACATCAAGACGCTCAAGACTGGCGACAAGGCGCCTGATTTCGAGCTCCTGGGAACCGATGGCAAGAAGCACAAGCTCGCCGAATACACCGGCGGCGAAGCGCTCGTGGTGCTCTTTACCTCCAATCACTGCCCGACCTCGCACAGCATCGAGCGCCGACTCCAGAAGTTCTATGAAGAATACAAGGGCAAGGGCGTGAAGCTCCTTGCGATTAACCCCAACCACCCGGACGGCCTCAGCAAGGACGAGCTTGGTTATGGTGAATTCGGTGACTCCTACGCCGAAATGAAGCCTTACTCCGAAAAGAATCATTGGACTTTCGATTACCTGTACGACGGCGACACCCAGAAGATCGCCCGCGAATACGGCTGCCTCGCCACGCCGCACGTTTTCGTTTTTGATAAGAACCTGAAGCTCTGCTACAAAGGCCGCTTCGACGACTTACGCTACTATGATGACGCGACTGTCAAATCGAAGGATTGTCAGAACGCCGTCGACGAAATCCTCGCCGGTAAGCCGGTTACCTTGGCTGAAACCAAGCCCATGGGTTGCTCGACCAAGTGGCGCGAAAAGAAATTCCTCCATGACGCCAAGCACGATGCTTGGGCCAAGACCCCGGTCACCGTCGAGCCGATCGACAAGGCGGGTATCGCTAACCTCCGCGCCAATGCCAGCAATAAATATCGAGTCATCAACGTCTGGGCTACCTGGTGCTCGCCTTGCGTGCAGGAGTTCCCTGACCTCGTGGAAATCTCCCGCAAGTTCGACATGCGCGACTTCGAACTCGTGACCATCAGCATGGACAAGCCCGAAGATAAGGCCAAAGCCGAAGCCTTTCTCTTTAAGCAAGCCGCTGGGATGAGCAAAAAAGTGGAAGCTTCTCTCAAAAAAGAAGGCCGAACGACTAATAGCTATCTCTTTGCTGGCAGCGCCGATGATCTTGCCGCCGCCCTCGATAAGGATATGCCTGGTCCGATTCCTCACACCATCGTCGTCGCTCCCGGCGGCGAGATCGTTTATCGGCACAACGGCATCATCAATCGTGACGATACGGCCAACGCCATCCTCGATAAGATGAATCGCTTCTACTCCCCGGGCGCGGTTAAGAAGTAAAGACATTCATCCAAAGAATAAAGCCCCGGACGCAGCGATGCGGGCCGGGTCTTTTCTTTGGGATGCGACGGGCTTACACCGCGAGCGCAAACGTCCGATCGAGCGGGTTGAGCCAGACCTTCACGCGCGGCATCCAGGATGGGCCGATGATGGCGTCGATATCGAGGGCGCGGAGAAACGGTCCCATCGGCACCGGTGAGATGCCGCCGCCGAGGACGCACGGGGCTTCGCCAACGTGTTCCAGTAGTTCATGACCCGCGAGCGTGAAGGGCAGGGTGTAGGACTGCGGGATATTCAGGTCGCCGAACATCGGACTGAAGTCCTTGAAGCCCGCCTGCGGCTTGATCCCCGTCACGAACTTACGGTCGGTCACGTAGCCATACTGCGCTCCCGTATCCCAGAGCACGCGAGCCGGCTGGCCGTTGAGCGTCACGGAGAAGAGCGGGATGTCAGACATCGGTGCGTGTTCATAAGCCTGTGCCATGAAGCCGGTCGGCATCTCGTCGCCGGCCGTCAGCGTGCGGTGGGCGACGTCGAAGAGCAGGGTGGTCAGGGCGAGGAGGTCCATGCCCAGTAGCGCGTCGACCTGAGCGCCGATCTCGGCCGATAGCTTGTCGAACGTGAATCCCATGTAGCCGCCCTTGTTTACGCCGTGGTTCTGGTTCTGCCAAGTCAGGCGACCAGAGGTCGAGGAACTGAAGGGGGCGCCAATGTCAATGAGGGCGCGACCTTCGGGGAGGTCGATGAACAGGTGGCGATTGAGGAGATACAGACGGTAGGTGCAGACC
>QYQK01000077.1 GCA_007280935.1 Opitutales bacterium
CCGTGGGCTACGATTATAAATTGCGTGTCCAATTGGAGGGCAAGCCGGTGGTTTTGGCCCTGGCGTCCCGGACCGAGGGGCTTATCGCCAAGCATTTTGAGGCCGCCTTGCCGGGCATCAAAGCCCGGGCCTTCACTTCGGCGGCGGTGAAGGCGACCGCGAGTTATCTTCTTAATAAATCAGCGGAAGTGTCGGCTAATCGGCAAAATAGTAGTTCCGGGGCGGCGCTTTTCGCCCTGGCGACCAAGATTGGGACCGCGGTCTACACCGTTGGCACGACCAAGGCTGACCTGCGGAATTGGAGCGGTTTACCCGCCCGCTTTTCCCTCGCAAGGGTGGCGGCCCCGGTGGGCGCACCTTTGACGATTCCCGGCCACCCCGAGCTCTCTTTAATCCTACCGGCGGGCAAGGTTCTGCTTGTAAGCATCAAGAGCACAGGGGAAAATAAGCCCCTCACCTTACGCTGTACGACTCTCGTCCCATGAACAAACTCCTCCCCCTGCTCGTGCTTGGCTTTCTCACCGGTTGCACGTCGGTCATCAACACCGGCGACAAAATCGAACGCGCCTTAACGCCGCCTGATGCGGTCAACTACGCGACCACGCGTCCCGAGGGTGGTTTCTCGACGCAGATCAACGATAGCCGTTTCGGCAATAAGCTCGAATTACTGGCGGCCCGTAAATCGAAGACCGCGGGCGGCTTCACGCAGGTTCAATTCGATTTACGCAATGGTTCGTATCTCGGGCAGACTGCGAACATCAGCTTTGAATGGCTGGCGGCCGATGGTTCGGTCACCGAACGCCAAGGGAATTGGATGGTCACTCCTTTAGAGCCAGGTGCCTTGACCACGGTCACCGCGACGGCGCTTAAATCCACGTCAGCCGAATGTCGCCTGCGTGTCATCGCTCGCTAATTTATCCCCATGAACAAAATCTCCCTCCTCGCCGTGGCCGCGCTGATCGTCGGCTGCGACACCCCTGCCAGTTATAAAGACTCCGAAGGGCGTCAGCTCGTCGTCAGTCTCGAGAAAATCAATATCCAGGACTTCGCCACGGCCGGAAACGCGATGTTGCAATCGATGATCACGTCCCCGGCTTTTAATGCCGCGGGCGCCTCGCCCGTTTTACAAGTTGGGCAGATCACCAACGATACCGGAACGAATTTCGATACGAGCGTCTTGCTTTCCAAGCTGACCGTGCCCCTCGTCAATGCGGGTCGGGTTACCTTGATCGAAAGCGATACGGTGGCGAGCGCCGCCCGCAAGAACGCCGGATCCAGTGCGAAGGTTCCCCAGCCTGATTTTGTCCTTTCCGGTAAGATTCTGGAGGATCGTTCGAACGCGGGCTCGACCCGGCAGTCATCCTTTGTCTTTCAACTTACGCTCGTCGAAGTGAAGCGCAGCGTCGCCATCTGGAAGGATGAAAAAATCGTGACCAAGCAAGGTTCCAAGAACTCGGTCGGCTTCTGATAAACCCTCGCCAGTCAGCCTGTCATCCACCAACCTGCCTCTCTTCATGGAGATGCAGGTTGATTTTTTGATTATTGGACAAGGCTTGGCCGGCTCAATGCTCGCCCAAGGTTTGCGTGCCCGTGGTAAATCGGTGCGAGTCGTCGATGATGGTTGGAAGTCTTCCGCCTCGCAAGTGGCGGCGGGGCTGATGACGCCGTTGACGGGTCGTCGCTTCACCCTGACGAAAGATTACCCGCAACTATTTGCCACGGCCCGCCAGGCGTTGACCGCCGCGGAGGTATTCCGTCCGATGGATGTTTATCGGATGTTCGTGGACGAGGAACAACGGTCGAAAGGCCTGAAGCGAGCCGAGTGCGGCAGTTGCCAGCCGTTCATCCGGAAAATCACCCAACATCAGGGTGAGGTCGCGGCGAGCCTTACCGATACTTTCGGCGGTGCCATGATGCAGGGTGCGTGGGTTGATCTGCCCAAGCTACTGGCCGATGTGCGCGCGGAACTTACGGCCGCTGGTTGCATGATAGAGGATATTTTTGAGCCCGAAGAGATGCGGGATCATCCTGCAGGCATCGCATGGAAGGGGGTCAGAGCGGGTGGTGTCATTTTCTGCGATGGGTATAAATCAGCCCTTCGTGGCCCTTTTAAGGATTTGGCTTGGCAGCCCGCCAAAGGAGAGGCCTTAAATATCACCGCCAATGCCCCGCAGGGGGCTTTTATCCTTAATCGCGAGGGTTGGGCCTTGCCGCTCGGCGGAGGCCGCTGGCGGACCGGTACGAACTGGCAATGGGATCAACTGGATGAGGCCCCGACCGAAGGGCAGAAAGCGAAGCTGATCGTCCGCTTCCAAGGGTATTTTACCCAGCCTGTGGAGGTCGATGTCACCGCGCATGTCGCCGGTGTTCGCCCGTGTACGGCGGATAACCACCCCTTTCTCGGAACGCACCCGACGAGGCCGCGGGTGCATATCTTAAATGGGCTGGGTCCGCGGGGAACCGTGTGGGCGCCGACGGCCGTCAACGAGATGGTGGCCTACCTTGTCGACGGCCGCCCGATCCGTCCGGAATGCGACGTCCGGCGCAAACTGAGCCGAGCGGTCGGGTAGGGTAGCCGGCAACTGGATGCCGAGAATTAATTCCTAATCGCGGACCAGGCTTACTTCTTTTTCGACTTCGATACTTTAGCAGCCTTCGTCGTGCTGGTCTGCTTGCCGACGAGGAAATCCACGGCGAGTAAGTAGCCGTCAAATCCCAGGCCGGTGATCACGCCTTCGCAGGCGGAAGCCGTGACGGATTTATGCCGGAACTCTTCCCGCTTGTAGATATTCGAAATATGGACCTCGACGGCCTGCATGCTGCTGCCGGCGATACTGTCGCGCAGGGCGACGCTGACGTGGGTATGGCCGCCGGGATTGATGACGAGAAATTTCACGCCGTCGTCGGCCCACTTCGCGATCGTGTCGATGAGTTTACCTTCGTGGTTGGATTGGAAGAAGCGCGTCTGGGCGCCCGCAGCTTTCGCGTGCGCAGTGATGAGTTTTTCGAGATCGGCGAGCGTCTGTTTGCCGTATACCTCCGGCTCGCGCTTGCCGAGCCGATCGAGGTTAGGTCCGTTGATGACGCCGATTTCCATAGGCAAGCATTAGGGGTAGGGCACGGATGGCTCAAGAAGCAATCGGGGGTAACGGGCACGAAAAAGGGCGACATGAGAGGTCGCCCTGGGTCGCCGCTGGGGTCCTGACTTACTTCAAGATCTGACGAAGGACGTAAGGCAGGATGCCGCCGTGGCGGTAATATTCCCCTTCGATGGCGGTATCGATGCGGGCGACGAGCGGGGCCAGGTCGACGCTGCCGTTGGCGCGGCGAATCACGAGCGTGACCGGTGTCTTGGGCTTGATCGGGCTGGAAAGGCCCTCGAGGTCGAAGGTCTCGGTACCGTCGAGGTTATACGAAGCGGCGTTCTTGCCGTCGGTGAATTCGAGGGGAAGTACGCCCATGCCGAGAAGGTTAGAGCGGTGGATGCGCTCGAAGGACTGGGCGACCACGGCACGGATACCGAGGAGCGCGGTGCCTTTCGCGGCCCAATCTCGCGACGAACCCATACCGTAGTCGCCGCCGCCGAAAACAATCATGCCTTCCTGGCGGCTTTCATAGATTTTGCAGGCGTCGTAGATCGCCACGATTTTTCCTTCCGGTTGCACCTTGGTGAAACCGCCTTCTTTGCCGTCGGCCATGGCGTTCTTGACCTGAGTGTTGGCGAACGTACCGCGAGTCATGATGCGGTCATTACCGCGACGGGAACCATAGGAGTTGAAATCTTTCTTGGCCACGCCGGCGGCGAGCAAGAATTTCCCCGCGGGAGTTTCTTCTTTGAATGCTCCGGCAGGCGAAATGTGGTCGGTCGTAACGGAGTCGCCCAAGATCGCCATCGGCCGGAGTTTCGTCAGGGAGGGTACCGGCGGCGGGGTCATCGAGAAGTTTTGGAAGAACGGCGGTTCCTGGATATAGGTCGACGACTCTTTCCAACTGAAGCGGGCGCCCGTGCCGCCTTGGACGCCTTTCCACTCGGCCGTAGCATTAGCCAGGGAGTCGGTGGCATATTTAGATTTGAACATCTCGGGCTTGAGGCCGCGGGCGACGTGTGCCGCTACTTCGGCCTGCGTTGGCCAGAGGTCTTTGAGGAAGACGGGCAGGCCATCTTTACCGGTACCGAGCGCTTCGGTGTCGAGGTCGATGTCGACCCGTCCCGCGAGCGCGAAGGCCACGACCAACGGAGGCGACATCAGGAAGTTTGCTTTCACGGCGCCATGGACGCGGGCTTCGAAGTTGCGGTTACCGGAGAGGACCGAAGCGGTTACGAGATCGCCTTGCTTGATGGCGCCTTCGATGTCGGCATCGAGCGGGCCGGAGTTACCGATGCATGTCGTGCAACCGTAACCCACGAGATTGAAACCCAATTTATCCAGGTAGGTCGAAAGATTGATCTCGTTCAGATAATCCGTCACGACGCGCGACCCCGGGGCCAGCGAACATTTCACGTTGGCGTTA
This sequence comes from Opitutales bacterium, assembly GCA_007280935.1. Lineage (GTDB taxonomy): Bacteria > Verrucomicrobiota > Verrucomicrobiia > Opitutales > UBA953 > UBA953. Next base: position 4,513 of record QYQK01000077.1, read on the forward strand.
ACGGTGAGGCCTTTCTCGACGGCTTTTTTGGCGACCAGGCCAGCGGCGACCATCACGGAAGGGTTAGAAGTGTTGGTGCAGGAAGTAATCGCGGCAATGACGACGGAGGCGTGGTGGAGGGTGCGACCGGTGGCGCCGACGGCGGCCGAGATCGAGCGGTCCGCGGCGGGCTTGCCGAAGCCATTCTTATCTTTGCCCGCGACGAAGAGCGTATTGAAAGAATCTTTCAGCTTCGGGAGATCGATGCGGTCCTGCGGGCGCTTGGGGCCCGAGACGCACGGGACGACGGTGCTGATATCCAGGTCGATAGTCTGCGTGTAATCGATGCTGCCAGCCTTAGGGATGCCGAAGAGACCTTGGGCCTGGTAATATTCCTTAACTAATGCGATGTGCGATTCTTCGCGTCCCGTCTGGCGGAGGTAGTCGAGGGATTTTTCGTCGACGGGGAAGAAGCCCATGGTGGCGCCATATTCTGGGGCCATGTTCGCAATCGTCGCCCGATCGGCAAGGGAGAGCGCTTCGGTGCCTTCGCCGTAGAATTCGACGAATTTACCGACCACTTTCGCTTTGCGGAGGATTTCGGTTAGACGGAGCGTGAGGTCGGTGGCGGTGACGCCTTCGCGGAGACGTCCCGTCAGATTGACACCGATGACTTCGGGGGTCTGGAAGTAGACCGGTTGGCCGAGCATCCCGGCTTCGGCTTCGATGCCGCCCACGCCCCAGCCCACGACGCCGATGCCGTTGATCATGGTCGTGTGCGAGTCGGTCCCGACCAGCGTGTCAGGGTAAAAGACCCCGTTCTTTTCAAAGACCAGCTTGGCCAAGAATTCCAAGTTTACTTGGTGGACGATGCCGATGGCTGGAGGGACGACACCAAAGGTCTTGAACGCTTGCATACCCCATTTCAGGAATTCATAACGCTCGGTGTTGCGGCCAAACTCTTCGCGCAGATTTTCGAGGAAGGAAGTCGCGGTGCCGGCGCGGTCGACTTGCACGGAGTGGTCGACCACGAGGTCGACCGGGACGAGTGGCTCGATGATGGCGCTATCTTTGCCGAGTTTGGCCACGGCTTCGCGCATCGCAGCCAAGTCGACCAGCAGAGGGACGCCGGTAAAATCTTGCAGAACAATCCGGGCGACGACGAAAGGGATTTCGGTATCGACGGGCTTGGTGGCGTTCCATTTTACGAGGGTTTTTACATCGGCCTCGGTGACGGCGACGCCATCGCAGTTGCGCAGGACGGATTCGAGAACCAGACGAATGGAAACAGGCAGGCGTGAAATCTTGCCGTGGCCGGATTGTTCGAGGGCGGGCAGGGAGTAAATCTGTCCAGATTTACCTCCGGCGGAAAACGGACGGAGGGCTTTAAAGGGATCTTGGGCGGCCATGGGTGGGGGGTATGAGAAAAGTGTTCGCGGGGCTTAGGTCCAAGCGAGGGAATAGCCAAAAGCAAAGAAGGCGGTCGGGGCAAGCCCGACCGCCTTCAAATAAGCCTGAATTTCGCTTAGGCTTCGATGGCCTTCTTGATCTTGGCGAAGTTAGGCATCGAGGCCGGGTCGCGTTTAACTTCCGAGTGAACGACAATGCCGTTCTTATCGGCGACGAAGACCGAGCGCTTGGCGACGTTGAGGAGGCCAGTCTTTTCAGGAATCACGCGCGTATCCTTCACCTTGAAGGCTTTGACGGCCACGCGGTTAAAGTCGGAGACGAGGGTTACGCTGATCGCGTTCGCTTTAACCCAGGCTTCTTGGGCGAAGGGGCTATCGACGGAAATGGCGATAATATCGGCCTTAAGGGACTTATATTCTTCGAGTAAACCCGAGAACTTACAGAGCTCATCGGTGCAAACTCCCGTAAAGGCGAGCGGGACGAAGAGGATGACGGTCGAACCTTTGCCGACATTACGGCGGAGGCTGACTTCGACGAGTCCGGCATCGGTTTTTTGCTTGAGGCTAATTTCAGGGAGGGGCTGGCCAACTTTGAGGGGCATGGGTAGGGGGGTGAGGGTTAAGGACTTACGAATAAGCCAAATGATAGCCCAAGAGCAAGAACGGAGGCTCAATTATGCCACTAAATGGTCATTTTTTAGCAATCGATGAGCCGTTTAGGCACTTTAAGCCCTTAATTCCGAGCTTCAAGGATGTGAGCCGTCTTTCGCTAATCCTAGCCTTTTAAACCATTTATGCTGTTTTCTAACTAAAGCCCAAGTATCGAGATTGATGCGCTCAGCGAGGCCGTCGAGGGCAACCTTACGGCCCTCGGCTAACCAGTCCATGGTCGCCCGGTAACCCACGGCACGTGAGGATGCCAGTTCAGGGTTAAGCTTAAGGGATAGAAGGTAGCTTGCCTCTTCGATCAAGCCATCGCGCAGCATCGCCTCGGTCCGCTGGCCTATTCTTAGGCGAAGTTCGGGGTCCGGGCGCTCGAGAAGGTCAAAGGTGAGGGAGTGGTCGGCGAACGGGCCTCGTAGGGAAAGAAATTCATCTCGGAGCGAATTGAGATCCCGATCGGTGGCCAGACGCCGTTCCAAGGCTTTCGCCACGCGGATGGGGTTTTGAACATCGAGCCAAGCGGGAAGTGGGCCGTTTTCGAGGGCGGTCAAGCGAGCTAACAACGCGGGTAGCCCTTGCCGCATCAGTTCACGAACTTCGGCGACGATCTCGTCGCTGATCGGTACCTCGTCGGTCACGGGACCAAAAAAAGCTGCCAGATAAAAACCACTGCCGCCCGTGATCAGAATTTTTTTACCCCGGGCCTCCGCCGCGGCAATGGCGTTGCGGGCC
>QYQK01000107.1 GCA_007280935.1 Opitutales bacterium
GTTCATCCCCTAAGCAGGTCCGTCACTCTAACGTTATTCTCAAGCCATCGTAACAGAGGCCAACTTTCGGAAACGCACTCCGCAATTTTTCCGTATAAATCGCATAGTCGATCTGATACGTCATATGCGTGATGAGCGAACGCTTGGCGCCGAGTTCGACCGAGACGGCACAGGCTTCGTCAATCGACATATGCGTCGGGTGGTAATTAGGACGCAGGCCATCGAGGATCGCGAGATCCGCGTTCTTTCCTAATTCCAACGCCTCTGGTGGAACACTCTTACAATCCGTGTAATAGGTGAATTTCGCGCCAGTTGACGGTTCTTCAAAAACCAGCCCCAAAGTCGATTCGTGCCCATGAGGCAAAATTGTCGAACTGACAATGCCACCGCCCGGCAGAACGAGCCGCCGCGGCATCAGGTCGAGAGCCAAGGCGACATACCCCGACGCAGCCGGCCGACCGATGGCGTAGGGATAGATGGCGCGCACGCGTTCGATCCCGATCGGAGTGGTGAAGACCGGTATCGGCGCACCGCCCTTATTGGTACAAAACTGCCTCAGGTCATCCATCCCCAAGACGTGGTCAGCGTGGCCATGCGTCAGGATGAAGGTATCCACGGCTTGAATATCATTCTTAAGACACTGCATCCGGAATTCCGGGGCGGCGTCGACCTGGACGTGATGCCCTTCGATGACGACATGGATGCTCGTCCGGCTGCGCCAATTCCGTTCGTCCTTCAAGTCAATGCCGGGATTGTCATGCGCCACCAAGGGAACGCCCTGCGATGTACCGCAGCCCATGACGATGATTTCCATGGGGCCCAACGTGGACGTACCGGAGAAAAAGACAAGCGGTCAACCCAGCAATGTCTTCATCATCCGCGCCCGGTGGGGACCATTGATGGTGTCATGCAGGGTATGCCGATCGAGCGATGCGTAAAATTCACGGAGCGCCTGCCCGACGATACCCTTCAGCTGACAGCTCCCGTTGATCGGGCAGGTATTCGTAGCAGGGTCAAAGCATTCGAGGATTGCAGGCTGCTCCTCCGTCTCACGGACCAAGCGGCCGATGCGGATTTCCTGAGGCGTCCGAGCCAGCGTGATACCGCCATTCCGACCGCGCCGGGTCTCAAGGTAGCCCAATTGGGCGAGCCGTTGCACCACCTTGGCCAGATGATGCCGGGAGATCCCGTAGGCTTTCGTCACTTCATCCAGTTGAAAAGACTCCCCCTTCAGCGCCCCATACATGAGCACCCGGAGGGAGTAATCGCTGAAAAGACTGAGCTTCATCAGGCCGACCCAGCCTGCCCCCTCTGAAAGCAGAGTCAAGGGCCCCATTAGGCGCTTGCCTTAAACAGGTATTTAAAATACTTGTTTATTCTACTAACCGCATGATCTCTCCCTCCCTCCTCCTCGCCCTCTTATCGGTGCTCCTCCTGACCGGCTGCGAACAGAAAGCCGCCTTCACCTATGTCTATGAAGATGTCACCTACACCTTCGTCGATGAGTCCGCGCGCGCCAAATTCCAAGCCGAACGCGAGATGAGCCTCTATCACCGTCTGGGTGGCAAGGCGGCCATCGATGCAGCGGTCGACAAGTTCTACGTGCGAGTCCTCGCCGACAAGCGGATCAACCACTTCTTCGAAGACGTCAATATGACGACCCAGCACCGCAAGCAGAAGGCTTTCCTTTCCGCCGCCTTCGGTAGCCCGGTCGCCTGGAAAGGTAAGGACATGCGCCGCGCCCATGAAGACATGAAACTGACGGAGGCCCACTTTAACGCCGTTGCCGAAGACCTACAGAAGACGCTCGAGGAAATGAAAGTCCCGCAGCCCCTGATCGGCGAGGTGATGACCATCGCGGCCAGCACCAAGGACGCCGTCCTTAACCGCAAGCCGGCCGGCAAGTAAGTCAGCCCGCACCAGGAAAGCCGCGATGCCCTAAGGTTCGCGGCTTTTTTGCGCCTTCAGGCCCTCCCCGCCCCCGCTTGCCGCCCGAATCATCGTTCCTCACTCTTGCATCCCGCCTCCCAGTTTGTTCATCTTCCCCTTCCGTGTTCGCCTCCCTTACCGACAAACTATCCAAAGCCCTACGCAACCTCCGTGGGCTGTCTAAGCTTTCCGAGGAAAACATCACGCCCGCGCTGAATGAGGTGCAGGCCGCGCTGATGTCCGCCGACGTTAATTTCAACGTCGCCAAGGATTTCACCGAACGCGTTAAGGTCGCTTGCCTCGGGCAAGCGGTCATCGAGTCCGTCAACCCGGGCCAGATGGCTGTTAAGGTTGTTTCCGACGAACTCACTAAACTCCTCGGCGAAGGCGAACGGGCAATCAACCCGCGTCGCCCCCTCCGCATCCTGCTCGTTGGCCTGCAGGGATCGGGTAAAACCACCAGTGCGGCTAAGCTCGCCAAATACCTCGTTAAGAAAGAAGGCATCCGGAAACCGTCGCTGATCGCGGCTGACTTACGCCGGCCTGCCGCCATCGACCAACTCGAGACTCTGGCTCGGAATGAAGGTTTTGATTTTCGCGCCGACCGGGCGGCGACCGATGTCGCTTCGATGGTGGGCCGCCTGGTTAAGGAAGCTGAAGCCAGTGCCGCCGACCTCGTCATCGTCGATACCGCCGGCCGCCTCCAGATTGATGGCGACCTGATGGAGGAAGTCCGCCGCGTGCGTGACGCCTTCCACCCGCACGAAGTCTTCCTCGTCGCCGACGCCGCTCTCGGCCAACAAGCCGTCGACGTGGCCGCCAAATTCCATGAGTCCACGCCCCTCACCGGGATCATCCTAACCAAACTCGATGGCGATGCCCGCGGCGGTGCGGCCCTGTCGATGAAATCCGTCACGGGCGTTCCGATCCGCTACATGGGCACGGGCGAAAAATCTTCGGATTTCGACGCCTTCCATCCCGACCGGATGGCCCAGCGTATTCTGGGTATGGGCGACGTCGTCTCCCTCGTCGAAAAAGCCCAAGAGGTCGTTGACCATAAGGAAGCCGAACGTCTGGCCGAGAAGATGAAGAAGGCCGACTTCGACCTCGAAGATTTCCTCTCACAGATGCAGCAGATGAAGAAGATGGGACCGCTCGGTGACATCATGAAGATGATGCCGGGCATGGGTAACGTGCAAGTCGGCGCCAAAGAAGAGAAGATGCTCGGCAAGACTGAAGCCATCGTACTTTCGATGACCAAGAAGGAACGCCGTAACCCCGATATCCTTAACGGTTCGCGTCGCTTACGTATCTCGAAAGGCTCGGGCACGCAGGTCAGCGACGTTAACGCGCTGATTAAGCAATTCTCCCAGATGCGCGAGATGATGCGCATGATGAAGGGCGGCAAAGGTAAAGAGCTCATGCGTCGCATGGGCCAAATGGGCGGCGGCCGTGGTGGCATGCCCGGTGGCGGCTTCCCGGGCGGCGGTTTCCCTGGAATGCGCTGATCGCCATGTCCAAGATGATTCCCTTCGACCCGGCCCTGCTCTCTCGTCCGGGCTGGATCTTCGACTGCGACGGCACCCTCGCGGCCTCGATGTGGATCCACCACCGCAGCTGGACCCATATCGTCAGCAAGCAGCTCGGCCGTCCGTTCGATTTTCCGTGGCCGCTTTTTTGCTCGATGGGCGGCATGTCGGCCGTCGATACCTGCAAGCGCCTCAAATCTGATTTCGGCTTCGACCTAAACGTTGATCAGCTGCTCGCCGACGGCCATGAATTCCTCGAGGAGCACCTCGCCAAGGACGTCACTGCCCGCGACGAGGTCGTCGCCGTCGTCCACCACGTCCGTGGCCTCGGCCACAAGACCGCCGTCGCCTCGGCCGGCCGCCGCGACCACGTGTTTACCACCCTCAAGCAGATCGATATCACGCATCTCTTCGACGCCATCATCACCGCCGAGGACGCCGTGCGCTCTAAACCACACCCTGACCTTTTCCTCGCCGCGGCGGACCGCCTCGGCCTGAAGCCTGCCGACTGCGTCGTCATCGAGGACAGCCCGCGTGGCAAGGAAGCCGCCGACGCCGCCGGCATGGAGTGCATCCTCGTGGAGCCGGCCTGAGGTAGGGGCAGCACCGCGTGCTGCCCTAGCGGTATCGATTCAACTAGGGCACGACGCGGTCGTGCCCCTACCTCGTTGCAGGCACAAAAAAGGACGGCACATGATGCCGTCCTTCGTTTTAGGGCAATCGCCGGCGGCGATTACTTTTTAAGCTTGGCGCAGAAACGGGCGAGGCGCTCGAGGCCCTGGGCGATGACCTGGTCGGAGGTCGCGTAGCTGAGGCGGATGTAACCTTCGGAGCCGAACGCCGACCCAGGTACGACGGCCATGAGCTCTTCTTCGAGCAGGCGATCGGCGAATTGCGTAGAGGTGATGCCAAACGACTTGATGTTGGGAAAAAGATAAAAGGCGCCCTGCGAACGGTAGCAGGTCAGGCCGGGGATGGCGTTGAGGCCGGCGAGGAGGTTGAGGCGGCGCTTGTCGAAGACGGCGCCCATCTCGGCGAGGGAGGCCTTGGCCTTATCAGGGTGCTGGTGCACCGCGAGGGCGCCGAACTGCGCGAAGGTGGTGGCGTTGGACGAGATCTGGCTCTGGAGGTCGGCTACGGCGGCGGCAAGGGACTTGTCGGAGGCGACGAGGGTGCCGAGGCGCCAGCCGGTCATGGCGTAGCTCTTGGCGTAACCGGAGACGGTGATGGTCAGGCGGGCGGCTTCGGGCGAGAAGGTCGCCGGGCTGCAGGTGGTCTGGCCGTCATAGACGAGGTTCTCATAGATCTCGTCGGACATAATCCACACGTTAGCCTGCACGCAGATGGCCACGAGGGCTTCGAGCTCGGCCCGGGAATAGACGGCGCCAGTCGGATTCGACGGGCTGTTGATGATGACCATGCGCGTCTTCGGGGTAAGCGCACCGCTCAACTGGGCCGGGGTGATCTTGAAACCAGTGACATCTTCGGCGTTCACGACGACGGGCGTCCCGCCAGCGAGCTTCACCATCTCAGGGTAGCTCACCCAATACGGAGCCGGGATGATGACTTCGTCGCCGGCGCTGATGGTGGCGAGGATGGCGAGGTAGCAGGACATCTTGCCGCCCGGGGAGACGACGACGTTGGCGTCAGCAATACCGGTGAAGCCGCGACGGGTGTAGTCTTCGGCGATAGCCTTCCGAAGAGCGGGGATGCCCGGCGTAGGGGAGTACTTGGTCTGGCCGTCGGCCAGAGCCTTGGCGCAGGCGTCCTTGACGAACTGCGGGGTATCGAAGTCTGGCTCGCCGACACCGAAGCCGACGACGTCCTTGCCGGCGGCCTTGAGGGCCTTCGCCTTGGCATCGACCGCGAGGGTCGGTGAAGGGGCGACATTGCGGGCCCAGGAAGAGAGAGCGGGATTCGACATGACGGAGGAGAGGTAAAGCAAAGGACTCCGGGCGGATTGGCAAGACTGAGTGATAA
>QYQK01000043.1 GCA_007280935.1 Opitutales bacterium
CACCCGTGCCAAAGTTGCGGCCTTTTTTGACGGATACCCCGCCGATACCACCCACTTTACCTGAAGCCGAAGATTTACCGCCCTTGGCATTCATGAAATCGCTCAAAGATGTTTTTCCGGAGCCCGCCGAAGCCTTGGGGGTGCTTTTTGCCGTCGTCTTGCTCGTCGCACGGGCAGGCGCGGCGGCTTCGGCTTCGGCCTGAGCTCTGGCTTCTTGGATTTTCTCCACGTCTAGTTTCTTGATTTTGACGATCTTCACGCCCGTCTTGGTGCCATTTTCTTCACCTTGTGCGACGCCGGCTGCCTTGCCGATTTCTCCGGGACGCTTACCTGGGATGCCGTTCAAATCCACCAGGAGCGGGTCAGCCGCCTCGACGGCTTGTCCGTCATGCCGAGAGGCAAGCCAGGATACCGCCACCAACGCGCTGATAATACCAGCATGCACCGCAATCGAACCAATCATTCCTTTGCCTTCGTTCGACATATCAGCGCGTTTCGTTGTCTAGCCCCGCCTTGGTGAGCCCCTTGGCCCGGGCGGCGGAAAGGACGTCGAAGACTTTTTGGTAGGACACCCCGCCGTCGCCGCGAATGCGTACGACCGGCTGATCGACTTCTGGTAAAGCGGCGATGATGGCGAATTCAGCTTCCAGCTGGGCGAAAGTGACCGCGCGCGCGCCGATGGTATAGGCACCATTGCGGTCGATGGTCACGATGCGGTACTGCACCTTCGTGTCCGGTGTCTTACCCGCGCCCTTGTCGGCCTTAGGCAGGTTGACCGCGGTGGTCTGCTCGAGGACCGGCGTGGCAATCATGAAAATGATGAGGAGCACGAAGCAGAGGTCGAGCATCGGCGTGACGTTTAGATCACTCAACACGTGCAACCGATGCGGTCTGGAAAAGGAACGCGCCATCGCCTTACTGGGCGTCTTCCCAACCCGGCAGGGCGGAAGGGGGTGCGTCGAGCGGGCTCACCGTGGGGATATTGGCCGCCGTTGCCGGCGTCATCGACGCCACCTGGGCCGCTCGCACCAGACGTTCGCGCTCTTGGGCTTGTTCAAAATTACGGCGGGCTTCGCCTTCTAATTCCAACTCAACGCGATCGGCCAGCGAGCTGGCAAAATTTTCCAGTTCCGTCGTCATGATCTTAACCTGCGTTAAAAGATAATTATAACCGAACGTCGCGGGGATGGCTACCAAGAGCCCCAGCGTCGTCGTCACGAGCGCACCGCAGACACCTGGCGCCAATTGGGCGATGCTGGCCTTTTCGGTCAGCGCACCAAAGGTCACCATCACACCCCAGACCGTTCCCAGGAGACCTAAGAACGGACCGCCCGAAACCAACGAACTTAACAGCACCATTTTGCTTTCGTAATTTACCATCGTCCGGGAAACGCCGCGTTGAATCGCATTCTCGACGTGACCCATGCATAGCGTGACGTCGGAAGGCTTCAGCAACCGACCCTTGTGGCGTTGGACGGCGGAGACGGCTTCCGCGACCAGGAATTCATAAGGCCCGAGATTGGCTCCGCGGGGAAAGTTTAACGCGACGACGGAAGGCTCGTCGCGCAAGCGACGTTCAAAGCCATGATTACGGCGACGGAGTTCTTGGACGTCGGACCATTTCTGGATCATCGCACCCCAACCGATCAAGGAACAGACCACCAGCACGGCCGCCACGGCGAGACCGGGAGCATCCATCTGCTTAAAATACCAAAGTGCGCCTTTTTCGGCATCGGCTAGCACGACCATTAAGACGGGAGAAAGCATCGCATTCATAGGCAATCCGACTCGAGCCGGGCTTCAACCTGAAAAGACCTACCGATGCTTGAAACGGACGACTTTCTTCTTCATAGTTAAGTTTGATGATACCACGTCCATCATCCTGCACCGACTGCACCAAAGCCTGCGCCGTTTACTTTACCGTCGTCGCGGGCGGCAAGGCGATATCCCATGCCTGTTGCCAAGACTGCCCCGCCCTGCAAACCACGGCCGCTGACGGGCAACTCCCGTCGGTTGCCCTCGGCCTCAAACTCACGATTCCGACCCCACATGGTCGGGGCAAATGCCCCACTTGTGGCTTCCGCTGGGCGGACTTCGTGCGTATCCACCGCATGGGATGCCCAACCTGCTATCAGACCCATGCTCAAGAGGCCCTCGAGACCATTGCGCGCATCCAGCCCGGTATCGAACACCAAGGACGGCGCCCCATGGGATCTACCGCCGACTCCCTGCTGCGTCTGACCAAAGCCCGTCAACTACTCAAAGAAGCGCTTAAGGAGGAAGACTTCGAGACCGCCGCCGTTTTGCGGGATCAGATTTCTGACTTAGAGGGCAATTCCCTTGAGAGTAAGAAATAACCTTCGGCGTTGCTTGACCTTCAACTCGGGGCACGCTGAGCCAAAAGTATGAAGCCCACCGCCCTGCTCACCAATGATGATGGCATCAACGCGGCCTTCATTCATGAACTGGTCGCGGCCTGCGAAGCGGAGGGCTTCAAGGTGATTGTCGCCGCCCCCGCCGGCGAGCGCAGTTGGATCGGCCGGGCATTCAGTCGCCACCGGGAAGTCACCCTCTCAGATTACCCCAACCTCGGCAGTCAAGCGTGGTCCATCGATGGCACTCCTTCGGACTGTGTTAATATCGCCCTCGGGCATTTGTTAAAAACTCAACCTGACGTCGTCATCTCGGGGATGAATATCGGCTTTAATGCGACAATGCCATTGTGCCTCAGCTCGGGCACCTTGGCGGGAGCGACCGAAGGGGCGGCCTGGAATCTGCCCGCCGTAGCGTGCTCCATGGACCTCGAACAAGCTACCTTTGAAAGCGTTCACCGCCAATCTGCGGAGTGCCCTGGTGCCCTCCGGCCCCACCTTGAAGCGGCCTGCCGGCACGCCGCACATTTTGCCCTTGGTCTCATTGGCCAGCCCGTCCGTGGCCTGCATGTCCACAGCTTAAACTACCCGGCAACGGTCACAGATACCACGGCGATGGAACGCAGCGTCCCGGCCTTGGTTCGACATGGGTCGCTTTTTAAACCTTCCGCCCAAGGCTTTACTTTCGCTTGGAACGACGGAGAACAAGTCAGTGAAGGCGGCCAAACGGATTTAGCCGTGATCGAACGGGGTCTGATCAGCCATACCGTCTTCGACTTCGGCAACGTCGGCCCGCTCTGAGCCAGCTCAGTGCGCGTGACCGTGTTCGTCGTCATGCTCGCCGTGACCTTCGCCGGCAACGAAGACAGGCAAGAGAAGCACGAGGCCGGCGATGAACGCAGGCATCCATGCCTTACGCAAATCGTGGTGGGCTAAGAAAGGATAGAAGGCAATGTAGCCCGCCAAAGACCATGCTCCAAGGTGATGGACGAAGAGCCATAAGCCCTGAAAGCCCGCATCGTTTGCCCGACGCTGGACATAGACGGAAAGGAAACCGGCGAAGAAAACCGCAGATAAGATAAGCAGGAAGACTGCAAAAGGAGCCCAGCCCGATACGGCATCTTCTTCTTGCTTCTTCACTTCGGCTTCAGCGGCGACCTTTGCCTGTTCTCGGGCGACTTTTTCGTCAAAAACCTTACCCTTAGCGGCGGCCTTCGCCTTGGAAAAAGCAGCCTCTTCCGACTTACGGGAGACCTCCGCAACCTTTTGGGCGACTTCACCATGAGGAAGCGTTTTCGTCATGTAGTGGAAGGCGACCGTCGAGAGAGCATAGAAAACGACGGAAAGAAGGGCGAGGTTAAGGGCCAAGCCGAAGCGGCTGAGTGGCTTGGTCAGATCCAGCGAGAAGGTCATAGGTTGAGTTCGGGAAATTAGATGACCCACCCTCGCCTTCAATTCCAAACTTGGAAACCTGACATATTCTCGCCTCATTAATAGTAGATATGGCCCACCCTCTTCCTGAAACCGTACTTTTCGACCTCGACGGGACCCTGGTCGATAACTTTGAGGCTATCCATCGATGCTATGATGACGTGATGAGCATGATGGGGCTACCCAGCGTCACCCTCGAGCAGATCCGCCGTGCCGTGGGAGGTTCGGTTAACGTCACCGTCGTCAAGCTCGCCGGCGAAGCCAATGCGCCGACTGCCACCCGCCTCTTTCGCGAACACTTCCCCAGCGTTATGTACCACGGACTACGCGTCTACCCCGGTTGCCGCGAAATTCTCGAAGGTCTCCGGGTGCGCGGAGTGCGGACCGCAGTTTACACCAATAAGGATGACGCGAATTCTAAGAAAATCATGGAGCACCTGGAGTTAAGCCATCTCTTTGACGGTATCTACGGGACGAACGTCCATCCTTGGCGCAAGCCCCAGCCGGAGTTTACGCAATTCGTCCTTTCTTCCCTAAAAGCCAAAATCAGCACCACGGTCATGGTGGGAGATTCGCCTTTCGATATCGCGGCCGCGCGGAATGGCGGACTCGCCGCCATCCATTGTGTCACCACGGGTAGCCATACCGCCGAAGAGCTCCAGCCTTACAACCCCGATACGATTCATGCCGGACTCAACGAGCTGGCCCGGGAGGCCTTCCGCCTCGTATGATTTTGTTTCGCCCCAGAGGTGCCGGAGTGATTGGCTGAACCATGGCGCCCCCGCGGGAATCTGATCGAGGTCCAGAAATTGCACTCTCCGGCGTGGTTGAGCGCATCCTATGGCTGGACGAGGAGACGCACTTCACCATCGCCGAACTGGTGGCGGAAAATAACGACAAGACGATCATCTTAGGCAACATGACGGGGCTGCAGTGCGGCGAGACGGTCGACCTGCTGGGCTTCTGGGAGCGACACCCTTCGCATGGTCCGCAACTGCGCGTCAAATCATTCAGCTCGCGCCTACCCTCCTCCGTGCATGGTATCCGCAAATACCTCGGGAGCGGCCTGATCAAAGGCATCGGCAAGACTTATGCCGATAAGATCGTCGCGAAATTCGGCGTACGTACTTTTGACATCATTTCCAACATGTCGGGCCGCCTGCGGGAAGTCGAAGGCATCGGACCTGGGCGTGCCAAATCTATCAAGGCCGCGTGGGAAGAGCAGAAAGCCCTGCGCGAGGTGATGGTCTTCTTGCAAACCTACGGCGTCACCAATTCTATCTGCCTGCGCATCGTCAAAGCCTACGGCGAAGAGGCAAAAAAAATCGTGACCGCCGAGCCTTATCGCGTCTGCCGCGAAGTCGAAGGCGTCGGCTTCAAGACCGCGGATAAAATCGCCCGCAACCTGGGCCTGCCCACGGCTGGTCCGCAACGCGTCGACGCGGGAATCTTGCACATGCTCGAAGAACTTGAAGGCGAAGGCCACAGCGCTTTCCCGGACGAAGGTTTGCTCGAAAAATCGACGGCTTTGCTCGAAGTGGATCGGGCCGTCGTTCAGGACCGCATGCGGCGACTCATCGATGAAAACGCCGTGGGTATCCTCGATTATCGTGGCGTTCAGCTCGTACAGTTGCGTCCGCAGGAAAACGCCGAGAAATCCATCGCGGCGTCGATTCGCCGGATTATCGGCGGCGACAGCGGGTTGCCCGCAATCCAAGCGGAAAAAGCGATTGAATGGGCGCAAGGCCGGGCTGGGTTTACCTTCTCGGAAGCCCAAGCCACGGGCGTCCTGATGGCGCTTAAAAATAAAGTATCCGTGCTCACGGGCGGCCCCGGTACGGGTAAAACCACGATCCTGAAAGCACTGTGCGACATTCTTTCCGCTAAGCGCACCCGTATGATGCTCGGCGCCCCGACGGGACGTGCCGCCAAAAGGATGTCCGAAGCGACGGGCGTGCCCGCCGCCACCATTCATCGGCTTCTTAAATTCGATCATGCGGCCGGCGGCTTCACCTCCAATGCCGACAATCCCTTGGCCGCGGATTTTGTCATCGTCGACGAATCCAGCATGCTTGATACCAAACTTGCCTCCGCCCTTTTGCGGGCCGTGCCATCGACCGCCCACCTCTTGCTCGTCGGCGACGTCAATCAGCTCCCCTCGGTCGGTGCGGGTAATGTCTTAGGCGATCTCATCGAATCGGGTAACGCCGCCGTCACCCGACTGGATACGGTCTTCCGGCAAGGGGCGCGGAGCGGCATCGTGACCGTGGCCCATGGCATCTTGCACGCCGACACGACCCCGCCCACGCCGGTGGACGATCCGATGAAATTGGATTTCTCGGATGACATTCATTTCGTCAAAGTGGAAGACCCCGAAGCCTGCGTGGCGATGGTCACCCGGATCTGCTGCGACATCCTGCCCAAAGCGCTTCGCCTCGACCCGTTACGTGACATCCAAGTCCTGGCCCCGATGCACAAAGGTACCGGCGGCATCCAGGCTTACAACCAAGCCCTGCAAGTCCGCCTCCGCGGACCCGACGCCAAACCCGGACGGATTTCGCCGGGCGACAAGGTGATCCAGACGCGAAATAATTATGATAAGCTCGTCTATAACGGTGATTTCGGCGTCGTCCTCGGCCAAAACGAAGCCGGCACCTTGCTGGTCGATTTTGACGGCACCCGCGTTGAGCTGGAACGCGGCGAGCAATCCGACCTGCAACTGGCCTACGCGGTGAGCATTCATAAATCTCAAGGTTCAGAGTTTCCCGCCGTCGTCGTGCCGCTGCTCCGCCAACACAGCATCATGCTGGCCCGTAATCTGATTTATACCGCCGTGACCCGGGGGCGCAAACAAGTCATCCTTGTAGGCGATCCCACGGCGTACGCGATGGCCGTGCGTAACGCCTCTGACTCCCGTCGCATCACGGGATTATTGCCGCGTTTAAAAGATAACCTTTAGATTCGGACGCGCATCGTGCCGCGGGTGACGCCGAGTTGGTTCAGGACCTTGAGGTCGTTCCAAAGCGCAGTGCCCTCGAGCTCGCCTTTCAGTAGGGCCTGATACTTTTCCAAAGTGCGCGTGACCGTGACGGCATCTTCGTCGACGAATTCGACGCGGAAGCGACGGACGCCGAGCGCCAGCAGCTGGTTAACGTATTCCGCCCCGGTCTGGGCGCGGGAATTGAAGAGCGTATTCCGGCAGCCCGCATCGGCCTTGAGGATGTGTTCAGCGCCGACGCGGTCGCGTAATTTAACGCGGTGTTTCTCGCACGGCCGGCCGCAATCCCGGTAATCCTTGCCCTTGGAAAGGAAGGCGCAAAAAACACAGTGCTCCATATGGAACATGGGCATATGCTGGTGAATGGTGACTTCAAACCAGGCGGGCGGGGCCGACTGCATCAAGGCCGCCACCTGATTGGCATCGAGATCATAAGAGGCCGTCAAACCCTCTAAGCTATAATTTTGCATCAACCATTCCGCCGTAAGCCCATTGGCGACATTCAGCGAGAAGTCTCCGCGACGACGCTGCCCCGCGAAGGCACGAAAGTTATCATGATTGCGGACGAGATAACCATCCGCCTGCGAGGAGAGCATGATTTCACTCAGACGATCTTCGCCTTGCTTATGCACGCGCGGACCCATCACCCAAAATTCTACCTTCTTGCCGGTTTCTTGCTCGTAGGCCCGCACTCGGGTGACAGCGTCGCGAAACTTTCTTGGGTCTTCAAATTCGGCATAAATCACCCGAGCGCCCCAAGCCAAGGCGGGCTCCAATTGTTCTGGCTCACGAATCACCACCACGATCTCCGGCGCTTTATTCGTCGTGGCTGCAGCTGTCGCCACCACCTTGGTTGAAGATTCTTCGTAAGGCAGTAAAGCCCAGCGACGCGGCTGCCGACGCAAAGCTGTGATCCGATCGGAAAGGTCGCGTCGAAGGCGATTAAGCTCACTCATCGGAACAATCAAGGCGCCCTCAAGGTCGGCCTCGAGTGTACCCAGCTCAAAGGAGGTATCACCCAAGCGCCCCAATTGCTCGCGCAAAGAGGAGACGTCCATCGGACGCTTTTCGGCGATCGCACAGGGCATCGATGATTCAGCTGTCACCACATGGCCTTCGGTATCGCTAAACTCGACGCGCAAAGGCTGCGCGAGGCGCCCGATGACGCGGATGTCTATCGTGCGCCGATAATTTGCCTTCTCCCGATCCCAGGACGCATGCAGCTGCTTGTCTAAGTCTTGATCCTTAGTTTTCCAAAGCATCGCCCCCGGAAGCACGCGGGCCCAATCCATCGCGCCCGCCCGATCAAAGCGGACGAAAGTCAGACCGCCACGAGCGGGTTCGATGCCGTGGACGAAACCACCCTCTTCGCGCTCGGCCGGCTTACCTTGGTCAAACACGACGCCGTCGCCAGGTTTCAAAGCACCTTCCAATTTAAGCGTCACTCCGGGAGGAGCTACATCGATCACCGTACCCAAAAAAGCACCGCGTTTCTTGCCGAAACGGGCGTGCACCAACTGTTGGTTATCGATGCCACGAAGCCATCCCGTATGGAGACCGCGAGAAAAAGTCATCTGCATGGCATAGTCCTCTTCTTGACGTACCTGTTGCGCAGCCAGATCGGCATCGGCGCCCCGCTCAAAGGCGTCCCAGGCGGCATCAACGGCCCGTCGATAGGCCTTGGTAATCGCGGCCACATATTCCGGAGACTTGAGGCGCCCTTCGATTTTCAGCGAACGGATACCGGCGCGAATCAGATCAGGGACGACTTCGATGCCCGCGAGATCCTGAGGTGAAAGCAGGTAGGCCTTATCGCCCAGCGGTTGCAGGACCCCATCCACGATTAATTCATAGGGCAGACGACAGGCTTGGGCGCATTCGCCGCGATTCGCAGAGCGACCGCCGAGAGATTCGCTGGTCAGGCATTGTCCGGAGTAGGCCACGCAGAGAGCGCCATGGACGAAAACTTCGAGGTCGAGCGGAGTACCCTTGGTAGCCTGCTCTGCCTGTAACTTCTGCATCTCGGGAATGGAAACTTCACGGCCGAGCACGGCAAGCGAGGCGCCTAAGTCACGGGCGTAATCGAGCCCCGCCGCACTTGTTACCGTCATCTGCGTTGAAGCGTGAATGGGGAAGTCAGGAGAAATCCGGCGGATCAGACGGCAAATCCCTGGATCTTGTACGATGGCGGCATCGACCCCGGCGGCGACGATCGAGCGGAGGGTCCGGGCGGCCTCGGCCAATTCGTCGGGAAAAATAAGGGTGTTAAAAGTCACATACCCCTTCACGCCACGGCCATGCAGATAAGCCATCAGTTCAGGTAGGTCGGCCTCCTCGAAATTCTTGGCCCGAACTCTGGCGTTAAAGCGACCAACCCCGAAGAAAATGGCGTCAGCCCCGTTCTCAACGGCCGCCCGGGCACAATTCCACTCACCAGCGGGTGCCAGAACCTCGGGTTTGAGTTTGGGAGGGGTTAGGCCGGAAGGAGTCACGCCCCTAGCAAGGCACAGACCTACCCGCCCTGCAAAGAACAATTAGGA
>QYQK01000101.1 GCA_007280935.1 Opitutales bacterium
ATTTTAGGGGGTTGCCATCGGCCGATACACCTCTATAAATCCTTACTACTATGAAGACACTCTTCGCTCTCTTCGTCGGTTTATTCACCTGCGCCATCGCCTTTGCGGGTGGCACAACGACCACTCCTACTACCCCTACGACTCCGACCACGCCTCCTCCTCCGGTTGTTAACCCTAAGGGTGGCGGCGATAAAGGCGGCGATAAAGACGGTGACGAGGACGACGACAGTCGTCGTGACCGTAAGAAGGTTTCGAAGATCGAGCCTAAGAAGTCGTTTAAGAAGTCTGAGAAGAAGTAAGGCTATTTTCTTCCGTCCAAAAGGGCCGACAAACGTCGGCCCTTTTTGTTTTAGGTTCGCTTCGTGGATGGGTTTGGTTTTTTTAACCTCATGATGCCCCTGTCCGATTGGCTCCTTTGGTTGCGCTTGGGCGCGACTTCGCTGGGCGGCCCGGCCGCTCAGATTGCGACCCTTGAGCAGGAGTGCGTCGAAAAGCGCTCTTGGTTGTCGCCAGAACAATTCTCCCGCGCCTTAGGGCTTTGCATGTTCTTGCCCGGCCCCGAAGCCCAGCAACTGGTCGCTTGGATTGCCTGGAAGAAGGGTGGCTGGCGCAGTGCCGTTCTGGCCACACTGTTCTTTGTCATTCCCGGTCTGCTCTGTTGCGGGGTCTTGGCGTTTTTATACCATCAGTTTGGCCAGCTTCCTCTGATCGGCGGTGCGCTCTCCGGCGCCCGGGCTGCCATCGCGGGCGTTATTCTGGTCATGGCTTACCGTCTGTTTAAGACCGCCGTCTTTGATACGACTCGTCGAGCAGTCGCAGGTATAACGACGGTTGGGATGTTTTTTAGCGCCCCTTTCGCCTTTATGGCGGTCGCGGCAGGTCTCTATGCCTGGTATATCCGTCCGCCGGATGAAGAGGCCGTGCCTGAAACGTCCGAAGTCCTGAAGTCTGCCGCCATCCGGGTGCTGCGCTTCCTGATTCCGGTCGGTGCCGTCTTCTTGGTGCTTTGGGCGATTTTCGGCCACGACTCCGGCATCGTTAAGCTTGCCGAGGTTTCTCTGCTCGCGGTGCTGACTTCTTTTGGCGGTGCTTACGCCGCGCTGGGAGTCTGGAAAGCACGCACGGTCGAAACTTATGACTGGATCAAGGAGCCTGCTTTTGGCGACGCGTTGGTGGTCGGTGAAATCACTCCGGGGCCGCTGCTGCTCGCCGGTAGTTTTATCGGTTGCATGGCTGGTTATAATGGCAGCCTCGGCATGGGTGGCGGCTGGCTGGCCGCTTTGGTCGGTCTCCTGGTCCCGGCGATTTTTACGTTTAGTTGTTCCACGCTCATCTTGCTCGCCACCGCTCCGCTGGCTGACGAGGGGGTAGGAGATGTTCGTTTCCATGATGTGATCGGGCTGGTGACCGCCGCCGCGGCGGGTGCTGTGTTTTGGCTGGGTCTTTCCTTGGTGCTGTCGCAGATGACTTGGGTCTACCTCTTGATTTCAGCCGCCGCGGGTGCGGCGCTTTACCTTAAAAAGACGAACATCCTCCTCTTGGTCGCCCTGGGCGCCGCGGCGGGCTGGTTCGCGGCCCGATAAATTAGTGAAATCAGTTTGTGATTTTCCAGCTTTGCTCCAACTTAAACTTACTATGAAACAACTCACCTCCATGCTGGTTATTGCCCTTGTCTGCGCTTCGGTCGCTTTTGCAGCCTCTCCTTCGCCTGACGTCAAACCAGCTACGACGACCAAAGAGTCCTCGAAGTTTAAGGCCGGTGGTTGCTGCGATAAGGCCGATAAAAAGGGCGAAAAATGCCAACACCCTTGCTGCGTCAAGGCTGCGGCTGACGGCAAGGTTTGCGAAAAATGCAACGCCCCAGCGAAGAAGTAATTACCATTTGTTCTCGTCTATTAAGGGCTGAATTTTGTTCGGCCCTTTTTGTGCCCCAATGAAATGATTCCATCGGGAGTCTTGCCCCTCGTCGGGTTTGACGTAAATCTATCCGAATGCTCCGCCGTCACCCGCTGATTTACTCCGTTATGTTGTTGAGTGTGGCTTTCGGTCTCTATTTTTGGACTAGGCCGGTTTCCGCCACGCCCGATTTGCCAGCTGCTAAGCTTGGCTACGAGGTCTGTCCGCCTTCTCCCGATGGCATCGGTAAGGTCTATCAAGGTCGTGAAATCGCCCAAGTGATGGGCCACCCGGGCATCGGTTGGCTCGAACGCTCCGATCGCGAGAAAGAAGAGGCCCCTTCCAAGGCAATTGCCGCCTTGGAGCTGGCGGCCGACGCCGTCATCGCGGATATCGGCGCAGGGTCAGGCTACTATTCTTTCCGGATCGCTCGGCAGCTTCCGCGCGGAAAGGTTGTCGCGGTCGATATCCAGCCCGAGATGATTGATTTTTTGACGAAGGAATCCGTTAAGCTCGGAATAAAGAATGTGCAACCCCACCTGAGCACCATTGAAGACGTCAAACTACCCGACGGCTCTCTTGACGCCGCCTTGATGGTCGACGCTTATCACGAATTCGACCACCCGATCGAAATGCTGGCCTCCTTGCGTCGCGCCCTGCGCTCCAAGGGACGCATCTATCTCCTGGAATACCGAGCCGAAGATCCGCACGTCCCCATCAAGCCTCATCACAAGATGACCGAGGCCCAGGCACGTAAGGAATTCGAAGCGGCCGGCTTCAGGTTCGTGGTGAACAAGCCCGATTTACCTTGGCAGCACTTGCTCATCTTCGAGCGTCCGTGATCATTCAGGCTCCGACGTTTTTCTTGATCTCTTTGAGCTGCTGAAATTCGGGTTTGGCGGTATAAAATTTGTCTAACGGGTAACACCCAGAGATGAGCCCGTTGCGCGGCGCGGTCGTGCAGTCGCTGAAGGTGCGGCAGATGAATTTGGTCTCCATTGCGCCGTTCTTCGCCGCATCCGCCAGCATGCTGGGGTAGCTGAGCACGGCGCGACCAACGCCGATGGCATCGCTCCACTTGTTGCGTAGAATGAATTGGGCAAGGTGCGGCAGGTATTCTTGAATATAACTCAGGCCGGAACTGACGATGATCAGGCTGCTGGGCGCCCGGGATCTCACCTGGCGAACGGCATCCACTTGACGGGCCAAATCAATCAAAGGGTCGTGCGCGGCCTGATAACCGTCGCTCGGCGGGTAGGCCGCTGGGCGTTGGATGTGCGGATTGTAATAGGGCGAGCCCGCGGAGGTGTTCAGGATCTTGACCCCAAGTTCGCCGAGCATGTTCACGAATTGGAAGGTTTCGGATAGGTCGGGTTGCGTGGGTTTTTCCGGGTTCGCCCCAAAGGCGAAACGGTAGGGAAGGAGATGCGCATGCTCTTCGGGGATGCCGGGGCCGAGTCGCCCTGGAACGGAATGCGCCGGGTCCGGACGGAAAGGCACGAAGTCGAAGAGGCTGAGGCGCACCCCGATATCAATGGGATTACCTTCAGCCCGGATGCCGGCGATGATGTCGCGTAGGATGCGAGTCCGGTTTTCGAAGGAGCCCCCGAACTTGCCAGGTCGGGTGTGGGCGCTGAGGAATTCATGCAGCAGATAGCCGTGACAGTGCTTGATGTCTACGAAGTCGGCACCGCATTCCCGGGCCACGCGGGCGGCCTTGATATAATAACGGATCAATTCTTCGACGTCGGCATCGGTGAGGACCTGATCGTCGGAAGTGACGTTAAACTTCTTGTCTAAGATCGGGTGATGGTAGGCGATGCGTGATTCCCATCGTTTCTTATCGTTGGGACGACAGAAGCGTCCCGAGTGCGTGAGCTGAAAGCCGATGACCAGATCATCCGTTGAGCCCCAGCGGGCGAGGTGTTCGGCTTTGAGGATGCCGACGAGTTCGGTGATGCCTGCTTTGTTTTCATCGTTGATGATAAGTTGGTTCATGTTGGCACGACCGTCCGCCCGCACGGCCATGGCCTCCGCACCGCAGATGAGTTTGGCACCGCTGGCGCCGAAGCGTTGCCAGCGGCGTTTCATTTCTTCGGAGATGCCCCCGGTAGTCGTCCCATCCCAACCTTCCATAGGATGAATCGCGATGCGGTTACCGATGGTCTTCCCGTTGATTTTATTCTGAGAGATCGGCTGGGAGAGGGGGTTGCCCGCTCCGGCTTCGATAGTATCTTCAATCGGCAGTTCGATCCCGATGGAAGCGCAATGGGCGCGGAAATCCGCGACGGTCTTAAGCGACGCGACGCGGGTGAGTTTGAAAGGTTCGGACATAGGTTTAGCTGAGGGCGGCGATGCGTTTGGCGATATCCGCGAGGATTTCGCGGTCAGAATCCGGGCGCTTGGCCGAAAGCGGATGGGTATCATCGCATTCCAGCCATCCGCGGAGCTTCAGGAACATGGCGGCGGAATGTTTGTAGGCGGGAACGGGCGGGCGGAAGGCGAGGAAGCCGAGATACTGCAAAAGGTCATTGATTTCGTAAAATGAAACTTCGCCTTTTTCCCAGGCCTTATCTCGTAAGGCAAAAGCTTCCGGGGCGAAGGTGCTCAGCCCGAGCAGGTAGTCGCTGCCGTACATGACCATGTCGATGGCGAGGTCGTTACCAGTGTATACTCGGAAATCCGGACGCGTCTGATCACGTAGCGTCAATCTCTCCCACTCCAGGTCGCGACGTAATGAGGAATGCTTCGCGCCGATGCATTGTTTTACGTCCATGAGCCCACGGTAGACGTCCAAGGAATAGATTTTCCCAAAGGGGGCGAACATCTGTCCGAGTTCGAAGCCGACGAAACGAGGGGCGTGACGACCGATCGCGGCATAGGCTTCCACGATTTTATCATCTGTCTGGGAGGTCAGGCCGTAGCTTTGGAAGATGACCGGGGTGCCGCCGTGTTGCTGAATCATCTCCATTTGACGAGCGTAAGCACCGAGGTCGAAGGCATCTCCAGGCTTATCAAGGACGAAGGCACCGGCGACAAACCATTTTCCGCCCGTCTCCGCTTGGGTGATTTGTAGGGCACGTCGGCGGATCGAGTCGTCGATGAGATTGCCATACCCGGTATCCATGTTGACGGCCGGAGCTAGCCCGGCGGCGACGGTGCGGCGCACGTGTGCGGTGAATCCTACCCAGTCGACATCGCCGTTCGCATGGAAGGGTAGGAGGATGGCAGAACTCCCTTCGATTTTACGCTGACGGCGTATCATCGAGGTGGGCTCGGGGTGCAATGGGTTGCTCATGATCTGATGTCATTTTGGATGTTTTATGAGAAATATCCCAGCCTCAAAAGCGGGTCACTCATTCGTTCCTTGTAGCCCAGTGGGAATCCGCTCAGATGTAAGACGTTGCTTGGTGCGACGCACCCCTATCTCGATGAAAGAACTTCATTCCCCTGTTTCCACGAAAGACGCGATCACGCGCGGAATGCAGATGACCCTTCTCGCGGGCTTCTTGGGTTGGATGATGGATGGTTATGAGCAAGCGCTTTTCCCGACGCTCGCCGGACCCGCGCTGAAGAGTATGGTGCCCGCGGAAGTCGTGGCCTTGGGCTCTAAGGCCATCAATAGCTGGGTGGGCGGATGGATGGGTTGGATCACTTCCGCTTTCTTGATTGGCGCCGCACTGGGTGGCGCGGCCTTCGGTTGGCTCGGAGACCGCATCGGCCGCGTGAAGGCGATGTCGTTCAGTATTCTGTTTTATTCCATCTTCAGCGGGGTCTGTTATTTCGCGACCGATCCGACTCATCTTGCCGGTGCGCGTTTCATGGCGGCCTTAGGCATGGGTGGCGAATGGGCCTTGGGCGTCGCGCTGGTGATGGAAGCCTGGCCCGAACGGCATCGTTCTAAGATGGCCGCTGCCATCGGTGTGGCGGCGAACCTTGGGATGGTCCTGGTGGGTTGCGTCGCCTTGGCTTACCCGGCCGATGGTCACTCCTGGCGGATCCACTTCTTGATCGGTGCTTCGCCGGCCATCCTTACTTTATTGATTCGTCTCTTTGTACCTGAGTCTGAAAAGTGGGAACGTTCCATGAAGAAAGAAGCAGCTGGGCCCACTCCAGGTCGCTCCAAGATCGGAGAGGTTTTTAGTGGTGAATTACTCGGTTCGACCCTCGCCGGCATTGCGATGGTCTCGGTGGTTTTCGTCGGTACTTGGGGCGCGGTACAATGGGTGCCGCTTTGGATCACCGAACTTGCGGGTCCCGATAACACCCGAGCCAAGGCTCTGGCCATGGTCATCGTGTCCGTCGGCGCCTGCACGAGCACTTTCATCGCTCCGTTGTTTCTTGCGAGATTCAAGCGCCGCACGGGTTACCAGATTCTTTGCGCATTGGCCTTCGCCGCTACGTGCTGGATTTATCGGACTCCTGCCCAATGGTCTGGCACGATGCTCTTCGATATTTTCCCCGTCATGATGGCCGTAAAGGTTTTTGTCTTGGGCATGGCAGCCACCGCCTTCTTCGGCTTCTTCCCGCTTTATCTCCCGGAGCTTTTCCCGACCCGCGTGCGTGCGACCGGCCAAGGTATTTGTTATAATACCGGCCGTCTGGTCGCCGTCCCCTTCGTGCTGCTCAGCGGTAAACTAGTTGAGACGCTCGGCGGTTATCAAAGTGCCGCCGCCGCCATCACGCTCGTCTATGCCGTCGGTTTGTTCGTGGCTTTCTTGGGCAAGGAGACTACGGGTCAAGGCCTCCAAGACTAAGATGAATCCGCACGATGTTCAGATTCGGGCCGTGCGCTGGCATGCCTTGCCGGTGCAGACCCGTCTACCTTTGAAATTCGGTCACGAGACGGTGACGAGCGTCGCCTGCGCGCGCGTTTGCCTGACCGTTTCGCGGGCCGATGGCTCGCGGGCCGAAGGGTGGGGCGAGACGCCTCTGAGCGTGCAATGGGTCTGGCCTTCCACGGTGCCCTACGAGGTGCGTTTCAAGGCCATGCAGGATTTCTGCGATTTGTTGACAGAAGCCTACGCTCAATTTCCCGCCCAAGGTCACCCGATGGAAATCGGCTACGATTTTATCGAAGCGGTGCTACCCAAGCTTCTCACGGCTTTCAATGCCACTTTGCCGAAGGGCGTGGTGATGCCGACTTTGGCCGCCTTGGTCTGCGCCTCGGCCTTTGATTTGGCCCTGCATGATGCCTATGGCGTCGTGAACGAGGTGCCGACTTATCTTACTTATCAGGCCCCCTGGATGAATCGCGATCTGTCCGCTTACCTGACGCCCGCCGCCGATGCTCCACAGGTAAATTTTAGCGGCAAGTATCCGGTTAATTTTTTCCGTCAGTCCGTCGAGACGAAGTTGCTGGCCTGGCATCTCGTCGGCGGTCTCGATTATCTGACACTCGCTGAGGCGGGCTCTAATGTCTTGCAAGATGGCTACCCGAGCTCACTTGACACATGGATCAAGTGCGACGGCTTGAAGGCGCTGAAGGTCAAACTCCGTGGCAACGACGCCCTCTGGGATTTCGCCCGCATGAAACAAATCGCCGAAATCGGCCTGCCTTTGGGTGTCGAATTATTTACGGCCGACTTTAACTGCACGGTGATGGACCCCGCATACGTCAATGGCGTGCTCGATCGCATCAAAGCGGAGCTGCCGGAACTATGGTCGAGGTTGAGTTACGTCGAGCAACCTTTCCCTTACGAATTGGAGGATCATCCGATCGATGTCCACTCGGTCAGCGGCCGCATGCCGCTCTTTCTTGACGAGAGCGCCCATGATTGGCGAATCGTTCGCTTAGGTCGCGAATTAGGCTGGACCGGTGTCGCGCTCAAGACTTGCAAGACGCAGACGGGTGCTTTGCTGAGTCTCTGTTGGGCCCGCGCCCATGGCATGCAATTGATGGTGCAAGACCTGACCAACCCCATGATGGCCCAGATGACCCACCTGCTGTTGGCGGCGCACGCCCCGACAATCGCCGGCGTGGAGACCAATGCCATGCAGTTCTATCCCGAAGCCTCGATGGCAGAGGCCGAGATTCATCCAGGGCTTTACCGTCGCCAGTCGGGCCAAATCGATGGTCGTACTCTTTCCGGCCCTGGTTTCGGTTATAGATTGAATGAAATCGACCGAAAGTTACCTGCGGCACGGATGTCTTCGCCCGCTTAAGTCAAAGACGCTTGCCCGCTTGGAGAGAACTGCCATTTCTTTGGCTTCCCCTCCCATGCTACCCCGTCTACTCCTCCTCGCCGCCTGTGCTGTCTCCGCCTTTGCCGCGGATGCTCCCCAACGGAAGATTCTTTTCTTCACCAAATCGTCCGGCTTTGAGCACGACGTGATTTCTTATAAGAAAGGCATGCCCAGTTTCGCCGAAAAACAACTCCTCGAGTTGGGCGCCGAAAACAAATGGGAATTCGTCTTCTCGAAGGATGGTTCCAAGTTCTCTCCGCAGTACCTCGCGCAGTTTGACACGGTGATGTTCTACACCACCGGCGATCTCTGTTCCGAAGGCACCGACAAGAATCCTCCCATGTCCATGGCAGGCAAGCAGGCGCTCTTTGATTATGTCCGATCCGGCAAAGGTTTTGTCGGTACGCACTCGGCTGCCGATACCTTCCATACCGACAACGAAGATAAGAAGGGCCCCGAGCGTTTTACCAACCATGGCGACAAGGCCGACGCTTACGTCTGCTTCCTCGGCGCGGAATTCATCCGGCACGGCAAGCAACAGGAAGGTCGTAATCAGGTCATCGACCCGACTTTCCCTGGCTTCGAAAAAGTCGGCGCGGAATTCACCTTCGCCGAAGAATGGTACACGTTGAAGGATTTCCGTCCCGAAATTCACGTTCTCACGGTTTTTAACAACCCTGCCCTCGAGGGTGATGATTATAAGCGGCCGGCTTACCCTAACACCTGGGCACGTAATGAAGGTAAGGGTCGCGTGTTCTATACCGCCATGGGTCACCGCGAAGATGTTTGGACGAACCCGACCTTCCGTCAGATCCTCGTGGGTGGCGTGAAGTGGGCCTTAGGCGATGCCAAGGCTGCGGATCTTTCGCCTAATCTTCTGAAGGTCGCCCCGGGCGCCATGACCAATCAGCCTTACACGGCGACGCCCGCCCCGAAGGCCAAGGCGCCCGCCAAAAAGGCCGAAGCCAAAAAATAAGTCCTCGAGCAGGGCGGGCACTAAGCCCGCCTGGTTTGTTCATGGACGTTTAAAACTAATTTCATGCGCGAACCTACCGCCGAAGCCACGAAGTGGAGTGAGCTCTCCGAGCATCAGAAGAAGTCGGGTTTCGCTGCCTGGCTCGGCTGGTTCTTCGACGGTCTCGACCTGCACCTTTATACGCTCGTCGCTACGGTGTTCGTGGCTCAATTGCTGGCGTCTCCGATCGCGCACCCGGATGTCGCCAAATACGGCGCGATTATCCAAGCGGCCTTCCTAGTCGGTTGGGCCTTTGGGGGCGCAGCTTTCGGGCTCGTTGGCGACCGCCTCGGACGGAGTCGAGCGTTGGTCCTGACGATTCTCACCTACGCTATCTTTACGGGGCTTTCCTTCTTTGCCCAGACGTGGTGGCAGCTGATGATTTTCCGCTTCCTGGCGGCGCTGGGTATCGGTGGCGAGTGGGCCGTGGGCGCCTCGCTGCTCTCCGAAACCTGGCCGAAAAAGTGGCGCCCCTGGATCGCCGCCGTCCTGCAGTGCGCCGTGAATCTCGGCATCCTCTTCGCAATTTTTTCCGTCGAAGTTCTGAAGCTTTTCCCCGGCTTCGAGTCGCGTTGGGTTTTTCTTATCGGGGTCCTGCCGGCGTTCGTGACCCTTTGGATTCGTAAGGCCGTACCCGAGACGGAGGAATGGACCCAGGCCCAGCAAGGGCGCCAGCCTCCGCCGATGTCCGACTTGTTCGCCCCAGGTATCCGCCGCACGACCTTGATCGCGATGACGCTCTGTGCAATCTCGCTGACGGGCCACTGGACGTTCATGTTCTGGCAGCAGGCTTTCATTAAGACCCACCCCGGAGTTTCCGTCTCCGCTCAGGTACACGTGACTTCGGTGGCTTTGTTTTGCGTCATCTTCGCCTCGATTTTCGGGAATTTCGCTTCGGGCTATTGCGCCCAGCGTTTTGGTTATAAGCGAACTATCGCCGGTTTTTTCGCGGCCTATTTTATCTTCATGTTCGCGACATTCCTGATGCCGTGGAGCCTGTCGGTCACTTACGTGCTCTTTGCGGCGGTTGGCTTTACGCAGGGCGTCTTCGGTTTGTTCACGATGGTCCTGCCGCCTTTGTTTCCGACGCTGCTGCGTACCACCGGGGCGGGCTTTTGTTATAATATCGGCCGAGTTTTTGCAGCGGCGGGGACCGTCTTTTTCGGGCTCTTCGCCAAGGTCGGAGATTTTAGCCAATGTCTCTTTTACGCTTCTTTTCTTTTTATCCCGGCGGCGATCCTGGCCTTGTGGTTACCCACCGAAGAAGCGATCGAAACTCCCCGATAGCGCTTTTCTTAGGTATTGTCGATTCGCTCATCCTAAGCCATTAATCCGGTCGTGAAGTTGAAAGATAAGCTCATCCTTTTCCTGAAAATCGAGGCGCTGACCTTGGTCATCGGTCTCAGTTTCATCTTACGCCATGTAGCCTTGGGGGTGATTAAAGATAAGAAAGCAGCCCTGGTCGCTCAACTCCCCGTGCCCTTTAAGTCCTCGGTCGCCGAGACATTGAAGCGGTTTTCGGCCGTGATGGTTCACGACCAGTGGTTGTACCTTCTTCCTTTTTACGGGGCTTGCTTATTTGTCATCCGGACCGACCTGGTTTCGCGTTCCCTGCGGGATGTTTTTCTGAAGTGGAGCCTGATTTTCTTCGTCATGGAATTCACGACCGAATGGACCAAATACGGTTGGGATGCCGTTTCGGCCGATTTGCCAGTCCAGCTGGCGCGCTACCTTACCGGGGGTCTCATGGCCGCCGGGGTCTGGTGGCTGATGGAAAAATCCCCCCGATTGAAAGAGCTCGATCAAAAGCCGCTGCTAGTTCGTCGTCGGACCCGCCGGGCGGTCAAATAAGATTAAGCACTGGTAATCACCTTGAATTCCTGGGCGCTCACCGGCGTCACCGAGAGACGGTTGCCCGGCCGTAAGATGAGCATCGTCTGCAAGGCTTTGTTGGCTCGGAGATCTTCAAGCGTGAAAGGCTTTTTCAGCGTCTTATGAAAACTGACTTCCACGCAGCTCCATCGAGGTTTTTCTTTGGATGCTTTCGCGTCGTAATAATCTGACTTAGGATCGAATTGCGTCGGGTCATCAAAGGCCGCCTCGGAAATCTTGGCCACTCCGACGATGCCCGTTTCCTTGCAGTTGGAATGATAGAATAGGACTAGGTCACCGACCTCGCATTGGCGGAGGAAATTACGAGCCTGATAATTTCGTACCCCCGTCCAAGGCTCGCTGCCACGCCGGTGCAATTCTTCGAACGAGAATTCGTCGGGTTCGGATTTCATCAACCAATGGCGCATGGGAAGTACGGTGTGAGTTGCCCGTCATATTTCAAGGCAGGGTTGAGGTCTTGCCCTTTGGTCTCAACTCAATCTAATCGGGTCGATGCGTCTGTTGGATTCCCATTGCCACCCCGATTATGCCGTGAAGGCCGGGCGACTGGAGTCTTGGATGGGCGAGGCGCAGGCCGTCGGCGTCGAAGCCGTTGTGGCCATCGGGACGGACTTGCATGATTGGTCCGAATATCGTGATCTGGCTCAGAAGCACCCGCTTTTCTTCCGCCATACGGTAGGTCTGCATCCGTGTCATGTGACGGAGGGTTGGGAGGAGACCGTAGCGGCAATCGCACCCTATTTCGCCGATCGGACCACGCCGGCCGCTTTAGGGGAGATCGGGCTGGATTATTTTCGACTACCTGCCGACGAAGCGGAGGCCGCCCAGCTTAAGCTTTGGCAGCAAGAGGCTTTTCGCCGTCAGCTGATGCTCGCCTATCAGTTCGGCTGTTCGGTTGTGATTCATTCGCGTCATGCTTTTCCTGATTGCGTGCGACTGATCGACGAAAGCGGCATCGATTGGCGAAAAGTCGTCTTTCATTGTTTCGTCGAAGGGCCGGAGCAAGTTCGCCAAATCAATGCACGCGGCGGCCGGGCTTCGTTCACCGGCATCATTACTTATCCTAAGTCCGTCGAGATCCGGGCTGCACTCCAGGCGCAAGGTTTGGCCCGCCTGATGTTGGAGACTGATGCTCCTTATTTGGCGCCGCAATCTGTCCGTGGAAAGGAAAACGCCCCGGTAAATCTCCCCGAGATTTGCGCCCAAGCGGCGATGCTTCTCGGTTTGCCCGCCGATGAGGTGGCGGAGGTTTCTACCCGTAATTCCCGCGTTTTCTTCGGCTTTTAAACTTTGATACCATATCGTCACTTAGGTGACGCGCGTTTAACACACGTCTGCCTCATGATTGTCATCGATGTCACAAAGGGCGATACTTACCAATAAAGACGAGTTCAAGGCAGTCTTAGGGCCGCTGCATTTAGCTGAGCCTCTGCTTGATACCTTTTTTAAAGTCCGTGCATTCGACGATTTTCTTGCTCGCATCCACGCGGCCGGCCGGCCGGATTTTTTTACTTCGGCCTTAGAGCAATCGGGGGTTTCCAGTTCGTGGAACGATACCTGCCTCGCGCGTATTCCACGCACGGGGCCATTGGTGGTGACGGCTAATCATCCGCATGGTCTGGCGGATGGATTGGTGGCGATGGATTTTATCCTTCGTGCCCGACCCGACGCCTTGGTAGTAGGTAACCGTTGGCTAAGCCAGATTCCTGGGATTCGCCCTTGGCTCATTGAGGTCAATCCTTTCAAGACGGGAGAGGAGGACACGGGCAACATGACCGGGGTGCGCCGTATCATGTCTCACCTGAAGGCCGGCGGATGTATCGTCACTTTTCCTGCGGGTGAAGTTTCCAGTCTAAAGTTAAAAGCTCGTCGCGTGGAAGACTCTGTCTGGTCTCCTCAGGTCATCCGGTTGGCCCGTAAGGTCGGCGCTTCTGTTTTGCCGCTGCATATCGAGGGCAAGAATTCTGCCTTATTCCAAAGCGCGGGCCTGATTCACCCGCGGATGCGTACCGCGTTGCTCTTGCGGGAGTTTTTCAGCCATCGCGGAAAAGTCATTCGCCTTCGTGTCGCAAATCCAGTGATGCCGGCTCAGTTGCAGGATCATCCTGACGATGAGGAGGCCACCAGTTTTCTCCGGCTGCGTTGTGAATTGCTTCCGGCTCGCGATCAGTCTTCCCGCGCCAGCGGTACCAAGTCGACGCCGTTGGTACTGGCGCCCATCATCCCGCCCATAAATCCGACGCTCCTTAGGGCTGAACTGGAGAGTCTTCCGCCTGAGGATCTTTTGCTGACGAGCGGAGATTTCCGGGTTTACCGCTTCTTGGGCGCAGATTTGCCGCATACCTTGCGGGAAATCGGACGACTTCGGGAGACGACTTTCCGGTCGGTTTCAGAAGGGACGGGCTTGGAATGTGACCTCGATGCTTATGATGCATGGTACGATCAGATGATCCTGTGGGATGATAAGACTTCGCAAATCGTCGGGGGTTATCGGTTAGGTCCCACGGACCGGATCCTGCCACTCAAGGGAAAACACGGTCTCTATACTTCGACGCTGTTTGAATTTAAGGGAGATTTTTTCCGACGTATGGATCCCGCCTTGGAGATGGGGCGATCGTTCATTCGGCAGGAATACCAACGTAAGCCTACAAGCTTGCCACTGCTCTGGCGGGGTATCGGTCGGTACGTCGTCCGCTTTCCGAAATATCACCTCTTGTTCGGGCCCGTCAGCATCAATCCCGAATACGGCCAAGCCTCCAAAGATCTCATCTTGTCCTATCTTAAGAATAATCGCTCGGCCGATGACCTCGCTCCGTTGGTGCGGGCTAAGAATCCGCCTCGGGCGATGAGTCTACGCGACGCCGATTTGGACGTGTTGCAACGTTGCGCATTCGACCTTGATCACGTTTCCGGGCTGGTCAGCGATCTGGAGCCGGACGCCAAATCGGTTCCCGTCCTGCTTAAACATTACCTTAAACTTAACGGTCGGCTCATCGCTTTCAATGTCGACGAGACTTTCGGGGGTTGTCTGGATGGTCTGATCGTCGTCGACCTTACCCAGACCGATCGGAAGTTACTTGCTGCTTATATGGGCGAAGAGGGCGTGAAAGGCTTTTTGGACTTCCACGATTTCGAGGATTCGCGTCCTGGGAAATAAAAAAGGACAGGCCGGCGGGCCTGTCCTTTTGTTTCGCTGAAATCAGTCTCAGGCTTTCGCGAGTGCTTGTTCGAGGTCGGCGATGATGTCTTCGATATCTTCGATCCCCACGGAGAGGCGTACATAGTCATCGGTGACCCCAGCGCTTTGACGCTCTTCCGCCGAGAGTTGGGAGTGCGTGGTCGAAGCCGGATGGATTGCCAAGGAGCGAGCATCGCCGATGTTGGCGACGTGGCTGTGAAGCTGAAGCGAATTAATGAATTTGCTGCCGCCTTCAAAGCCAGACTTCAGTCCGAAGCCGACGAGCGCGCCAAAGCCATTAGTCAGGTATTTCTTGGCGAGGTCATGGTATTTCGAGGACTTTAAACCAGGATAGTTCGTCCACTTTACCTTTGGGTGGGCTTCCAGGTATTGGGCGACTTTTAATGCATTGGCACAGTGACGTTCCATGCGGAGGTGGAGGGTTTCGACGCCCTGCAGAATGAGGAAGGCGTTGAAGGGTGAGATGCAACTGCCGACATCGCGCAGGAACTGCAGGCGCATCTTCATGATGAACGCGATATTGGCACCGCCCGCTGGGGCGAAAGCCTTGAAGGCTTCCCAGTGCGGGAGGCCATGGTAGGACATGTCTGGTTCGGTGAAGCCAGGGAACTTGCCATTGCCCCAGTTGAAATTACCACCGTCGACAACGACCCCGCCGATGCTCGTGCCGTGGCCGCCAAGATGCTTGGTCGCTGAGTGGACGACGATGTTGGCGCCATGCTCAAAGGGACGATTCAGGTAGGGCGAGAGGGCGGTGTTATCGACGATTAATGGAACGCCGGCTTCCTGGGCGATTTTGCCGACTTCGGCGAAGGGAAGGATGTTTAGGCGTGGGTTGCCGAGCCCTTCGCCGTAAAAGGCCTTGGTGTTGGGGCGAAGCGCTTTGCGGAAGTTTTCAGGATCATCTCCGTCGACGAAGGATACTTGGATGCCGAGCTTAGGCAGGGTGTAGTGGAAGAGGTTGTATGTTCCGCCGTAAAGTTGCGCGACTGAGACGATGTGGTCGCCGGCACCGGCGATGTTTAGAATAGCGGCCGTGATGGCGGCTTGGCCCGACGCATGCGCGAGCGCACCCGAACCGCCTTCGAGGGCGGCGATACGCTGCTCGAGCACGTCGGTGGTCGGATTCATGATCCGCGTATAAATATTACCCAGCTCCTTGAGGCCGAAAAGATTGGCCGCATGTTCCGTGTCGCGGAACTGGTAACTGGTGGTCTGGTAGATCGGGACAGCGCGCGACCCGGTCGTCGGGTCGGGTTTCTGGCCAGCGTGGAGGGATTTGGTTCCGAGTTTCATAGGGTGAGGTGAGTAATATCGGACGATTTTGATAACAAAACAAGCGATTTAAGGACTATGACAGCCAGGCGTGTCGCTTCGCGGGCCGCAGTTACGTCTCGCCCCCGCAGCCTAATATTCCCTATCTAAAGTCTTCCATGCCCGTCTTTTTGCACGACACGATGAGCCGCGAGCTTCGGCCGCTCCTGACTAAGCCCGATAAGGCTTCTTTCGGAATGTATTGTTGTGGACCGACCGTCTACGGGCCGGCGCATATCGGCAACTTCCGTACGTTCATTTTACAGGATGTTCTTCGCCGTACCTTGGAAGCTTCGGGTATCAAGGTTAAGCATGTGCGTAACATTACCGACGTGGACGATAAGACAATACGCGGGGCGTTGGCGGCGGGTCAGTCTTTGGCGACCTTCACGCAAGGTTGGACAGATAAGTTTCATAAGGATTGCACGGCTCTCGGTCTCTTGCCTCCGCACATCGAACCCGGTGCTGTCGTTCATATCCCTCAGCAGGTGGCGATGATCGAGGCTCTGATCAAGCGCGGGCATGCTTACGTGGCGAAGGATGGGTCGGTTTACTTCAAGGTCTGCTCCTGTTCGGATTACGGTAAATTAAGCCATCTCGATCGCTCGAAGTTGCAGACGCAGGATACCAATAGCGCCGGCCAAGCCAACGACGCCGATGAGTATGACCGCGAGTCCGCGAATGACTTCGCTTTATGGAAAGCTTATAAGCCGGAAGATGGCGAAAATTTCTGGCCCAGCCCTTGGGGTAAGGGTCGACCGGGCTGGCATATCGAGTGTTCCGCGATGTCCTTGGAGCATCTCGGCGCTACTTTTGACCTCCATGGCGGCGGCGTTGACCTGTGCTTCCCTCACCACGAAAATGAAATCGCCCAGACGGAATGCGCCACGGGAATCAAGGGCTTCGCCGCCCATTGGTTCCATAGCGCCCACTTGCTCGTCGAGGGCGATAAGATGTCCAAGAGTAAGGGTAACCTCTACACCCTTGAACAGCTGATCGAAAAAGGCTTCACGCCCAATGAAGTGCGCTACGCTTTGATCAGCGGCCATTACCGTACGCCGCTTAACTTCACGCTTCATGGGGTCGAAAATGCCCGGTCGGCGATCGCTAAGCTCGAACGCTGGGTAGATCGCATCCTGCCGGTCGCCGGCTTCTCGCGGGCGGAGTTTGTCGCGCCGCAGGTTCATGAATTGCAGACGACGTGGGGTAGGTTCGCCCCAGCCTGGGAAGCTTTGCAGAATGACCTTAATATCCCCGGTTGTTTGGGGCAGATTTTCACCGTCGTCGGAGAGCGCGAAGATCCGACTCCGGCTCAGGCTCGCCAAGACGTCTGCGGGCTGGCCAAGCTTCTGCAAGCCCTTGGGTTAGTCCTGTTTGTCGCCAAGGCCGAAGCCGCGATTCCTGTCGAAGTGGCCGAGCTCGGTGCCCGTCGCTGGGCTGCCAAGCAAGGGAAGGATTTCGCCGCCGCCGACCAGCTCCGTAAGGACTTGTCCGCGCTGGGCTGGACGATGCTCGACCGCAAAGACGGCTACGACCTTAAGAAGGCGTGATAGGGTAGGGGAATTGCCTCCGTCCTTGCCCTCCGCCTCGGGAGTCCCTAGCGAAAGGATAGCTTTTTACGACATGTCCACCCGCCCGACGATGACTCCCCTTGAGGAGATCCGACATTCCGCCGCCCATATGCTGGGTGCGGCCGTTCTTCGCCTCTTTCCGCAGGCGCAGCTGGATATCGGGCCGCCCACCGATAATGGGTTCTATTACGACTTCGACGTGGATCATCTATTCACGGCCGACGACTTGGTGAAGATCGAAGAGGAGATGCGTCGCATCTCAAAGGAGAACCAGAAGTTCGAACGTTTTGAATGCACGCGCGAAGAAGCGGATAAGTTGCTCCGTGAACGCGGTCAGAATGCCTATAAGCTCGGACGTCTGGCGGACATCCCGGCCGGCGAGACGATTTCATTTTATAAGAACGGCGAGTTTGTCGACCTCTGCGCGGGTACGCACGTTCGCTATTCGTCCCAGGTGAAGGCTTTCAAGTTACTCAACATCGCCGGCGCCTATCACCGCGGGGACGAAAAGAACAAACAGCTACAACGTATCTACGGCACGGCTTTTGCGACCAAAGATGAGATGGAGCAGCACATGGTGCGTGTCGAAGAGGCCAAGAAGCGCGACCACCGCAAACTCGGCAAGGAGCTGAAGCTTTTCCATATCGACGAAAAGGTCGGCCAAGGCCTCGTGCTCTGGGTACCCAATGGTGCCATCGTCCGCCAGGAGCTGCAGAACTTCATTTCCGAACAGTTGTTCCTGACCGGGTATAAGCAGGTATTCACGCCCCACATCGGCAACCTAGACCTTTATCGGACCTCGGGACACTTCCCTTATTATAAGGACGCACAATTCCCGCCGTTGGTTGAGCGCGAGGCGATGGAGCTCCTTTCCAAGGAAGGTTGCGCTTGTGGCGAACTGACCAACAAGCTCGAGGACGGTACCGTCCAAGGCTTCTTGCTGAAGCCGATGAATTGCCCGCACCACATCCGGATCTTCGCTTCGCAGCCGCACTCGTATCGCGATCTGCCCGTACGTCTGGCCGAGTTCGGGACGGTTTATCGTTGGGAGCAGTCGGGCGAGTTGAATGGCATGACCCGCGTCCGTGGTTTCACTCAAGACGATGGTCACTTGTTCTGCACCGAAGATCAGGTCGGCCCGGAAGTGCTGGGCTGTCTGGAACTCGTGAAGGTCGTGCTCAAGACCTTGGGTCTGAATGATTATCGCGTCCGGGTCGGGCTGCGGAATCCTGATTCGAATAAATACACTGGCTCTTCAGAGAACTGGGATAAGGCCGAGGCCGCCTGCCGGGCCGCTGCCGCCACCTTAGGCGTCGCTTTCACCGAAGAGGCCGGCGAGGCCGCTTTCTACGGCCCCAAAATTGATTTTGTCGTCCGCGATGTCATCGGCCGTGAGTGGCAATTAGGCACCGTGCAGGTCGACTTCAATCTGCCCGAACGTTTCGAGCTTTCGTATATCGGTCCGGACAACAAGCCGCACCGCCCCGTGATGATCCACCGTGCGCCTTTCGGTTCGATGGAACGTTTCGTGGGTATCCTCATCGAGCATTTCGCCGGAGATTTTCCGACTTGGCTTTCCCCTGAACAGGTCCGACTGATTCCTTTGAACGATGATATGAATGCCGATTGTCAAGCGATGGCCGAAGAGTTGAAGGCTGCGAAGATCCGTTGTTCCGTCGACGCTTCTTCGGATAAGCTCGGAGCCAAGATTCGTCGCGCCGAGATGTCCAAGGTGCCTCACATGCTCATCGTCGGGGCGAAGGAGAAGGAAGCTGGGGTAGTGAACGTCCGCTCCCGGGCTGACAAATCTTTCGAGGGTAACCGTACGCTCGCGGACTTCATCTCGCTAATCACGGCCGAAGTCGCGGAACGTCGTCTCAAGGCTCACGTTCCGGTCGCGCCAGCCGTCGGTTCACCCGCCGCTCCTGGAGCCTGATAGCGACGATAGGGTGCCTAAGCGGTAACGATGGGTTTAGGCAGCGTTTAGATGAGGGAACGACTCTTGCTTCAGGCGGTCGTGCAGGGTTAATTACGATTATGTCTTCTTCACGCGATTCCACTCGGCGTAATTTTCTTAAGATGGCTGGCTTGGGGGGCTTGGCCCTTGGGGCTGCCGCCACGCCTGCGCTGAGTGCCGCTCCGCGGGAGGCTGCGGCGAATGCCGCCCAATCTCAGGCTAAGAACGTAATCTTCATGGTCGCTGACGGGATGAACATCGCCGCGCTCTCGCTTGCCCACACGTATCTCCAACGAACTGAGAACCGGACGTGTCAATGGATGAAGCTTTACCGTGAGCTACCTGTCGTCCGCGCACTTTGTGAAACCCAATCAGCCAGCAGCCTGGTGACAGATTCCGCCGCCGCCGCTTCTTGCTGGGGCATCGGTGAGCGTATTACCAATGGGGTGATCAATATCACGCCCGACGGCCGGAAGCCCGTCACGATGATGCAGAAGATGCGCAAAGCCAAGAAGCGTACCGGGCTGGTCACTACTGCCACGGCGACACATGCCACTCCAGCGGGCTTCGTGGCGACCATTGCTTCTCGTGCTAATCAGGACGAAATCGCTCCGCAGTACCTTGAGCGCGGCGTCGACGTCGTTCTCGGCGGCGGGACGCAGTATTTCAGCGATGCGCTGATGGGGGATTATCGTAAGGCAGGTTACGCCATCGCCCTTAATCGCACTGAATTGCTGGCCTATCAGGGAGGCACGCCTTTACTTGGGCTTTTTGATAAGAGTCATATTCCTTTTGAAATCGATCGGCTGAATGATCCAGCGGTCGCCGCCCATACGCCGACGCTCTCCGAGATGACCGACGCGGCCCTGCGCTGTCTGCAGGATTCGCCGGACGGTTTCTTCCTGCTGGTGGAAGGGGGTCGCGTCGACCACGCCGCTCATGATAATGACGCGGCGGCGGCGATTCACGATCAAATCGCCTTTGACGCGACGATCACGACCGTCCTGCGATTCGTCGAGAAACATCCTGATACTTTGCTGGTAATCACGACCGACCATGGTACTGGCGGATTACAGCTGAACGGCATAGGTTCCGAAGATCTCGTGGGTAAGGGGTCCGCTTACAGCGAAAGTACGCCCGCGTTCATGCGTCTGACCAAGTTTACGATGTCACACGAAATGATGATGCGGCGCCTGAAGGTATTCGGACCCAAAGGCTTGGCCGGGCTGGTGGTGGAAAAGACCGGGCTGGAATTTAAGGCCGCCGACTTAAGTTCGATTAAGGACGTGAAGTCGCTCTTAAGTGTTCTCCCTAAATATATCGGCATCAGTTGGACGAGTCGTAATCACACCAGTGAAATGGTGGAATTCTGCGCCTACGGGCCTGGCTCCGGCCTCTTTACGCCCTACTTGCGTAACGATGAAGTGCATGCGATCTTGCTCAAGGCCATGGGGCTTTCGGCTTAAGACTGGGTATCCGTCCCATAAAAAAGGGCGTCCGATTGGACGCCCTTTTTGTAAACGTAGGATAGTTCTTAAGACTTTTTATACTTAACTCCGCAGCCATACGGCTTGCTCTCCGTCTTAACTGGGCTCTTTCCATCCTTCAGCGCCTTGACGGCTGCCAGGACATAATTGTTCGCTTTGTCTATATTAGCGGAGTTGGTAGAGGCACGACCGTTGTTATCGTCTGCATCGCTGTCGATCGCACCCTTGTAGGCAAGGACGCCCTTGGTATCTATAACAAAGCAGTGAGGAGTTACTTTGGCGTCATAGGCACGTCCGATGCTCTGGGTCTCATCTTGGATGACGGTGCCAGGGTAGTAGGTCGCGTTCTCGAGATTGTGGCCGCCCGTGTTAATGACCAGCCAGACGATACCTTTACCGATGGCATCTTTTTGGAATTCCTGCATCTTGCCGGTATCGTAGAATTTCTTCACGAATGGGCAGCCTGGGTTATACCATTCAAGTACGACGATTTTTCCGCTGTAATCCGAGAGGCTGACGGTTTTTCCGTCGAGGGTCTTGGCGGTGAAGGCAGGAGCAGGCTGGCCGATTTCAGCCGCGGCAAAAGCGGCGACAACGGCGAACCAAGCGAGGAGGGTGGAGGCAATACGCATGTGGGTGAGGTTTAGGGTAGGGGTGAAGTTATAGGGTTGGTTTACGTACATTCAACACCGACAGTTGGTTGGAGTTACTTTGGGGCAGGTTTTCGGTCGTTTTTAACCCTGTTTTGACTCATGGGTTGCCAAAATGCATTTAAAGGGGGAATTAACTGACCTGATTATGGCCGATGCTCGCTCTATCGCTCTGGTTTGCGCCACGGAGATTTCTCTCTGGGAGGAGCTCGGCGTACGCGCGATGGCCGTGGCGGAGGCTGAACCCACCTTGGCTCCTTTGCTTAAGCGTTATGTATTAGAGCCGAAGAACTTCGGTGAAGGGATCGTCCGTCGTTTAGCGGAGAGACTGTCGCCCTCCGGTCACGATGTGTCGTTGATCGTCCAAGTGTTATCGGAAGCCGTGGCCGCCGACCCCGAAGTACTGGCTCAGATGCGTGCCGACATTCGGGCGACTTTGGAGCGCGATCCGGCGACCGAACATGCGCTCATTCCTTTTCTCTGGTATAAGGGTTTTCATGCTATCTCTGCCCATCGCTTAGCCCATGTGCTCTGGAAGGCCGGTCGACGGGACCTGGCGATGTATCTGCAATCTTTATCCTCGGAGAATCTCGCCGTCGATATCCACCCCGCCGCGCGCTTTGGCGTAGGTATCTTACTCGACCACGCCACGGGCTTCGTCGCCGGCGAGACCACCGTGGTCGATGACAATGTTTCTTTCCTGCATGAGGTCACCTTAGGCGGAACGGGTAAAGCCCGCGGCGATCGTCACCCTAAGATTCGCTCCGGCGTCTTGGTGGGTGCCGGTGCTAAGATCCTCGGTAATATCACCATTGGCGCAGGCGCCAAGGTCGGCGCTGGTTCCGTGGTGCTGAAGGATGTCGCGGCGCATACGAGCGTCGCTGGCGTGCCAGCGGTGATGATCGGCCGGACTAATGTCGATGCGCCCGCGCTCGATATGGATCATTCACTCTAAGTCATGCCCCATTCTTTTAAGTCGCAAGAACGTCCGGGCGACGCTCGCGTCTTAGATTGCCTTTATCGCGTCGGGGCTTTCGTCAATGCGACCGAAGATCCGCGGGAGGCGCTCGATTTCATCTTAGCCGAAATCGTTCAGACCTTGGGGGCTTCCAGCGCTTCCATCGCGCTGGTGGAACCGGCCACCGGCTCATTGCGTATCGAGGTCAGTAATGGTCTCGATGCCGAGTCCGCCAAGCAGATTATCCATCAGGGGCAGGGCATCACGGGATGGGTCGCTCTTTATGCGAAGCCGCAACGCATCCCTGATGTCTCCAAGGATCAGCGTTACGTCGAACTCCGCCAAGGCATCCGCTCCGAACTCGCCGTCCCGATGGAACTCATGGGGAATGTGATCGGGGTCGTGAATTGCGATTCTGACCGGTTGGATGCTTTCACGGAGCAAGATGTCGCGTTCTTATCTTTATTAACCAACGAGGCCTCTAAGGCCGTCGGTCGCATCTGGCTGCTCCGGCAGTTGCGCTCGAAAGCCGCGCAGCTCGAGGCCCTGGTGGGTGCCGCGCAAGGTCTGGCTCGCGAACGTGACGAGCCGGGTATCTCCTTGGATCTGGCCCGGCACACCCGTGCGCTCCTGGGTGCCCGGGCCTGTGCGTACTTTAAATTAGAAGGCCGGGACCTGATCCTGACCAGTCTCGATGGCGACTGTGCGGGTAGCGTCTTCAACCTGAAGCTGTCGGTGGACGTGACTTCGCTAGGTACGGTCGCCACGCGTCGCCGTACCTTGGTGGTACCGATCGCGGGCAAGACGGAAGAAAACCTTTTTTCCAAGCTGATCGACCCGGTCGCAAGTTCTTCGCTTCTGGCGGTGCCCGTCCGCTACGAGGATGACACCTTCGGCGTCCTGGTCTGCGTGGCGATGGGCGCTTACCGCTTTTCGGATGACGACAAACATCTCGTCACGGCCTTGTCTTCTTTCGGCGCGTCTTCGATTCAGAATGCCCGGCTTTACGCTAAGGTTTTTGCTGTGGAAGAAGGATTACGTCGCAGCGAACGTTTAACTGCCCTCGGCATGCTTTCGGCTGAAGTCGCCCATGAGATCCGTAATCCTCTTACGGTGATGAAACTTCTCTCGGATACGCTCGCGCAAGGCATGGATGCGAAGGATCCGCGACTTGAAGACCTCGGCGTGATGCGCGAGAAAATCTCCCATATGGAAGGCGTCGTCTCCCGTGTCTTGGGTATGAGCAAGGCGCAATCAGGTGCCTTTAAGTTGATCAATCTTCGTGAGTCGGCGGATAAGGCGATGGTGCTCCTGCGACTTAAATTGCAACAGCTCGGCGTGAAGTTTGCCGTCGAAAGCGAACCGATGATCCCGTTGGTCGAAGGCAATCCCGGTCAGATCCAACAAGTCTTTCTCAATCTAATGTTGAATGCCGTGCAGGCGATGCCCGCCGGAGGAAACTTGGTCGTCAAGGTCGGCGTCGAGCCTGGACCGCAAGGGGAGGTCGTAGTCATTCGCATCGCTGATACGGGTACGGGTATCGCCCCGGAGATTTTACCGAAGATTTTCGAATCTTTCTTCACGTCGCGCGAAGACGGCACCGGTCTGGGTCTCGCGATCGTCAAACGGATCATGCGCGATCACCGCGGGGATATCATTGTCGAGTCGACGGGCTCGGCCGGTACGGTGTTCAAGCTTTGGATGCCCGCCGTGAAGTAAGCCATTTCTGGAAGATCTTCCATAATACGGGTAGGAAAGAAACGGCGATGACTGTGCCGGTCACGACTCCGAGATTTTTGGCTAATTTCGTCCCACCGATCATATGGCCAAGGCCGACCAAAGTGACGATCCAAAGAATCGCGCCGAAGATGTTCCAGTAAAGGAAGCGGGCGGCGGGCATGCGTCCCATTCCGGCGACGAAGGGCACGAAGGTCCGGACAATCGGGATGAAGCGTGCCATGACCAATGATGCCGCGCCTTTCTCGGCATAATAGTCGCGCGCGATCTCAAGGTAGCGCTTCTTGTATAGCCAACCATCCGACCATTTTTCGACTCGCTTACCGAATTTCAGCCCAAGCCAGCGCCCGAGCTGATTACCAATGATCGCGGCTGCTATCAGCCAAAAACAGAGAGACCACGGATTTAACAGGGCAGGACGCTCGCCGTTCGCAGTCGTGAGTACGCCGGCCACAACAATCATGGAGTCGCCAGGAAGGAAGAACCCAAAGAGTAATCCAGTTTCGGCGAAGATGATCACGGTCATGACGGCAATGCCGCCTAGTTTAATCATCGCCTCAACGTCCGACATCGAACGTAGGGCTACCATGAGATCTGCGAACCAAGTTTCCATGGGGCATATGAGTACCGGGGGACGAGAATGGCAATCACCTTGAAAGTGGTCTAAATTGTCTGCAGGGTAGGGACGTCGCATGTCGCCTGAATCCGAATCTGCCGCCATCAACCTCCGCCGTTCCGCCTTACAGCACGGTTTGGCGGGCGAGGCCTCTTTGGCTGATGAATTCCTGTCTCGCGCCAAAGCCTTCTTGGCGGAGTCTCGCGAAATTCAATTGGCCGCCCATCGGGCAGGCGCACCCGGCGGCGAAGTCGCTCGATTACGCTCAGATGCGATTGATATCATTTTCGACGCACTTTTCCTAAGGGCCGGTCCGTTGGTGTCGCAGATTTCCCTGGTGGCTACCGGTGGCTATGGGCGAGCGGAGCTTTGTCCCTTAAGCGATATCGACCTTTTAGTTTTGGTGCCCGCCCATTCGGCCG
This sequence comes from Opitutales bacterium, assembly GCA_007280935.1. GTDB lineage: Bacteria > Verrucomicrobiota > Verrucomicrobiia > Opitutales > UBA953 > UBA953. The sequence continues at coordinate 24,902 of QYQK01000101.1, forward strand.
AAATTAAAGCCTTGGTCGAAGTGATCTTATACCCGTTATGGGATTTGGGGCTTAAGGTTGGTCAATCCGTCCGGACGGTGACGGAGGCGACAAGTTTTGCTCTCGACGATCTGCATATGCGGGTCGCGCTTCTGGAAACACGTCTGCTTTGCGGGAACCCTAAGTTGTTCGATGATTTGGAAGCCAAGTTATCGTTGATGCTGAGCGGACAGGCTTGGCAGCCTTTCGCGAAGTTGATTGTCGAATCCCAACGTCGTCGTCGGGAAAAGACGGGCGGGAGCGCTTATCTTCAGGAGCCAGATTTAAAAGTAGGCGTCGGCGCGCTTCGTGACGTCCAAGGCTGCGTTTGGTTGGCCCGCATCGCTCGTGGCGTCTCGGGGCCAGCCGGCCTCGCCTCCACGGGCTTTTTGCCCGCTGGTGATTTTCAGAAATTTCTCGAAGCTCGGGCCTACCTGTTGCGCTTACGATGTGAACTGCACTTCCAGGTCACACGACCCACCGAACACTTGTCTCTTGAGCGTCAAGATACGGTTTCCGCCGCTTTGGGGTATCAAGGAAGCCTGACGGAGCGCATCGGGTCCATGATGCGCGAATACTTCGATGCCGCGGACCATGTCCGTCGCTGCGTTGAAATTATTGAAGGTACGGTGATGGGTGAGCCCGAACCGGAGGGCTGGGGCGAGCCTTTGACTATGGATGGTTTTACGATCGTTCCAGGCGGAACGGCGTCGGCGCAGCATCGGCTTATTTTTGAAGAAGATCCTGGCCGATTAGTAAGATTGTTCCGCCTTTGCCAAATCCACGAAGCCCGGCCAGGAAGAACTTTATCTCTTTTGGTTCGTGAGCGCGCCCATCTGCTTACCCCGCAGATCGCTCTTTCCGAGGCCGCTGCTAGTTCGTTGCGTGCCATGCTCACTGATGGCGGGCATGTCCATAGCGCTATCAATGCCTTGCGGGAACATGATCTGTTATACCGCATCGTTCCCGAATTCGCCGGCCTGCACTGCTTGGTTCAATTCGAATTCTATCATCGCTGGACCGCCGACGTTCATACGTTGCGCTGCCTGTGGGAACTCGATGAGATTTATGCTGGCAAGTCTCCCATCGATCAGAAATACCGCGAGGTCGTCTTGGGTTCGGAATCTCCTTCACTGCTTTATGCAATTCTTTTCCTGCATGACATCGCAAAGTCGGGCGGTATCGAAGGCCATGCGGAAAGAGGTGTGCCCATCGCTGATGTCATCTTGGAGCGTTTGGGCTTTGATACCCGGGAGCGTCTTATCGCCTGCGGCGTCATCCGGCACCACTTGGTGATGGGTCTCTACTGGCAACGTCATGATGTCGATGACCCTGTTAATATTGAGCGTTTCGCCCGTTTAATGGGCGATGAACAAGTTTTACGAAGCCTCCATGTGCATACACGTTGTGATGCCCGAGCGACCTCGCCGGATCTGTGGACAGATTTCAAAGACGGCCAACATTGGACTCTCTATCGCCGCACCTTAGCGAAGTTGGCGGGCGAAGATGAACTCAGCGCCACTGCCATTACCGCCGAACTCCGTGCGGCGACCGCTAAAATTATAGGCAATCGTTTGCCCGGCGATGAAATCGAAGCGCATTTCACCGAGATGCCCAAGGGTTATTTCCTGCATGCCTCGCCGGAGGATGCTGCCCACCATTTATTGATGATTCACCAGCTCATCGCTTCGGTGTCCGAGGCGGATGGCGAAATCTCGCTTCGTCCGATTGTCGAATGGTTCGATGATGTGGGATCTTCCCAGCCTTCGGTGACCGTCGTGACTTGGGATCGCGCTGGTCTCTTCAGTCGCATGGCCGGCGCTTTCGCCGTGGCGGGTATTAATATTATTTCTTGTCGGGCGTTCTCCCGGACGGATGACGTGGCCATCGACTTCTTCAAGGTCGTCTTGCCTCCCGGCAAGGAGTTAGCAGCGCAACAACGTTTTACCGAAGCTCTGGCTAAATCCTTGGTCGAGGGGTCCGATTTGCTAGACGAGGTGGCCAAGGAAGAAGCGCACGTGCTGCTGACTGCGCCGCGTCGGAAGACTTACGTGCCTTTGGCGGCCAAGGTGGAGGCCTATTTCGAGGAAGATCTCGACCGCACCGTGATTGAGTTACAGTGCAATGACCGCTTGGGCTTGCTCTTCCGGGTCGGGCGAACAATTCGCGAGGCCGGTTACGCGATTACTTTCGCCAATGTCGCGACCGAACAGGGGTTTGCCATCGATACTTTCTACCTTACCCCGGAGCGTGGCCTGGCTACCGTCCCGCATACGGTCGAGGCTTTGGCTGGGGCGTTGCGGGAAGTGGTGTCATGACGTGTTCTGTCCCTTGCATCTCCAGGGAAAGTGGCTTAACTTTGTTATGTTTCCCATGCGTACCCTGCCTACCCCCCTTAAGGCTCTTGCCCTCCTGGGCCTATTAATCGCTCCACTCTTCGCCGCTGACTCCAAACCTATGACGAACCCTCCTAAACTTGAAAAGGCCATGTTCGGCGCCGGTTGCTTCTGGGGGGTCGAATATCAATATGCGAAGATTCCGGGCGTACTTGAGGCCTTCAGTGGTTACGCGGGCGGTAATATCGAAAACCCGACCTACGAAGATGTCTGTAGCCATACCTCGGGACATGCTGAGGTGATTCAAGTCACGTTTGACCCCGCTAAGATCAGCTACCGCAAGTTGGTCGAATATTTCTTCATCATGCATGACCCCACTCAGGTCAATCGCCAGGGGCCAGATGTCGGGGACCAATACCGTTCCGTGATTTTCACCTATTCGCCGGAGCAGAAGAAGGTCGCCGACGAAATCAAAGCCCGCCTCACGACGGCCAAGACTTTTGCCAAGCCTATTGCGACCAAGATTGAAGAGGCTCCTACTTTCTGGAAAGCCGAGGCCTACCATCAGAAGCATTACGCGTTGCGAGGTACTCGGCCTTATTGCCATCTCGTGTCTTTCGCCGAGGAGAAGTAAATTTCGTGGCCGAACGGCGATCAGGATCCAAGGGGGCGCTTCCTGGTTTTGAGCCGGTGGCAGACGAAGCTTTGCCTTCGCGTCGAAGACCGTTGGCTGCCCGCATGCGTCCGACCTGCCTCGCCGAAGTCGTAGGGCACAAGGGCTTGCTCGGTAGCGAGGCTTTACTGCCTCGCCTGATTAAAGCCGACAATTTTGGTTCGCTGATATTTTACGGTCCACCCGGCTGTGGTAAGACCACGCTGGCGGAAGTCATCGCCGCCGAGACGCAATCCCAGGTGGTCAGGGTGAACGCGGTTCTTTCCGGGGCCGCAGAATTGCGCGAGGTTCTTTCGGAGGCCCGCCGACATCCTGAACGCAAGACCGTCTTGGTGGTCGACGAGATTCATCGCTTCAACAAAGCCCAACAGGACCTTCTCTTGCCCGATGTCGAATCCGGGGTGGTTCGCCTCATCGGCTGCACTACCCATAATCCGGGGCTTTATGTCGTCCCCGCGTTGTTGAGTCGCAGTCACCTTTTTCGCCTCGACCCGCTGACGGTGCCTGAAATTGCGGCCTTCCTTGGGCGTGCTTTGACGGAGAAGGAAAACGGCTTAGGCGCTTTGGGTATCAAGGCCTCCGATAAGGTACTCCAGTTAGTCGCTGAAATGGCTTCGGGCGACCTTCGGCGGGCGCTTAACTGTTTGGAGACGCTGGTGTTATCCGCCCCGGCCTTGGGGACGGTGACGGATGAAGCGGTCGCTTCGTTCGCCCGGGAGCGTCGCATCCGTTATGACGACGGGGGCGATGATCATTACGATACGGCCTCGGCTTTCATAAAATCTCTCCGCGGGGGGGATCCCGATGCAGCCTTATATTGGATGGCGTTGATGCTCGAGGGCGGCGAAGAGCCACGTTTTATCGCCCGACGTCTCGTGATTTGCGCGTCGGAAGATATCGGTCTGGCGGATTCCCGTGCTTTGGGCGTGGCCGTAGCCGCTTTCCAGGCTTGCGAGATGGTGGGTGCTCCCGAATGCGAATACGCTTTGGCGCATGCGGCACTCTTTTTAGCCCTTTCCCCTAAGAGCAATAGTGCGACGACCGGCATCGCCGCCGCCAAAGAGGCCGTTCGTACCCAACCTCGCCAGGAGGTCCCTTTGCATCTGAAGGATTCTCACACGCAAGTCGCCCAGCGCCTAGGGCAGGGTGGCACGTATCGTTATAGTCACGAATATACTGAGGGCATCAGCGGGCAGGATTATCTTTCTAAGCCGTTGGCTCTTTATCAGCCCGGCGAAGCCGGAGCCGAAGCCCAGATCGCCGAACGTCTGGTCCGTTGGAGGGCCCTCAAGGCTTCCATCCGCCAGAGGGAAGGGCAGTCGTGAGTAAGGTCGCAGCCCGGTTGCCTTGGTTTGGCCCAGGCAAATTCCCGCTCTATCTCGCCCCGATGGCGCGGCATACCGATGTGGCTTTTCGTCAGCTTTGTAAGGAGCAAGGGGCCGACGTGATGGTGACCGAATTCGTCCAATCGGAGGCGCTCATCCGAGACAATGCCAAAGCTTGGGAAATGGTTGATTTTACCGAAACCCAACGGCCGATGGGCGTACAAATCTTCGGAGCGACGCCGGCTTCCATGGCCAAGGCGGCCCGGCTGGTCTGCGATCGGATGAAGCCGGATTTCCTCGATCTGAACTTTGGCTGTCCCGCCCATAAGGTCATCGAACAGAATGCGGGCTCAGGGCTTTTACGCTGCCCGCCGTTGCTCTACGATTTGGTAAAAGCGGTTAAGGATTCGATTCCAGATGTACCGCTTACCGCCAAGATGCGGATTGGTTGGGATTATTCGACCATCGTCGCCGTCGAAGTGGCTGGCCGGCTGGAGGAGCTGGGCGTCGAGGCGATCGCGGTCCACGGCCGGACCAAAGAGCAGGGGTATTCCGGCACAGCCCATTGGGGTTGGATCGCGCAGGTCGCCGCCGCCGTAAATATTCCCGTGATCGGCAACGGGGATATCAAAGACGGCGTTTCGGCGCTTCTTCGTCAGAGCGAGTCCGGTGTGTCTGGGTTGATGATCGGACGAGCCGCTTTAGGTAATCCTTGGATTTTCGGGCAAATTAAAGCCGCCCTCGCCGGTTCGGCCGACGCCTTGCCCGTGATCGGTACCGCCCAGCGCTGGGATTGTATGCTCCGCTTGGCGGAATTAACCATCGACGTGCACGCCCCGCGACTGGGTTCGCGCGATGTGCGTTGGATGCTCGATCGGTTGCATCCTTTGACGCATGGCCTGCCTGGTTCGCGTAAATTACGGGATCAACTTCGTCACTGTTTAACGCTTGACGACTTACGTCGCCTTCGGGACACGCATCTTTCTGCATCCATTGCATGAAGGAATCACCCTATTCATAGGGCATCGGTAATTATGTGTCATCTGTGCAACAAAAACTTCACTTTCTTATCTACAGGCTAAGTGTTAATAACCTGTGCAGGGCTTGAACTTGTGCGGGCCCGGTGCGCCTTCATCAATGGGGTCAGATTTGTCTCCCCACAGATCGAAAAAAGCCGTCGGTGAGGGTCACTTAATTTAAATACTTAAACACACTACCTAACTTTATTAATCACAACGATTTACAGATTGATTTTACCGGGCGCTTTGGCCAGTCCCAGACCTGTAGCTTCGGACTTCCACCCTCTTTAACTTCCCTTTTACGAAATTAAACCACTTTCAGGCTTCCAAATCGCCTGTGAACAACCTTCCTCAACCTTCCCCCTTTCCTATGGCCAGCCCTGACAGTCATCTTTCCCTTTGGGAGACCGCTAAATCCGAACTTCGTAACACTTTTTCCCGTGCCGACTTCGATACGTGGATTTCTACCTTACAGCCGCTCGAGATCGCCGAAGGCAATGTGCTGGTGCTCGAAGCTCCTTCCGTCCTCACGGAGGCTTGGGTGAACAGTAACTACGGCGAAGTGCTCCGTCGTCAGCTGACGCTCGTGGCTGGACGTAACATGGACTACCGCTTGACGGCATCAATCGACGCTTCGCGTCAACTGCCGCCCGTGGCCGCTCCGGCTTCCCGGGCTACGCGCCAGACTTCGGTTTCTCCGCCCCCCGCCATCAAGGCCAATAATACTTTCGAGAATTTCATCGTTGGTCCGGAAAATGAAATGGCCCACGGCGCTTCGCTCGCGGTCGCCAAGGAGCCTGGTCATTATTACAACCCGCTGTTCATCCATGGTCCGACCGGTCTGGGTAAGACGCACCTGATGCATGCCATTGCGCATTCAGTCTATGCCGCTAATCCGCAGGCCCGGATCGCTTATATTTCTTCCGAAACTTTCACCAACGATTTCATCACGGCCCTGCAGTCCGGCAGCGTGGCTCCGTTCCGCCGCCGTTATCGCGAATTGGATCTGCTGCTCATCGACGACATTCATTTCCTCGCTGGCAAGGAGTCGACGCAGGATGAATTCTTCCACACCTTTAACGAGCTGCATAATAACCATAAGCAGGTAGTGCTCACGAGCGATCGCCCGGCTTCGGAAATCGCCAAACTCCAGGAACGTCTGGTTTCTCGTTTCCAATGGGGGATGGTGGCTTCCATCCAGGCCCCCGGCCTCGAAACCCGTATCGCCATCCTGCGCAAGAAAGCCGCCGCCCGTGGCCTCGAACTTCAGCCTGAAATCGCTGAGTTTATTGCTTCCCGCGTTTCCCGGAACGTCCGTAACCTCGAAGGTGCCGTTACGCGTATCGTCGGTCTAATGGGCATGACCCGTAAGCCGCTCGAAATCGCTCAGGTCGAGAAATTGCTGCACGATATCCTGGTCGAAGAAGCCAGCCATACGCTTACCGCCGAAGTGATTCAGCGTAAGGTCGCCGAGCATTACCGCATCCAGATGTCGGACATGACTTCCAAACGCCGGATGCAGAACATCGCTTTCCCACGTCAGGTCGCCATGTACCTCTCGACGCAGCTCACCGGTATGTCCCTCGTATCGATTGGCCAAGTTTTCGGTGGTCGCGACCACGGTACCGTCATTCACGCACGTAAGACGGTGGTGAATCAGATGGAAGTCGATGCTAACGTCCGCCGCACGGTCGAGTATCTGCGCGGTCAGTTGTCGATGAATCGCTAAGCCGTCTTTCCAGACCTAAAAAGCCCGATGTTATTTCGGGCTTTTTTGTGTTCAGGCCGGCTGGGGTCAGAGCATCCGCACGGTGAGGGGAAATTTATAAACCTTTCCTTCAGTGGCTTTGACTAGGCCGATGATCGTGAAGACGAGCCAGAGTGCCGCTAGGACCGCCAGCAGCACGAAGCCAATTAGGATTAAGCAAAGGATGCCCGAAACTATCGCATAGATGAGAAAGCTGAGCTGGAAATTCAGCAGTTCACGGCCTTGGGCATCAATAAAGGCACTTTCATCTTTCTTTACTAACCAGACGATCAGGGGTCCGATGAGGGAGAAGCCGCACAGGCTCAGCACATGCATGATGATCCCGAGGTTTTTTTCGTCTTGGGTGGGAATGGGGTTGGCGGGGAGAGATGGAGCTTCCATGGGTCATTTAAAGTCACAAGGCGATGGTTGGGCGAGTCTTTCTGGCAAACGTGAGCATGGACTTGCTTCCATCGGGAGGTCGGTCTTGATAAAGACGTTCCTTCCAATTCTTTCCCAGGGGAGTCCGTTAACGGACTGAGATGAGGCTAGGCCTCGAACCCTCGTACCTGATGCGCTTCGGCGCCGTAGGAAGCGGATTGTTCAGTCATAACATCCCCGTTTCCGCGTACCTCTCAGGTCACGCGCCTTATTCCTATTATCAGCGGACAGCCAGCTGCTCCGACATCACAACTCTTACTTTCCATGGTCTCCGACAACAAACCTTCCACTTTCCCGAACTCGACGCGTATTTACGTGCCGGGCTCCCGGCCTGATCTCCTTGTGCCAATGCGCGAGGTGAAACTCGCCGATACTTCCCGGCCCGGCGGCGCATCGACTCCGAATGAGTCCGTCCGAATCTATGATACTTCCGGCCCCTGGGGCGACCCCGCCTTCCATGGCGATGTCGAGCTGGGCCTTCCTGGTATCCGTACGCCTTGGATTCTCGAACGCGGCGACGTCGAGGTCGTTGCGGGTCGCGAATTGAAGCCCGAAGACGACGGCTATCTGTCATGGAAACATGCCGAGACGGCGCAACGTGCCACATCTCGCAGCCGGTTGGTGCAATTCGCCCGCGGTGAGCGGAAGATTTATAAGGCCAAGCCCGGTGAACGTCCGACCCAGTTAGCCTATGCCAAGAAGGGCATCATCACCCCGGAGATGGAATATATCGCGATCCGGGAGAACCTCCGGTTGCAGGCCGCCCGTACCGAAGCCGCGCCCCGTCGTCATGACCTGAATTTCCAGCATGCGGGCCACTCTTTCGGGGCGGCTCTGCCTAAGGAGATCACGCCCGAATTCGTCCGCGAAGAGGTCGCCCGCGGCCGCGCCATCATTCCGGCCAACATCAATCACCCGGAATTGGAGCCGATGATCATCGGGCGAAATTTCCTCGTTAAGATTAACACCAATATCGGTAATTCCGCCGTAGCTTCTTCCATCGAGGAAGAGGTGGAGAAGATGCGTTGGTCCATCAAGTGGGGTGGCGATACGCTGATGGATCTTTCGACGGGCAAGAACATTCACCAGACCCGCGAATGGATCCTGCGCAACTGTCCGGTCCCGGTGGGAACGGTGCCGATTTATCAGGCGCTCGAAAAAGTCAATGGACGCGCTGAAGATCTGACCTGGGAAATTTTCCGCGACACGCTCATTGAACAGGCGGAGCAGGGCGTCGATTATTTCACGATTCATGCCGGCGTCCGGCTCGCGTTCATCCCGATGACTGCGCGTCGCGTGACGGGGATTGTTTCCCGCGGCGGCTCAATCTTGGCCAAGTGGTGCCTTTCGCATCATAAGGAGAATTTCCTCTACACCCATTGGGATGACATCTGTGACATCATGGCGGCCTATGACGTTAGTTTCTCCATCGGTGACGGTCTTCGTCCTGGTTCCATCGCAGACGCCAATGACGAGGCTCAGTTTGCCGAGCTGAAGACTCAAGGCGATCTGACGAAGCGTGCCTGGGAACGCGGTGTTCAGGTCATGTGCGAAGGCCCCGGCCACGTACCGATGCATATGATTAAGGAGAATATGGATAAGCAGCTGGAATGGTGCCACGAGGCGCCGTTCTACACGCTCGGGCCGCTCACGACCGATGTGGCTCCGGGCTACGATCATATCACTTCCGCGATCGGAGCCGCGATGATTGGTTGGTTCGGTACAGCCATGCTTTGTTACGTGACGCCCAAGGAACACTTAGGGCTTCCGAATAAGAACGACGTCCGTGAGGGCGTGATCGCCTACAAGATTGCCGCCCACGCCGCTGACTTGGCCAAGGGGCATCCCGCCGCGCAGATCCGGGATAACGCCCTTTCGAAGGCTCGTTTCGAATTCCGTTGGGCCGACCAGTTCGCCTTAGCTTTGGATCCCGAGCGCGCGCAAGAATACCATGATGAGACGTTGCCCCAGGAGTCGGCCAAGACAGCCCATTTCTGTTCGATGTGCGGCCCTAATTTCTGCTCGATGCGTATCTCCGACGATATCCGTAAGTTCGCGGATGCCCAAGGGGTCAGCGACGACGAAGCCCTTGCCAAGGGAATGGAAGAAAAGTCGAAAGAGTTCCGCGAAAAAGGCGGAGAAATCTACCTGTAAGCGTTGAGCAGGAATGCCGGCCAGGCTCACTGCTGCGAGGCAGTCAGTCAGGTCGTTTTCTTCTCCTTTTTTACCTCATCGATGAGTTCTGTCCCCGCCAAGAAATCGGCCACCGCGTGGTATGACTCGCCGTTATATTATGACATGGTTTATGCCGATTATACGCCCAAGGAGACGCGTTTTATCGAGGGGATCATGCAACGTCATGGCCCGAAGCTGACGGGCCCGATGCGCGTGCTCGAGCCAGCCTGTGGGTCAGGTCGGCTACTCGAATCCTTGTCCGCTCGCGGACATGTGGTCCACGGTTTTGATTTGAATAAGCATCAGATTGCTTTCGCCAAACATCGTCTGAAGGAGAAAAAACTGCAGGGCAGGGTGTGGCGGGATCGGTTACAGGATTTTTCCGTACCGAAGGGCGCCAAGTTTGATGTGGCCCATTGCTTTGTCAGCACGTTCAAATACATCGACACCGAAGCCGGTGCGCTGAGTTCGCTGCGTCGCATGGCCGCGGTGCTCCGTCCGGGCGGGTTACTGCTGATTGGCATTCATCTGACGGATTATAAGAATTGCCCGCCCGACCACGAGCGCTCGATTGGGCGCAAGCCTGGGGTCCGTGTCGTCAGTGACACTTGGTCTGAACCTGCTAATCAGAAGAGCCGCACCGAAGCCATGCGTACCCGGATGCGGATCACGGAAAAAGGTAAGACGCGGATCGAGGAAACATGCTGGGATTTCCGTACTTATTCGCCTGCCGAGGTCCGGGCGCTGCTGGCCAAGGTGCCGGCGCTGAAACGCGTCGCGATGCATGATTTCCATTACGACCTTGAGTCTACGCGGAAACTTAATCTGGAGTATTCGGATATCATCTTCGTCCTGCGTAAAAGCTAGGATTCGCGACGTAGCCGGCAGGCGTTGCTTATCCTTGTCACTTACTACGGCTTGCGTCAGCTTAGCTCGATGTCGTCAACCGCTTTATTTGCTCCTTTCCGCCTCAGTTTGCGGCTGGCCGCCTTGGCCCTGGTCTTCGCTCCGGCTTTCGCGCTCGATATCGAATTAGACAAGCCTACCAAGACGTTCGCCGTTTTGCCGGATAAGGCGACCGATGTCGTTCGCTACACGCTGAATGGTAAGGATCCGGATTTCACCTCCGGCGTTTACTTGGCTCCGATCGTCGCCCCTTTGGGAGCGACCGTGAAGGCGGCGGTATTTGAAGGCACGAAGCTGGTCGGTAAGGTTGCCACGCGTTCTCTGGTCGTCCCTTCGGCCGAGTTCTTTAATTCGGCCGAACTTCCCCTCACCCAAAATCGCGATCACCGCACCTATGATTGGGTGCAGCGCCATCAGGAGATCTTGGCCTTGAACAAGCCCGGAGCCTCTTCGGCCAAGGTCGTACTCATCGGAGATTCCATCACGCATTTCTGGAGTGGCGAACCTAGGGCCACGCGTATCGCCGGGCCACTTTCTTGGGAGAAGTATATCGCCCCCCACCAGGCTATCAATCTGGGCTTTGGTTGGGATCGGACCGAGAACGTGCTCTGGCGCCTACGTCATGGCGAGATTTCCGGCCTAAAAGCCAAAGCGTTCGTGGTGCTCATCGGTACGAATAACTTCTCCGCTAATTCCGTGCCGGAGACCGTTGAAGGGGTGGAGGAAGTCTGTCTCGAGATTCGTAAGCAGTTTCCGCAAGCCAAGATCCTCTTATTGGGTATTCTCCCGCGTTCCGAAAGGCCTGATGCGATGCGTCAGAAAGCGATTGATGCCAATAGCTCGCTCAAGGATCGGGCGACGAAGTGCGCCGATAAGTTTATTGATCTTTCCAGTAAGTATCTCGTGAGCGATGGGCGTATCTCCAAAGATATCATGGGCGACTTTCTTCACCCTACGGATAAGGGCTATGAAATAATGGGTGCGGCGATTGACGCGCAGTTGAAGGCCTGGGGCCTCTGACACCTCGCTGGCCTGCTTTCCTAATTAGATCGGCTTCACGACCGATTTCGCAATTCCTTGAATGACCAACTCGGTGACTGGTACTAAGTCGGGATAATTTGTATTCTCGGCTTTGAGGAATGTCTTGGACCCTTGTTTGACCAATCGCTTCAGGGTAGTTTGACCGTCAATCAAGGCGGCGACGATATCGCCATGCTTGGGGTGGCCGGGTTCGATGATGACCGTGTCGCCATCATGGATGTCGGCATCGATCATCGAATCTCCGCGGACGCGTAGCGCAAAGGACTGGGGGGCGCGCCGGCGAGAGCCTTCTGTGATCGGGGCCTGCATGCTTGCGACCACGCCCGAAGATTCGGTGTAATCTGGCAAGCCGGCCGCAATCGAACCCATGAAGGGGATGCTACCCAGCTGGATAGCGTTCTCGTCGGGGCCTTCGTAACGGATGATGGTTTCGGAAAGGTCTTCAACCAAGGCGACCGGGGCCACCTTATAGGCCCGGGCGGCGCCGGGGATGCGTTGGAGGACGCCTTTGCGCTCAAGGGCTTGGAGATGCCCGAAGACGGCGTTGGTGCTCGCAAAGCGGAACTTCGCCTGGATGTCCCGGATGCTCGGCCAGTAGGAGTGCTCCGCCACGTGGCCTTTCATGTATTCAAGGATGGCGGCCTGTTTCTTGGTCAGTTCTTCCATAGTGAACGGATGTTCTATGAAAACTTGTTCACTGTCAAGCCTAGGGGTTAATTTGGGCTTTTATGGGTAGAACAGATCATTCGGCCGGTGGGATGGTTCGGGCCTTAGGGTGCCAACGCGATTTTGGACTTTAACCCCATCAAGCCTTAAATCCTAAATTTCCCCGTAGGGGGTTCTCCTTGCTTGGTCCAAATGTCGCTGATTTGCCTGATCCCATGTTACACTTCGATCCCATGACCCCCGAATCGACCCCATCGCCCCGCCCTGAGAAGAAAGCCAAGAAGCCTTTACCGGCGGGGGCCATTAAGCTGAGTAAGGGCACGCTGCCGGGATGGATTGTCTATGCGGTGGAGCTGCAGCCTTTCGCCGAGCTACCCATCGGGAAGCAGCGCGAACTTCAGGAGCTTAATCCTCAGGCCAAGGAGAAGGCTCGCGTCTTTTACGTCGGACAATCGCGACACGAAGCGGTCGATCGCTATCAGAATCACCGGGCCGGATTCAATGCGAGCGCCTGGGTGAAGCGATTCGGGGTCAGGCTTATCGTGCTCGACCGGTGGGTGCCGGCGCTACGGGGGGTGCGCGCGCAAGTCGTGAAGGACATCTTTCTCATCGCCCAGCGCAATAAGGGCGAACCCACCGCCCGCGAACGCCGGGTGACCGAACTCCTGCGCAGTGAAGGCTTCTTCGTTTATTCCAAGTAGGCCCCAGAATATTGTACGTGTGCTTGATTTCTGAATCTATGTCGATGATCCGGTATGAACGTGATTTCTTCGAGAAATGCACCGGAGCTATCTGCGCGGCCTTTTTACCCTATCTGCGCCTATCAGCCCATCTTGAAAAAGCCCTAAAAGCAGGGAACCTATTACTTTCAGCCCTGTCGTAGTCATACCTCATACCCCTATGAAATACCTCCCCCTCGTCACCCTCCTC
>QYQK01000103.1 GCA_007280935.1 Opitutales bacterium
GCGAAGGCGATGCAAGAACGCGCCGCTTGTTTCTGGGCGACGGATTGTGGTCGCGGTTGCGCAATCAAAGCGAATTACCAATCCACGACCGTGCACCTGCCCCCAGCGCTTGCGACGGGCAACTTGGACATCCTTTGCAACGCCCACGCACGTGAGGTTACCTTGGATGCCGCGGGCAAGGCCAACGGTGTAATCTATATCGACAAGGCCACTGGACAGGAACGCGCCGTCAAAGCTCGTGCCGTCGTATTGGCCGCCAGTTCCGCGGAATCCGCTCGGATTCTACTGAACTCGAAATCATCCCGTTACCCGCAAGGTTTGGCGAATACTTCAGGCGAGGTCGGCAAGAATATCATGGACACGGTGGGTACCGGTCTGGGGGGTCACATGCCCGCCTTTGAAGGATTGCCCGTGCACAACGAAGAAGGGGCGGGGACACACGTCTACATTCCTTGGTGGCTTTATAAAGATGCCAGCAAGCTCGGCTTTGCGCGCGGCTATCACATCGAATTTGGCACAGGGCGACGCATGCCCAGCTTAGGCGCCGGCGGAGCTAGTCCCGGTTACGGCAAGAGTTATAAGGAAGAAGTACGTCGTACCTATGGAGCCGGCATCGGCTTTTCCGGTCGTGGCGAGATGATCCCCAATAAGGACTCCTTCTGTGATATCGACCCCGTGGTGAAAGATAAGTTCGGTATCCCCGTTCTTCGCTTCCATTGGAAATGGTCCGAGCATGAGACGCGGCAGGCCGCGCACATGGAAGCTACTTTCGCGATGATCATCGAGGCTATGGGGGGTAAGTGCAATAAGCCCGAAACAGATGGCAACAAGGCCATCGAGCCGCCAGGTTCGATCATCCACGAAGTGGGCGGCACCATCATGGGCGCCGATCGCAAGACTTCGGTTACCAACCAATGGAACCAATGCTGGGATGTGCCGAACCTCCTGGTCAATGACGGCGGTCCTTTCTGCAGCAATGCGGACAAGAATCCCACCCTCACCATCATGGCCTTGGCTTGGCGGGCCAGCGACCATCTCATCGAAGAGATGCGCCAAGGAAATATCTAATCAAAACGATCATGGAAAATAACTCTCCCGAAACCCCACCACGCATCGATCGTCGCCAGGCCTTGAAGTGGCTCGGCGCGGCGGCCGCCGCCTTGACCCTGAGCGATCAGCTCAAGCTCTTCGGCGCCAGCTCCAAGAAGATGAAACTGGTCAGTATGGCCGACCCGCGCGGCCCGACCAACGCCAAGTTGATCGGCACCGACCCGTTGCTGAATCATAACTACACGCCCGGCGAACTCTGGCCTTTGACGCTGACCGATAAGCAACGCATCGCGGCGGCGGCGTTGATTGACTTGATTCTGCCACCCGAGCCAGGCGATAAGTTGCCTTCCGCTCTGGGCGTCCAAGACTTCGTCGACGAATGGATCAGCTCTCCTTACGAAGAGACCAACAAAGATCGGCCGATCATCTTAGTAGGGCTCGATTGGCTTGATGCCGAGGCTCAGAAACGCTTCCACAAGGATTTCGTGGCCATCACCGAAGCGCAAAAATGTCAGATTGCTGATGACATCTGCGGTAAGACCGCGGTGAAGAAGGAATTCAAGAACCAACAGAACTTCTTCTCACGTTTCCGTTACCTTGCGGCCAGCGGCTATTACACCACGCCGCAAGGCTGGAAAGATATCGGCTACGTCGGCAACGTCCCGACCGTCAACTTCGACGGACCGACTCCTGAGGCCTTGAAGCACTTGGGGTTGGCTTAAGGTCGAGGGCAAGAGGGGGTAGGGACAGCACCACGTGCTGTCCTTTTTTTGTGCCCCAATGCTTAGGAAGGCACGTGGTGCCGTCCCTACCTTTGCATTTAAACTCTTGGAAAAATCTCCCTGGCGGATTGCCTAACTCGGATACCCCCATGAAGCGTTTCGCAACCATTTTGTCCCTGTTCGCTGGAGTCCTCGGACTCTTTGCGGCTCCGGCGCCGTTGTTCGATGGCAAGACGCTGACGGGATGGGAAGGGGACCCTAAGGTCTGGAGGGTCGAGAACGGCGAGATAGTGGGTGGTTCGATGGCCGGTAATCCGCGTAACGAGTTCCTGACGACCAAACGTACCTTTTATAACTTCCGCCTGACGCTCGAGTATAAGCTAATCGGCACCGAAGGCTTCGTGAACGCCGGCGTCCAGTTCCGCAGCCTACGCGCCACCAATCCGCCCAACGAGATGATCGGCTACCAAGCGGACATCGGGGCAGGGCACACCGGCTCCCTCTACGATGAATCCCGTCGTAAGAAGTTCCTGGCCCGCGCCGGTACCGGGGTCGGCGCCTATGGCGTCAAGGCCGACACCGAGATTGCTGAACTCGAGAAGAAGGGCGAATGGAACAAGTATGAAGTCCGGGCCGAAGGTCCGCGGATCACGATCTTCCTCAACGGCAAGGCCACCTTGGATTACACCGAGACCGATCCGAGTATCGACGATGCGTATGGCCTGATTGGCCTGCAGATCCACGGCAACAACAAGGCTGAGATCCATTATCGGAATATCGTCCTCGACCCGCTGAACGACCTACCCGTCACGACCAAGGAGACGGTGATGAACCGCTTCGGAGAAGTAAAGTCCGCCTGGGTTCCGCCGTCGCCGTTCAAAGACGGTAAGTTCGGTCTCAGCCAGGACGAAGTCGTCGTCTTCATCGGTCAGGAAAATTTCGTGCGTGAAGCTAAGTCGGGCGAGATCGAGTCGCGCATCGCTGCGGTCTTTGCTGCGAAGAACCCGGTGTTCCGCTCCATGGCCTGGGAAGCGGACACCGTCCACGAACAGTGGCGCGACCTGAATTTCGGTCCATGGAAAGGTCAGCTCGAGTCCGCTGGTGCGACCACGCTCATCCTGCAGTTCGGCCAGGCCGAAGCGCTTGAAGGTCAGGCTGGCCTGGCTAAGTTCAAGGCCGACTATCATAAACTGCTCGACGATCTGTCCCGGCATACTCCCCGCATCGTACTGCTGTCGCCGGCCGGTTTCATGAAGTCGCAGCGCCCGCCTGACCTGACGACGGCTGTGCGCCGCAAGGACCTCGCTGACTATGCCGCGGCTGTCGCTGAGATCGCCAAACTGCGCGGATTACCGTTCGTCAAGCTAACCGAAGTAACTCGAAATGAGACAGCTACGGATGGCCTGCACCTCTCTGACAAGGCACTCGCGGCGGTTGGGCAGGAGACGGCTATTTCCCTCGGACTGCCGGATAAGCTCGAACTATCGGTCAAGCTCCGTGCGGCGATCGTCGAGAAGAACCGGCTCTGGGCAGATTGCTGGCGTCCGGCCAACTGGTCGTTCGTCTACGGGGATCGCATTTCGCAGAACTACGGTAAGGGCTTCGGCCCGGTACCTTCGCTGAAGGAAAACTTCGAAGCTTATAAGCCCTTGGTCTCGTCATGGGACAAGCACATCCAAGCTCTTGCCCGCGGCGAGCAGTCCCAGGCTCCGGCAGCGCAGGCTGGACCGGCCGCGAGCACCGAGAAGGTCATGACTGCCGCCGAGGAGCAGGCCACCTTCAAGGTTGCCGAAGGCTTCGAGGTCAATCTGTTCGCCGACGAGTCCCTCGGTGTCGCCAAGCCCACCCAGATGTCGTGGGACGCCAAGGGACGACTTTATATCTGCTGCTCTCCGACCTATCCTCAGGCCGTGCCCGGCGTGAAGCCCCGCGACTACATCCTCCGCCTCGAGGATACTGACGGCGACGGCAAGGCGGATAAGGCTGTGCGTTTCGCCGAAGGCCTGACCATGGTCCAAGGCGTCGAGCCTCTGACCGACGATATTGGCAACACGTCGATCTTAGTCTGTGATTTCGATCGCCTGATCAAACTGACCGACACGGACGGCGACGGGAAGGCGGACAAGACCGAGGTCCTGATGTCGGGCTTCGGCGTGGGCGATACCCACCAGCTCGTGAACTCGATTAGCCACGGTCCCGACGGCACGCTTTGGATGAGCCAAGGCCTGCATGCGATCACGCGTGTCGAGACGCCGCGTGGTATCGTCAGCCTGCCTAAGTCGGGCCTGATGCGCTACGACCTTAAGAATCAGCGACTCCAGCCGTTCTTCCAGTACGGCAAGGCTGGGCACAACTGCTGGGGTGTCGCTTTCGACGACTTCTTCCAGCCGTTCCATAAGAGCGGTGACCGCGTCGCCGGTTATTATAGCCTGCCAGGCCTCGGAGCGATTGAGACGCCGGACGAGTATGCCGGCACGCATTCGCTTTTTGATTCGCCGCTTAAGTCCAACTCCGTGGATATCCTCGGTACCAAGGCTATGCCAACTGACCTGCAAGGCGCCGCCTTGATTGGCGGTTATTACGGCAACACCCTCGACCTGCATCGCTTCGTCGACGATGGCTCCGGTTTCAAGACCGAGCGCATCGTCAGTCCCATCATCTCCAGCAGCAAAGCCTTCCGCCCTGTGGACGTCTCCGTCGGCCCGGACGGCGCGCTGTATGCCTGCGATTGGTTCAACGCCGTCATCGGCCATTATCAGGCCAGCTACGCCGACCCGCGCCGGGATCGTTCGCACGGACGCATCTGGCGCATCACGGCCAAGGGACTGCCGACCGTGAAACAGCCCGACCTCGTGTCGATGACCGAAGGCGACCTGTTTGCCCAGCTCGGCTCGCCGGAGCGCTGGACGCGTTACCAGGCCCGTCGTCTATTATTCTACCGTTCGACTGAGATGGTCGCCGCCGCCGCGGATGCCTTTATCGCTAAGGACCGCTCGGAGTCTCAATATCTCGAAGCCATCGGCGTACTGCAGTCGCACGGTCTCGTCCGCACGGCATTACTGGACCAACTTCAGTCTTCGGCTGATTTCCGCATCCGGGCCTATGCCGCCCGCGTCGTTGGAGAGTGGTCGGCCCAGTTGCCCGATACTCAGGTACGCTTGGCCAAGGCCATCGCTGATAAGCAGCCTCGCGTCCGCCTGGAGGCCGTCGTGGCCCTCAGTCATGTCGGGGGTCAGACTTCGCTGCGCACCGCCTTGGGAGCGGTCGAGCAGCCTTCAGATAAGTTCCTCGACTATGCCCTCAAGCAGACCGTTCGGCACTTGGCTCCCACCGCCGGTAAGCTGGCCGCCGAACTGTCCGCACCGCAGGCCGCCTACCTCAAGAAGGTTGTCAACAGCGGCCCCGCCGTCATCTCGCCAGGCCAGGCCATTTACGAGGCCCTCTGTCTCAACTGCCACCAGGCTTCCGCCCAAGGCCTGACCGGTGTCTATCCGCCGTTGGCCAAGAGCGAATGGGTCGCCGGCGATGCCCAGACTCTCATCCGGATCACCATGCATGGCTTAGCCGGCCCCACCAAGGTCCAGGGTAAGGATTACGGTCTCGTGCCGATGCCTCCCATGGGCTTGGACGACCAACAGCTCGCCGATGTCCTGACCTACGTCCGCAACGCCTTTGGCAACAAGGCTCCAGCCGTGAAGCCCGATGAAGTCAAAGCCGTGCGCGAAGCGACCAAGGGTCGAAGCGCGCCGTGGACGGCGGTCGAGTTGGGGAAGTGAAAAACTAGAGGCACGGAGGCTCAGAGGTCCAGAGGGCACGAGGAAGACACCTACCTCAGGACTTCTCCTTACGTGTCAGGAGCTGCACCCACGCTACGCCGATGATCGTCACCGCACCGCCGACCAGAGTCATCGTGGCAGGGCGTTCACCGAGCATCAACCAGCCAAAGATGAGGGAGAACACCGGGATGGCGTAGACCGCGCTCATCGCCGTCGCGATGGGCACCTGCGTGAGCACCCAGGCGAAGAGGGTGTAGCAGAGCGCCGCGGGGACGACGCCAAGGAAGATCAGATGGAGCAGTCCGTTCGTCGAGAGGTGGCCCCATGCCCCAGGAAGGTCGTGGGCGAACGGCAATAGGCCGATCGTTCCGATCCAGATGGCCCAGGTCGTCACATCCAATGCATGGTAGCGTCGGGTCAGCGCCTTATTGATCAAGGTCTGGATGGCGGAGGACAGTGCGGCGCCAAGGATCAGGATTGTGCCGAGGTTCAGCGTAAGCCCGACCGAGCCGCCGATCGCCGTCATGATCACGCCCGCCATCGAGATCAGGATGCCAATCCAGGCGACCAGGCTGACGACTTCTCTGCGGAGCAGCACACCGATCACGATGACCAAGATAGGTTGGAAAGAGATCAGTAGGGAGCCCGTCCCCGCGTCGACGGTCTTTTCGCCGAAGTTGATGCCCAAGTTGTAGAAGCAGAATCCGAACAAGCCGAGCAGGGTGACGAGCAGTAGGTCCGAACGGGCGGGCAGCGGTCGGCCGCGCCAAAACCATACGGGGACCATCACGGCAGAGGCGATGAGGTAGCGCATCGCGCCGACCTGTCCTGCATCAAGTTCCGTCAGCACGGTGCGAACGCTTACCCACGACATACCCCAAGCGACGATATTGAACAGCATCGCCGCATACGCCAGACGTTGCGTCCGCACTTCGCTCACGAACGGCAACCGATCAGCTCGATCAACTTATACGCACACGCCTGGGCGAACTCCTTGTCGTTGATCGCCAAGTCGAATTCCTGCACCGGAACCGTGGCGTTCACCTTCAGCGACATGAAAAGCGCCTCATCGGCGGCGCTATCGTGGAAAGGCTGTCCGACGGCGCTGATGACGGAGATTGCCTTACGCGGAATCATGATAGCGGTGCCAGCACGGTAGCTGTTGGCCTTGTTCGCGATAATCTCGCCAAGCTGTCGGCATTCGTCGGCCGTCGTGCGCATGAGCGTGATCTGCGGGTTATGAATATAGAAATTACGTCCCTTGAATTTGGCCGGCACCGAGGCCATCTCGCCGAAGTTGACCATATCAAGGCAACCAGGGGCGACGACGACGGGCACGTTGGCTTTGGCGGCAGCATCCATGCGTTCGGGTCCGCCGTTAAGCACCCCGCCGACCAGCTCATCGGCCCATTCGGTCGTGGTGAGGTCGAGTACGCCCGCAACGATGCCGCTTTCGATGATTGATTCCATGATGCGTCCGCCGGTGCCGGTCGCGGCAAAGACGAGGACTTCATAGCCCGCCGCTTCGAGAACTTTCTTGGCTTCGGTCACGCAGGTAGTCGTGTTACCGAACTGGCTAGCGACGATGAGGGGCTTGGCGGCGCCGATTTCCGGCTCAGCGCCGACCATGCCGCAGATGGCACCCGCGGCCCGAGTGAAAATGACGCGCGAAAGGCGATTGAGCCCGGCGACGTCAGCGATGCTGGGCATCATCGTGATATCTTTCGTGCCGAGATAAGGTGCGATATTTCCAGCCGCCAAGGTCGAAACCATGAGCTTAGGAAAGCCGAGGGGCAGGGCGCGCATGGCGGCCGTGCCGATGGCGGTGCCGCCTCCGCCACCGAGGGAAATGATACCTTGGATACGTCCGTCGGCAGCCAGCTTGGAGACGAGGGCGGGAGCGGCGTGGGTCATTGCGATGACGCAGGCACCGCGATCTTTTTTGGCCATCAGCGAAGCGAGATCGAGGCCGATGGCGGCGGCGACCTGTTCCCGGGTGATGTCGGGCTGCACCGTGGCCGGGCCGCCCGTACCGACGTCGATCAACAGCGGCTTATGTCCGTGCTGGGCGATGAGCGCCGCCACGAAAGCATGTTCTTCGCCCTTGGAATCAAGCGTGCCGAGAACTGCGATTGTGGCCATGGGCTCAGAAGAACTTACGCTTCACCGGGATCTGCTTGAAGCGCTGGGTGAGGTCGGTGAGGGACTGCTCGACCGCCATGCGTTCGAGGCTAGAAGCTCCGACGAAGCCATCGGTGTCGGTGTGCTCGTTGATGAAGGCGGCGTCCTCGGGCGTGTTGATCGGGCCGCCGTGGCTGAGGAAGATGAGGTCCTTACGGACGGACTTCGCGGCATCGATAATACCTTGGGTAATCTTCGCCGCCTCAGGCAGACTCATCGTAGCGTTGGTCACGCCGATGGAGCCGCCGACCGTGGTGCCTACGTGCGCGATGATGACATCGGCGCCGGATTCGGCCATGGCTTTGGATTCTTCCGGCGAGCCCACGTAGACGATCGTGAACATGTCCATCTTGCGGGCGAGGGCGACGGTTTCGAATTCCTTCTTCACGCTCATGCCGGTCTCTTCGAGGACTTGGCGGAACTTGCCGTCGATGATCGTGTGGGTCGGGAAGTTGTTGATGCCGGAGAAGCCCATGTCCTTCACCTTACCGAGCCAGTGCCACATGCGGCGTCGTGGATCGGTGGCGTGGACACCACAGATGACGGGGATTTCTTCGACGACTGGGAGGACTTCATATTCGCCAATCTCCATCGCGACGGCATTCGCATCACCATAGGCCATCATGCCGGCCGTGGAGCCGTGGCCGGCCATGCGGAAACGGCCGGAGTTATAGACAATCACCAGATCGGCGCCGCCGCGTTCGATGAACTTGGCGCTAATGCCCGTGCCGGCGCCGGCGGCGATGATCGGTTTGCCTTTGGACATCGTGTCGCGGAGGCGAGCGATGACTTCGGTGCGGGTGTAAGGGTTTCCTTTTCCGGTCCAGGGGTTGGGCATAGTAGTTTAAGAGTAGGTGAGTGTGGTCAGGGTTGCGCTTGGCAACTTCAGCGCTTATGCAAGGGGAGTGGCCCGTAAGAGCGATTTAAATCATTACAGCGAGACGCAACTTCGTCATCCTGAAACTGACATCGAGAACCCGCGTTCCCGGAGGAAAATCGTAGTAGCGGCAGATTATAAGGATGAACGCCCATGGGTGCTTTCTGGGGTGCGCTGCAAGGAACTAGGGCTCTTTGAAATCGCCCACCTTGGCGTCGCCGAGATGCTGGCTCCGTATGAAGTCGTCCGTTCCAATCAGAGCGGTGCCTTCTTTATGGCTTGTCTGTCCGGTCAAGGGCAAATCTGGGTCGACGGCCGTTGGCGGACCATCTCGGCGGGCCAAGCTTGCCTGCAGCCAGCCGGCATCCGTAATTCTTTCCGCATCGGTCGAAGTAAGCGCTGGGATTTTTGCTGGGTACGTTTCAGCGGAGGCGTTCGTTCCAATACAATCTTCCGGGCCAGCTCACCGGTACTTTCCGATTTCGACGGCGAACCCTTACGAGCCGCCATCACCGGACTCATCGCCGAACTCAAGGGCGCCAAAGTATCTCGTCGTAATCACCAGTGGATCGAGCTGGCCTATGATTATGTGCGAAGTTTCGCCGGTAGTTTTCGGGGTGATCCGCGGGTGCAGCGCCTGTGGGATGAGGTTCATGGCCGCCTTGATTTCGCCTGGGACACCCAGTCGCTGGCTCGTCAATCCGGATTAAGCTTCGAACACCTGCGTCGTCTTTGCCTGAAAGAGATCGGCCGCACCCCGATGAATCATCTGACCCATCTACGGATTCAGCAGGCAATTCGCTTTATCAGTGAATCCGACGACAAACTGGCTGTGATTGCCCGCAAGGTCGGTTTCGCCAACGGCAACAGCTTCTCTTCGGCCTTTAAAAAATCGACGGGCCACGCCCCCTCCCATTTTAGGGGCGAGGTCTGAAATCATCCCAAATGTGCATCTGAGAGGGGTCGGGTTGTAGTTCAAGGAGTCGCTAAGTCTTGTAGGCATCGGGCGGCTTACTTTGATGAGGGTATGCTTTCCCGCATCGCCCCCCTCCTGCGCCTCGCCATGGTCTGCGCCACCGCCGTGCTTGGCGCCGCCCCGATCAAGGTCACCGTCGTCGCTGATGATTACACTGCGGTCAAATCGCTCGTCGCGGAACTCACCGCCGCCGGTGCTATCGTGACCGAAGCGAATCGCCCGAGCGAAATCATCGACCTCAAGCACGAGAAGGACGAAGTCATCGTTCTCTATCGCAAGGACTACACCCCTTACGATGTCAACGATCGCGCGGCGCTCGCCGATCTCTCTCTCCGCGGTATCAGCTTCGTCGCTCTAAGAGGCGCCATCGCCGGACCTTCGGCCAACTGGGCAAAGGATACTTTTGGTGCAGGTTGGACGCCGGATAGCCGGCACTTCCGCACTCTGATGATGCTTAATGTTCGTACCGACGCCCATCCGTTGGCCAAGGATGCATCCACTTTTGACGTCACCGACCATACCGTTTTCGAACTCGATCTCAACGAGAAGATTCAAGTGCTCGCGTCATCGTTCACCTCGAAGGTCGGCGCCAATCGTAAGAAAATCACGGAAGTCGCCGACAAGGTTTCGGTCTATGACATCCAGCCACAAGTCTGGGTGTTCGAGAACGACCGCCTTCGTTCCGCGGTTTTTCTGCAGGGTGAAACGGAGACGCTCGCGCATGCCAGCTACCGCACCTTCATTAAGCGGGGTATCGCCTGGGCCGCTCGTCGTACCAATGTCGACGAACTCTGCACCCCGAAGGATCTCGTGGACATGCGTTACCCGGTCGGCGGACCCAGTCGTGCCGAAAAGGCCATCGCCGCTTTCCAGATGCAACCCGGCTTCAAGGCCAGCGTTATTTCGTCCGAGCCTCTGATTAATAAGCCTATCGCCGTCCAGTGGGATGAACGCGGCCGCTTGTGGGTAGCTGAGACGCCGGAGTATCCGAACGGACGTCGTCCGCTCACCGCTGAGTCGTGGCGCGAAGGTGGTGTGCTCGTGCCTGGCAGCTACGACCGTCCGGCGCAGGACAAGATTAGCATTCTGACTTCCAGCAAGAATGACGGCGTCTTCGATCAAAAAAAGATTTTCCATGAAGGACTCGAATTGATTACCGGTTTCTGTCACTACAAGGACGGCGTCATCGTCGTCTGCCAGCCCCACATCGTCTGGCTCCGCGACACCGATGGTGACGGCAAGGCCGACAAGGAAGTGATCCTCTACGGTGGCTTCACCCCGGGTGACACGCACTTCGTCGCCAATCACTTCGTCCTGGCTCCCGACGGCTGGGTCTACGCCAGCAATGGCGGCGGCGGCGAGGTCTTCCCCGCTTCAAACCCAGAACTCAAAGTACGTCTCTCCTCCGGCACCTTCCGTTTCAAGCCGGACGGTTCGGCCATCGAGCAGATCGCCTCTCAAGGCGGCAATAGCTTCGGTAACGAAGTCACCAGCAAGATGGAACTCTTCCACGGTAAGGCGACCAACGGTAATCCGATTCAACACGTCGTGCTACCTGAGTCTATTCTCGCCAAGGCTCCGGGTACGCCCGCCAAGGCCTTCAATTCCGTCAACCCGCGCCGCCCCGTCCTGCGTACCGATCTCCCGGACCGAGCTCCGCTTCTGCAGATCGACCAGGTCGGCTATTACACCGCCGCATGTTCTGTAGCCGTTCAGGAGCACGGCGCATGGCCCGAAGAATATCGCGACGCCATCTTCACCTCCGAGCCGATTCTCGATATCATCCACTTTGAGAAACTCGTTCCGACCGGCCCCACCTTCCTGGGCGAACTCACCCTCAAGGACCGTGAATGGCTACGTTCCATGGATCATTGGTTCTGTCCGATTGACGTTTCGTTCGGTCCGGACGGCGCGCTGTACGTCCTCGACTTCTATACCCCCGTCGTCGCGCACAACGACACCCGAGGTCCGTTGCACAGCAAGTCCGGCGCTTCCGTGCGCCCCGACCGCGAACACTATTTCGGTCGCATCTACCGGATCCAACATGAGTCCGCGAAGAAGTTCGAGATTCCCGACCTCTCCAAGGCCGATGTCGCCGGCCTCGTCGCCGCGTTCGACCACCCGAACAAGGTCGTCCGTTTCAACGCCCTCCGAGTCCTCATGGATAAGGACGCCGGTCTCCTCGCTTCCGCCGTCGGCCCGCTCGTGATTAAAGTTCGCAGCGACGCCAAAGCGGAAGCGCGTATCCAGGCCCTCTGGGCTCTCCAACGTCTCGATCGCCTTGAGGACGGCCTGCTCCGGGCCCTTTGTGCTGATACCGACGCCGAAGTGCGCAAGAACGCTTTCCTCGTCGCCGAAGCCAGCCACAGCAAGTTGCCGACCGAAGTCTTCGCCAAGGCCTTGGAGGACGCCGAACCCCGTGTCCGCTTGGCTGCCTTGCGCGCCATGGGCGCAGCACCACTCGAAGCCTCCGCCGGAGCGCTCCTGCTGTCTGCTCAGGCCCGTATGACCGACGATTGGTCCAAGGCCGCTGCTACGGCCGCCGCCGCTGCTAATCCCGGTCCTGTCCTTGCCGGCATCCTCAGTGGTCCGTCCGACACCGCCGGAGCCGAGTTCGCCCGCACGCTCGCCGCTTCCCTTAATGGAGATGACGCTTCGCTTGTGCTGGTCGCTGCTGCCAAGTCCTCGAATAAGCCGGTCACGGTCGCTGTCATCCGTGAAATCGCTTCCCGTCGCGTCGCCTCTCCCTCGTCGCTCGATGCCGCACGTGCGGCCTTGCGTACGTTGCTCGCCAGCCCTGATGACGCCATCTCCGGCTCCGCCGCCTCGATCGCGGCGCTGTGGTTCACGGATGGAAGCCTGAAGGCTGAGCTCGCTGCCGTAGCCGGACGTCTGGTGCCCGTGCTTGCTGACGCCAAGGCCGCGGCTGAAGCGCAGGTCGCCGCCGCCCGCGTACTCGTCCTCCTCCGTGACGCCGATCCGCAGGTTCGCGCAGCGCTCGCCCAGGCGCTCGCTGGTTCGAATGAAGCGGTCGCCGTCGCCACCGCCGGCGCCCTCGCCGCCTCCGGCGATGTATCCGTCGGCAAGGTTCTCTACGCCGCCTTCCCGAAGTCTGCGGGCGCCTTCCGCTCCACTTTGTTCTCCGCCCTCGTCGGCCGTGCCGAGTGGGCCGGACTGGTGCTCGATGCCTTGGAAGCCAAGTCGCTCTCCGCGATGCAGCTCGGCCCCATGCAGGTCTCACAGCTAGTGCGCAATCCAGACGAAGCCGTTGCCAAGCGTGCTGCCGCGGTCCTGGCCAAACTCAATGCCGGCAGTAGCCCGGCCAAGGATGAGCTCGTTGCCAAACTCCGCCCTGAGGTGGAGAAGCCTGGTGATGCCAGCAAGGGCAAGGAGCTCTTCGTTGCGGTCTGCCAGACCTGCCACAAGGTCGGTAATGTCGGCAACGACTTCGGTCCAAACCTGCAGGGAATCGGTTCCCATCCGGCCGCCGAACTGCTGGTGCATATCGTGGATCCGAATCGCATGGTTGACGACGAGCATCGCACCTGGAACTTCAAGATGAAGGACGGCACCCAATATTCCGCCCTCATCGGTAGCGAGAACCCCACCTTCGTTAAGCTCAAGCTCCCCGGCGGCCTGTCGGCCGAACTCAAGGTGACGGACATCGTCAGCCGCGAGCGTAGCCCGAACTCGCTGATGCCCGAAGGCTTCGAGGCCCTTGGAGCCGAAGGCCTGCGCAATGTCATCGCCTACCTTCGCAGTGTCGCCATCAGCCCAGAAGGCGAGACGGTCGGACGATTCCGTCTGCTTGACCTTCGTGCGGCTTTCACCGCTTCGACCTCTAACGGCCTCTACGCCAACAAAGAGGCCAAGCGTGACACCTTACCCTTCGCCCAGTTCGGCAAAGTCGAATCCAACGGCGTGCCGTATAAGGTCGTCGACCCGAAGACCTCCAAGGACGGACTGAATGTCATCGTCCTCAAGGGCGGCGCCTTCCCCGCAGCCTATTCCAAATCCTTCTCGCAGAAGGTCGAGATTCCGGTCGGCTCCGTGGCCAACCGCATTCACTTCCTCGGTGCTGTCGGCGGCTGGGGGGCCCATGCAGATGCCATCGCCATGATTGCCGAGGTGCACTTCATCGGCGGCAAGGTGCAGAAGAAGGTATTCTACGGTGCCCGCGACTTCGCCGACTATAATGGCACCGGCGACGTCCCAGGATCGAAGTCCGCCCGCCAGTTGCTGACCGGTGACGGCCGTCAGGTGCGAACCCTCTGGATGCCCGTCGAAAGCGATGAGATTATCGACAAACTTGTCCTCAGTTCAGCCGACACCGAAATCGCCCCGACGACCGTAGCGGTGACCATCGAAATCGGCGGCCCGCC
>QYQK01000011.1 GCA_007280935.1 Opitutales bacterium
CGAGGACGATCCCCTTGAGGGGCGCCCTCTTGACGCGGCTCCCGGCGAGGACGGTCTTCGAAGCGAGGACGATCCCCTTGAGGGATTCCTTCGTGACGCGGTTCGCGGCGCGGACGGTCTTCGAAGCGAGGACGATCGCCTTGAGGGGCGCCCTCTTGACGGGGCTCCCGACGAGGGCGGTCTTCATAGCGAGGGCGATCACCTTGAGGGATTCCTTCCTGACGGGGCTCGCGACGCGGACGATCTTCAACTTGTGGACGGTCTCCGGTGGGAGTGCCCTCTTGTGGTTGACGAGGTTCGCGTGGTTCGCGTTGTTCACGAGGCTCGCGCTGAGGTGCGGGTTGCTGTGCTAAAGCACCGGAGATAGTCTCGGTGAGATCAGCGGGGTTTTCGACGACGCCCATGACTGGACGTGCGGCTGGACCGTTAGCGGTGGGGGCGGCGCCGCGAGGAACACCGCGACGACCGAATTGCTTCGGGGCGACGATGGTACCGGGTTTGGCGGCGGGTTCGGCGGTTGCTCCGATCACTGAAAGCGGAGGGAGTTCCGCGTGGGCGGACTCTAACTTGGCTTCGTTGATACGGGGTGCGGGGGTGCGGACTTCATTGGCGCCTGCGTCCGCGGCGGGCTGTTGGGCGGAGACTGGCTCCTGGCCCTGGGTTTCTGGTTGGCTCATGTTTCTTTTTTTGGGCAGCCTTCGTTGGGGCTGGCCGGTGTGATGCGGGACGTTTCCGTAGTGGAGACGCCCCGCGTTTGTCGGTCCCTTGGTGACGGAGGACGAACCTCCTTGGGGATGCCGAAATTGCTCTCGGGGTGATTACCGGAACCCATGTGAATAAGTACCCCCTATTGATTAACAACAAGAAAGTCCCTCAGCGAGCCTCTTCAGTGAACCTTTGTTCACGAATAAGCAAGATTTTGACCGTTCCTTGATAAGAAAGGGTCTCTTCCACCTTAAGTCTGATCCGGCGGATGAGCTCGGTCGCCCCGAAATCATCAATTTTGCCCGGGTCGACCATGACCCGAAGTTCCCGTCCGGACTGGAAGGCAAAGGCTTCGCTCACGCCTTCGAAAGTCAGGGCGACTTCTTCCAGACGTTTCACCCGTTGCGCATAGCTCTCGAGAGTGGAAGCGCGGGCGCCGGGACGTGAGCCCGAGGCTGAGTCAGCGATCATGACCAAGGGTGCGTAAAGACTTTCAGCTTCGATTTCGCGATGGTGGGCGGCGACGGCATTCACCACGCGCGGATCTTCGCCGACCCGGCGGAGCAGGGCGGCCCCGGCGAGAGCGTGGCTGCTGCCAGCTTCAGCTTCGATGGCTTTGCCGATATCATGAAGCAGTCCGGCCCGTTTCGCGGGTACGGGGTCGATGCCGATTTCCGCGGCCAACATCGCACACAGTTGAGCGACTTCGATGGAGTGGGCGAGGGTATTTTGGTTGGCTGAAAGTCGGAAATAGAGGCGACCCAAAAGCTCTTCGACCGACGAATCCATCGGCGGTAATCCCAAGTCACGAACGGCGTCGCGACCGTGTCGCAGGGCCTGTTTTACTACCTCTTCGGAGGATGTCCGGACGGTGTCTTCAATGAGTCCGGGCGAGATGCGGCCGTCTTTGACGATGCGGTCGAGCGCAATGCGCGCGATTTCTCGTCGTACTGGATCGAAGCAAGAAATCAATACCACGCCGGGAGTTTCGTCGATGAGCAGAGTGGCGCCGGTGGTCTGTTCGAATGCGCGAATGTTGCGCCCTTCACGGCCAATCAAGCGTCCCTTCATTTCTTCACCTGGCAGCGAGACGGCGACGGTGGTCGCGTCTTGTGTGGTTTGCGTCGTGAGCCGCTGCATCGCCGAAAGTAATTTGCGTCGGGCTTCGTCCGAAATATCTTGTTCGACTTGATCGAGTAATTCGCGGCGTAGATGCTGGATCTCGTCCTGATATTCCTTGCGAAGGGTATCGATGGTGAGTTTGCGGGCCTCTTCGGGGTTGAGGCCGGAAAGGCGTTGAAGTTCGCGTCCCAGAAAGTCGCGTTGACGTTCGCTTTCCGCTTTAAGTTCGGCGGCAAGGTGGGCCTCGATTTCGGCGGCGGCTTTGAGCTGGTTTGCCTCTCGTTTTTCGGCCTCCGCTTTGGCGTGAAGTTCAGATGCTTCAACGGTTGCCTCGCGGCGGGCTAATTCGACTTCGGTGCGTAATCGGGCGTCGCGGAGGGCTCCAAGGGTGTTTTCCCGCCACTTTGCTACCGCATAGGCCACGATTGCCCCGGAGGAGAATGCCACGGAGGCGAGAATGCTTTGGTCAGCGGCCACAGGAGGAAGGCTTGGTGCTTACCGGAGGTTCCGGGGGGTCATACCCTTACGCTCGGAGGCTTAGTCGCAAGCCCTTTCGGGAGGTTCGCCTTGCCACCCCAGCCCAATCTGGGTTGCCTAAGGGCATGTCCCACCTCCTAGAAGACGAGCGGTCTCCGGCCGCTATCTGGTGGGACAAATTTGCTAATTTTGCTTGGCGGACGGATTGGACGCAGGTCGTGGTCATCGCTCTTTTAAGTTCCTTGGGAGTGGTCGCCATTCATTCCGCGGGGGTGGCGAAAGACACGGGTTTTTATCGTTCGCAAATGGTTTTTATCGCCTTGGGTTGGGTCGCGTATTGGGCGGTTTCTTCGATCGATTACCGTTTGATCCAAATCCACGCTCGCCGGATTTACCTGGCGGGGGTGTTCTTGCTTTTACCGATCGCCGCCTGCGCTGTCTTGAAAGCCGATTTAGGCAGCTTTATTCGAAGTATCAATGGGGCGCGGCGCTGGATGGATTTCGGCCCGTTTTCCCTGCAGCCCTCGGAATTTGCCAAGGTCGGGGCCTTGGTTTTTTTAGCCGCTTTGCTCTCGCGTTTACCGATCGGAAGTTTTCGAGCGACCTGGCTAACCGTCGTGAAGGCTTTAGGGGTCGCCGCCGTGCCCTTTGTCTTGATTTTTGTGCAGCCTGACCTAGGTTCTGCCCTCATCTACCTGCCGCTTTCATTTATCTTACTCTTCGTGGCTGGCTTAGCTTCTAGGTTCTTTGTGGTGGCTGGAGTGTCAGCTCTTGTTTTTGGGGGTGTTCTGGCTTTAGATTTGAGAGAATACTCCAAGGGGGTCGTTGAATATTCCGAAAGCCATCCCGAAGATCGCGACCCGGCTCGGGCGGTGCGAGGTACTCACGAAAAAACAGCCTGGTTTTTCTTGTTAAAAGATTATCAACGCGAGCGCATCATGTCATTTGTCGCCCCACAAGTCGTTGATCCTCGTGGGCTAGGCGTGACGTGGAATGTCCGGCAGGCCGTTATCGCGGTCGGTCGAGGGGGGGTCAGCGGTCAGGGTATCGGAAATGGCACGCAAGCGCGTTTCGGTTATTTGCCGGAAGCCGCCGCGCATAACGATTTTCTATTTTCCGGGATGGCCGAGGAGATCGGCCTTACGGGCGGACTCTTGGTGATTGGTGCATTTGCTCTCTTGTTCTGGCGGGTCGTGCGTACGGCCTCCCTGGCGGCCGATCGGTTCGGCGCGCTGTTGGCGATTGGGGCGGCGGTGGTGCTCGGCACCCACGTCGTCATCAATATCGGCATGAACATCGATCTAATGCCCGTCACTGGGGTCCCCCTTCCTTTTCTTAGCTACGGAGGGTCTTTCGTACTTAGCTGTTTCCTGCTCCTTGGACTAGTCCAGAGCGTTCATCGGCATTCGGCTGATGGCGGCGAAGGTGGAGGCTCTCCGGCAACCGGCTTAACCGCCTGACCGAGATGACCGACAATAATACTGAACCTGAAGATATCCAAGATGAGCTGCCGGAAGGTGGCGAACAAACCTCTCCAATCGACCAGCAAAAGCTGGCGGAGGATGCCGACCGCCGCCGCAAGGAGCTCCCGCTTCTGCAACGCATCGTAAAGCATTTCTCCAAAGACCGGGCAATCTATCGGGAGTTGGTGATCAATGCCGAGACTTTGGAGAAGCGAGTCGCTTTGCTGACCAATGGCGTGCTCGATAAGTTTGAAATCGAACACAAGGGCGAGACCCGCATGGTGGGCTCGATTTTCAAGGGCCGCGTCCAAAACCTCGAAGCCGGTCTCAAGGCTGCCTTCGTCGATATCGGCCATCCTAAGAATGCTTTCCTGCACTACTGGGACATGCTCCCGGCGGCGAATGACTCGCAGGTGGAATTTATCCGGGATAATGAATCCGCCGAACAGAAGCAGCGTAAGGCTCGCTATCAGGCCAAGGACATCCCCCAGCTCTTCCCTGCGGGTTCGGATATCGTCATCCAAGTCGTCAAGGATCAGATCGGGACCAAGGGTCCGCGTTCGACGACCAACATCGCTTTGGCCGGTCGTTACTTGGTCTTGATGCCTTTCAGTGGAGCTTGCGGCGTTTCACGTAAAATTGAAGAAGCTTCGGAACGCGAACGGCTGAAGGACATCCTCCGTTCGCTGACGATTCCCGAAGGCATGGGCATCATCATCCGTACTGCCGGCGAAGGCAAACAGGCCCGCTGGTTCGTGCGTGATCTGCACGTCTTGCTTCGTCGCTGGCAGGCGATCGTCGAAAAAATCAACGCTCCCGAGCGCAAGCCTGTCCTGCTTTATAGCGAACCCGGGTTGATTGAGCGTACGGTGCGCGACTTCTTGACCGAAGAAGTGGACCGTATCCTGGTCGATAATGAAGAAGACTTTAAGCTCGTCCAAGAGTTGGTCGGCGAAATCTCGCCTCGTTCGCGCTCTCGCGTGGAGCTTTATAAAGACCCGATTCCCGTCTTTGAGCGGTATAATATCGAGCGTCAGATTGAGCAGCTCTTCCAACGTCGCGTGCCGTTGCCCAGCGGCGGTGAAATCGTCATCGACGAAACCGAAGCGCTCACGGCAATCGACGTCAATACGGGCTCCCATCGTGGCGCGACCAAGGACGGCAAGGACTACATCGTTCAGGCGAATCTTGAGGCCGTCACCGAGGCCGCCCGTCAAATCCAGCTCCGTAACTTAGGCGGTCTCATCATGGTCGACACGATTGACATGAAGAACCCCAAGGACCGCAAGAAGGTCTACGACACCATGCGCGAGGCGATGGAAGGCGACCGGGCCAAGCACCAGATCCTCCCGATTTCGCAATTAGGCGTCCTCCAGATGACCCGGCAACGCCATACCGAGTCGAATACGACCTCGATGTATACGGCGTGTCCGCATTGCCAAGGTCGCGGCATCGTGAAGAACCCGCGCACGGTCTCTGTCGAAATCCAACGTAAATTACTCAGCACGATCCGCAAGTTACGCGAGACTTACGGCCCCGATAAGGAGCTTGAAATCAACATCCTGCTTCACCCGATCAACTTGGATCGTATCGTGACTGAAGACCGCGAATTCTTCCGTGACTTGATGAAGTCCTGCAAGGTGCGTTTGGGCACTAAGCCTGATCCCGCCTATAGCATCGAAGCCTTCAAGCTCTTCGATGGCGCCGGCAAGGAGCTACGCTAAGTCTCAGGGTTAATCCTGCTTTTAAAGGGCGCCCCTCTCTCGGAGTGACGCCCTTTTTTGTGCCTTAGCGGCGAACGGGGCGATGGGTCAGCAGGCGAAGTCCATTGAGGCAGACCAAGATGGTGCTGCCTTCGTGGACCATGACGCCTTCCCAAAGTTTCATTCCTGGCAGTAGGAT
The DNA here is from genome assembly GCA_007280935.1 of Opitutales bacterium. Taxonomy (GTDB): domain Bacteria; phylum Verrucomicrobiota; class Verrucomicrobiia; order Opitutales; family UBA953; genus UBA953. The sequence goes on from QYQK01000011.1 coordinate 5,670, forward strand.
GACGGTCGCGGCCATCCCTAGGGCCGCCCCGATGGAAAGAATGACGTTAAAGCGAATCGCGGCACGCGCGCTCTGGCTAAGTTCGATGGCGTCGACGAGACGACCGATCCGATCGTCTGTTAGGACGACATCGCTGGATTCAAGGGCGGCATCGCTTCCGCGTCCGCCCATGCCCACCGCCACATCAGCGGCGGCAAGGCTTGGGGCATCGTTTACGCCGTCACCCACCATGGCGACGACATGACCTTCGGCGGAGAGCCGGCGGATGGCGGCCATTTTGGCGTCAGGAGTGAGGGCAGCGGCGTAGCTTTGTACTCCGACCTGTTGTGCAGCCACCGCGGCGGCCTCTTCGCGGTCTCCCGTGAGCATCATGGTGCGGATGCCTCGGGTATGCAGAGAAGCGAGGGTGGGGGCGCTTTCTGGGCGGATGCGGTCAACGAGGGTGGCCCGAACGGTGACGGTGCCGTCAGAGGCCCATACTTCGCTGACAATGGCTCCGGCCGGAAGCCCGGCCTCGGCGAGTTCGTGGCTTCCAGTGAATTCACGGGTGCCGACACTCCAGCGTGTTCCCTCGACTGAGCCCGAAACGCCTTGTCCGGGCGAATTAGAAAGCCCTTTTACTGCCAACATGACGGCGCCCTCGCTTTGACAGGCGCGGACGATTCCAGCTGCAAATGGGTGGGTGGTGCCAGCTTCAAGCGAGAGGAATGCGCTCAGGGCGCGTCGCCGGTCAGCCGTCGCTGGAAAAACTTCCAAGGCGGCGACTTCGGGTTCTCCGGCGGTCAAGGTCCCGGTTTTGTCAAAGCAGATGCAATCGACGTCCGCCAAGCGTTCTACAGCCGCACCGCCTCGGAATAAGATGCCGTGACGAGCGCCAGCGGCGATCGCCGCCAGCACGGCGGAGGGTACCGAAAGAACAAGCGCGCAGGGACTCAGCACGACCAGCAGCGTCATGGCGCGGTAAAGCGCCGAGCGGTCGTCGCCGATGGCGGAAACGCCCGTAGCCAGCAGAATCATGAAGAATAGGGCGGCAGCGGAGAGGGTGAAGATGGCGTAGCTATCGCCCCAGCGATCGATGGCTCGCTGAGCAGGTGCTTTGCTTTCCTGAGCTTCGTGGATAAGCTTAACAATGCGATGAAGGGCGCTGTCTTGTTCGGCTTTGGCGACGCGTACGACCAGTCTGCCCCAGGAGTTAAGCGTCCCGCCCGCGACGTCGCTACCGGTCTGTTTGTCGACTGGTTTGGCTTCCCCGGTAAGGGTCGATTCATCGATCGCACTTTCGCCAGATTCGACTTTGCCGTCCGCTGGCACCAGTTCTCCCGGAAGGATGACAACCCGGTCGCCAGGCCGGAGATTAGCTACCGGAACCTCGATTTCATTGCCTTCGGCGCTGATTTGACGGGCTTTCTTTGGCGCCCGATCAAGCAACGCGTCGATGGCGCCACGCGTGCGGGCCATGGCGTAATGTTCGATCGCTCCGGCGGTCGAAAAGAGGAAAAGCAGGAGCACACCTTCCAGCGGCTGACCGACAATCCAGGCTCCGAGCGCCGCCAAAAGCATGAGCGTGTGGACGTCGATGCGGCGATGCCAACGGAGCGCGTGCCAACCTTCTTCCGCGGCTTCCCAACCGCCGGCTAGACTCGCGCCACCGGCTAAAGCGTAGCGCACCCAAGGCGCTGCGCCGTAGGAGTACGCAATCCACGCTGCGATGCCCCCGAGCCCGCAAACAAAGGCTAAAGTCGCGAGTCCGCGCCATTCCTCCGCGTGATTTTCCTCAGGGTGATGATGCGCGGACATGGCTGGAAGTTATTTAGGTTATCACTGGCCGTCAACCGTCGGCGCGACGTCCGCGACGCGTAGTGAATTCATCGTTACGCAGATAATTTTTAGGCAGATTTTTTACGCGTAGGTTGCGTCGTCTGGAGGCATGTAAATTTCCGCTTGCGCAAGCGCGTATTATGATTATCAATCTTACTAAGAGTTAACCGAAACGTGACGAACCGAACCGAAACCCTGAGCGAAAGTCTCATCACCGTGTCCCTTCCCCCGAAGTTGCACTCTGAAGCAATCGCCTTTCAGCATCGGTCTGGTTTCACCACGCTCAGCGAAGTCATCCGGCACGCGCTGGATTGTTTCGATGACTCTCGCCCGGCGATCGAGCCTTCTCGTTCTCGCCAAGTTTCTTTCCGCGTACCGTCGGAGCTCCGCACTCGTATCACCCGCCAAGCAAAGCATGCGCGGGTCAGTGTAGGGCGAATCGTCAGGGTGGCGCTGCAGGCGCTGCCCTCTAACCCAACAACGATCCAAACTAAGGAAAAAACTATGGCAAAAAAGAAGGCTGCTGCTAAAAAGAGCGCCAAAAAAGCCACCAAAGCTAAGAAGAAGTAATTCTTCCTAGTCTTTTCCGTCATTCGTGACGGATGGCGCCGGCACTCCCGGTTAAATCAAGGACCCCCGCAAGGGGGTCCTTTTCTTTTCTCCACTCTCTTTAATCGTATAGGCTTGAAACCATCCCCCCGAACAAGGTTTGTTATCACCCTTTGACCCATGAGTTCCCCTATCCCCGCCGGCGCCAGCCGCATCACCATCGCTAATGGTAAACTGAATGTCCCCCATCAGCCGATTGTCCCTTTCATTGAGGGCGACGGAACAGGTCCGGATATCTGGCGTGCTTCGGTCCGGGTCTTGGACGCCGCGGTGGCCAAGGCTTACGCAGGTCAGCGCCTGATTCATTGGCACGAAGTGCTCGCCGGCGAAAAGGCGTTCAAGCAGACGGGTAATTGGCTGCCCGAAGAGACCTTAACAGCTTTTCGCGAATACTTAGTCGGCATCAAGGGGCCCCTGACCACTCCGACTGGCGGCGGTATCCGTTCGCTTAATGTAGCGCTCCGCCAGCAGCTCGACCTCTACGTTTGCCTGCGCCCCGTGCAGTGGTTCACCGGCGTGCCTTCGCCCGTCAAAAATCCTTCGAAGGTCGACATGGTAATCTTCCGCGAAAACACCGAAGACATCTACGCTGGCATCGATTTCGAGGCTGGGTCTGAAATCGCCCTGAAGACGTTGGATTTCATCAAGACCAACTTCCCGAAAGAGTTTAAGAAAATCCGCTTCGGTGAAGAGCAGCCTGCCACGGTAGGCTTGGGTATCAAGCCGGTCAGCCGTCCGGGCTCCGAGCGGCTGATTCGCTCGGCCATCCAGTATGCCATCAAGTTCGAGCGCAAGTCGCTGACGCTCGTGCATAAGGGTAATATCATGAAGTACACCGAAGGCGCCTTCATGAAGTGGGGTTATGATTTGGCGAAGAGCGAGTTCGGCGCCGTCGAAATCGATGGTGGACCTTGGTGCATGATCCCCGAAGGCAAGCCTGGCGCTGGTCTCATCATCAAGGACGCGATTGCGGATATCACCCTGCAGCAAATCCTTACGCGTCCGACCGATTTCGACGTCATCGCCACGTTGAATCTCAATGGTGATTACCTCTCGGATGCCTTGGCGGCTCAGGTTGGTGGCATCGGTATCGCTCCCGGCGGTAATATCAATTACCTGACGGGGCACGCTATTTTTGAAGCCACCCACGGCACGGCTCCTAAGTATGCGAACAAGGATGTCGTAAACCCCGGCTCCGTCATTCTATCGGGTGAGATGATGCTTCGCTATATGGGCTGGGAGGAAGCGGCTGACAGGGTCTTGAAGGGCCTGAATGGCGCCATCGGTGGTGGTCGCGTAACTTACGATTTCGCCCGACAGATGCAGGGTGCGACGGAGATTAAGTGCTCCGAGTTCGGGGACGCGATTATCGCTGCGATGTAGTTCGTCGGCTCCGCGTGGAGTCCTTCATTATGCTGAGGGCCGGCCTCGCCTTGAGGCTTGCCATCAGCTTTTTTTTACGCAAAACGATGAGTCTCATAACTCACCCATGAAGCACACCCTCACCGCCCTCGCTCTCGCTTCTTTTAGCGTCAGCTTCGCTCAATCCGCCGCGCCTGCTCCCGTAGCCGTCGCCTCCCACGATCTCTCCCTCCGGGGCAGTTTCGCCTGGGATAGCAAAAACGTTTACCGCGGCATGGAACGCTCCTCTGAGCAAGGCCTCGTCCAGTCGGCGCTGACCCTCGAGTATAACGTCCCAGGTTTCTCCGGCGTTTCTGTTTACGGCAATTTCTATAACGCTGACACCTTCGAACGCACCTACACCTTCGGTGGCAAGACCGACTCCTCGTTCGGAACCGTCGACGTAGGCATCCAGCGCTCGACCGCCGCCACCGCTCACACGATCGCAGCCAATGGCTATTCGCAACTGACCTCGGATCGCGAAATCTACGCTGGTCTCACGCTCTCTAACGCTAACTTCAAGCCTTCCGCTTACCTCTACTACAGCCTCGACCAGAAGCAGTATGTCCTCGAGGCCGCTGGCTCGAAGACTTTTGCAGGTGCTAATGTCGGCCTAGCTGGCTATGATATCGAAACCAAAGCTTACGCTGGCTTCTTGAATGCCTCCAAGGCCGAAAAGGTTTCTGGTCGAAAGAACGCTTACCTTTACCTCGGCGCCTCGGCCGATGTGACCCGTGCTGTCGGTCAAGGCGCTAAGCTGGGTGCAGGCATCAGCTACGCCTATAACACCGATGGCCAGCCATCGACTGGCGGTTCCACGGTCTGGTACCGCGTTTTCGCGACCTTTAAGTTCTAAGCCCGCCTTACAAAGGAGGGTCAACCGGGAGGCGCAGTTTAGACTGCGCCTCCCTTGTTTTTGGTCTATTTCACCCCTTGGGGGCCCAAGCTGCATTCGGGTGTTGACGGAGGGGGTCGCTTTCTCATGTTCCCGCTTTCCCTCTTTATGAAGACCACGCTAGCCAAGAACGTGCAGCTCAAGGACAAGACCTGGTACGTCGTCGACGCCAAGGATCAAATCCTCGGCCGCCTCGCTGTCAAAATCAGCAATATCCTCCGCGGCCGCCACAAGCCCACTTACACCCCCCACGTGGATACGGGTGACTACGTCATTGTCATCAATGCCGACAAAGTCCGTCTTTCCGGCTCTAAGGAAGAAGACAAGACCTACATGTTCTACACCGGTTGGGTGGGTACCGCTTACCGTACCAGCGTAGGTGCGATGCGCGCCAAACGTCCTGAATTCATCGTGACCCATGCCGTCAAAGGTATGCTCCCTAAGAATCGTCTCGCTAACGAGATGCTCCTTAAGCTCCGCGTTTACGCCGGCGACAAGCATGACCACGCCGCGTCCAACCCGATCCCTTTCAAGGGTTAATCGATAAGCCTAATTTGCAATGAGCGCCAAGTCCCCAGCCATCACCGCCGTCGGCCGTCGTAAAACCGCCTCGGCCCGTATCCGCCTTTCCCGCGGTACTGGTTCTATTTCCATCAACGGCAAGCCTGCCGAGGAGTACCTCTACACCGAAGCCCTCGTCAAGGCGGCTACGGCTCCGATCCGTATCGCCGGCCTCGAAGGTCAGCTGGATATCTCCGTCAACGTCATCGGTGGCGGCCCTAACGGACAAGCGGGTGCGATTTCGCATGGGTTGGCTCGGGCGATCCAGAAAATGGATGCCACCCTCCGCGCTCCTTTGAAGAAAGAAGGCCTCCTTACCCGCGATGGTCGGATGCGCGAACGTAAGAAGCCCGGCCGTCCAGGCGCCCGTAAGCGTTTCCAGTTCTCCAAGCGGTAAACCGCCTCGAGACAGGAACCAACCAAGGCCCCGGACATCCGGGGCCTTTTTGTTGCCTAGTTTTCTGTGTCCAATCACTCATTCGTCATCTAATAATTCCCTACTCAAGCTATGTCCCACAACCTGACCAAGGTCGGCATCGTCGGCGCCTCGGGCTACACCGGGGAGGAACTCGTCCGCGTGCTCGCCCGGCACCCCCAAGTCCAACTGACCGCGGTTTGCTCGCGCACGCTGGAGGGCAAGCGGGTCGCGGACGAACTGCCGCGGTTGCGGGGGATTGTAAGTCCAACGCTGATCTTCAGTGCTTCCTCGCCGGAAGAGTGCGCAAAGTCCGATGTGGCTGTCTGGTTTTTGGCCCTCCCGCATGGGGTCGCCGCCGAATACGCCGCCCCGCTCGTCGCGGCGGGCAAGCGGGTCTTGGATCTGTCCGCGGATTTTCGGCTGAAGGATTTAGGAACTTATCAGAAATATTACGGACACGAACACCCGGCCCCGGCCTTGGTGGCGCAGGCTCGTTACGTCATTCCTGAATTACAGACCGACGATAGTTGGAAGTCGGCGAAGCTCATCGCCTGTCCGGGTTGCTACCCTACCAGCATCCAGGTGCCGATGGTGCCGTTGCTGCGGGCAGGCTTGATCAAGCCCGAGCCCGGCCGGTTGGTGATTAATGCTTACAGCGGCGTCTCCGGCGCTGGGAAGAAAAGCGACGTCGGCCTTCTCTTCTGTGAGCGGGATGGCTCGATGAAGGCGTACGGTATCCCGGGTCATCGGCATATCGCTGAAATCGAAGAAGCCTTCTCGGCGGCCGCCGGTAGCCCGGTGGTCGTCCAATTCAGTCCTCACCTAGCGCCGATGCATCGGGGCATCGCTACGACCATCGTAGTGCCCGCTGCGGGCGTGACTGCGGCCCAGGTGGAGGCTTGTTGGCAGAAGGCCTATGTTGGCCGGCCTTTCGTCGTTTTACTCAAGTCGGGCGATTTCCCGGACACCGCGCACGTCGCGGGAAGTAATCGGGTCGCCTGTTCGGTCGTCGCCGATCCTCGGACCGGCAACCTGATCATCACCTCGGTAATCGATAATTTGCTGAAGGGTGCGGGCGGCCAAGCCGTCCAAAATCTCAACCTCATGATGGGTTGGGATGAAGCCGAAGGGCTCCGTTGATTTCCCATGTCGATCGTCATCACTCAAGATTCGCCAGGAATTTCTGATGTCCCTGGCTTTCGGGTCGGGGCTACCAGTTGCGATATTCGCAACAAAGGAGTCGAACGTCTCGACCTGATGCTCATCGTGGCGGATCAGCCGTGCGCAGCGGCGGGCGTCTTCACGACGAACGACGTCAAGGCCGCTCCGGTCCGTTTTTCGCAGAAGATCTTGGCGGCTTCGGCTGATAAGATCCGCGGCATCTTTGGGAACAGTGGTAATGCCAATGCTTGTACCTCACAACAGGGCGACCTCGATGCGGCGCTCATCGCGAAGCTTTCAGCCGAAGCCATCGGTGCTCCCGAATCAGCTTTTCTGGTCTGTTCCACGGGTCGGATCGGTGAGCTCATGCCGATGTCTAAAGTGGCCAGCGGAATCGCGGCCGCCGCGAAACGGCTGTCTCGCGAAGCGGTTGAGGGCACCCGCTCCGCCGAGGCTATTCTGACTTCCGACACGCGGCCCAAAACCGTCACGGCCCGCTTTGTCTGGCAAGGCAAGACCATCACCCTGGCTGGTATTGCCAAGGGTGCCGGCATGATCGAACCCAATATGGCGACGATGCTGGCCTTCGTGGTCACGGATGCCGTCGTAGCTCCCGCCTATCTTAAGTCCGCCCTGAAATCGGCTTCGGACCAGTCTTTCAACTGCGTGAGCGTCGATGGCGATATGTCGACGAACGACACCCTATTATTGCTGGCTTCGGGTGCTTCGGGTGTTTCGGTCGACGAAATGGCCGAGCGGGTGCTGCGCGAACTCTTCCAGTCGGCGCTCGATCAGGTCTGTTTTATTCTGGCCGAGAAAATCGTCGGGGATGGGGAGAAAATTACCAAGGTCGTCGCCGTGGAAGTCGAAGGAGCGAAAAGCCGGGGAGATGCCGAAAAGATCGCCCGGGCAATCGGTAATTCGCTCTTGGTGAAATCTTCTTGGTTCGGCGAAGACCCCAACTGGGGCCGGTTGGCGGACGCCGCCGGTTATGCCCGCGTGGGGCTGGACGAAAAACACCTCGATATTTTTTATAATGATATCCCGGCGGTCTTGGCCGGCCGGCCTTTGCCCGAAAATAAGCCGCAGTGGAAACAAGTCGTCAAAGCGGCACGTTTTGCTGTGCGGCTGAACTTGCATCAAGGCGAGGGGAAGTTCCGACTCTTGGCGGCGGACCTGACGGACGGCTACGTGAACTACAATAAGAGCGAATAAGTCCGAGGTTTTCCATTTACTCGCCCCCTGACCGACTAAACACTCTCCCATTATTGACCGATGAGCACGCCCGCCGCGCAAAAAGCCGAGGTTCTTCTCGAAGCGCTTCCCTACATCCATAAATTCCGTGGTTCGACCTTCGTCGTGAAATACGGCGGGAGTTTCATGGACGACTCCAACCCCGAAGGTCGCGACCGTGTGGCCACCGATATCGCCTTCCTGGCGGCGGTCGGCATCCAGGTCGTCGTCGTGCATGGCGGCGGCAAGGCCATCACCCGGGCGATGGATAAGGCCGGGATTAAATCCGAGTTCCGGGGCGGCATGCGGGTGACCGATGCCCCAACGGTCAAGATCGTCGAAGAGACGTTGAACATCGAAATCAATGGGCAGATTTGCGAGTCGCTGAAAGCGCGGGGCGCAAACCCGCTCGGCATGCCCGGCAACCACGTCAACCTTTGCGAGAAACTCTTGGGGACGGATGATGAAGGTAAACCCGTCGATATCGGCTTCGTCGGAGATATTAAATTCGTTAAGACCAAGTTGATCAAGAAGGCCTTGGCGGACGGCTTCCTGCCGGTCGTCTCGCCCATTGCGCTCGATGCCGATGATCAGGCTTATAATACCAATGCGGACGTCGCCGCGGCCGCGATTGCCCATTCGCTGCGCGCCCGGAGGCTGATTTTCATGAGCGACGTGCCTGGTCTTTTGGCCGACGCCAAAGATCCGGCTTCCTTGATCACGACCTTGAAGGTCAGTGAGGTCGATGAATTGAAGCGCAAGGGCGTCGTCGCCGGCGGGATGATTACCAAAGTAGATAGCGCCGTCAAAGCCCTGCAGGAGGGCGTACGCCGCGTCCACTTCATCGATGGTCGGGTGCCGCATGCCCTCCTTTTGGAAGTCTTTACCGATAAAGGAATCGGTACAGAAATCATCCACGGCTAATGGCTTCGGAATCTCCAGACTCGACGGCGGAACTCTACGCTCAACACGTTGCCCGTAACTATGGCGCGCCGCCGCTCACGCTCGTCCGGGGGCAGGGGAGCAAGGTGTGGGATGCCGTCGGTAAGTGTTATCTGGATTTCAGTTCCGGCATCGCAGTCAATGCCTTGGGGCATTGTCATCCGGTTTGGGTGAAGCGCGTCCAGGAACAGGCCGCCAAGCTGGTGCACGTCAGCAATCTTTACCGGAACGAACCGCAGGGCCAGCTCGCGGCGTCCTTGGCCAAACGATGCGGCCCCGGCCGGGTTATTTTTTGTAACAGCGGTGCCGAAGCCAACGAAGGTCTCCTGAAGCTTGCTCGGCTTCACGGCCTGAAAAAATCTGCTGTCGAGGGTGCTTGTATCGGTGTCATCGTGGCCGAACGGGCTTTTCATGGCCGGACTTTTGGCGGCATGTCGGCGACGCCACAGGAGAAAATCCAAAAAGGCTTCCGCCCCTTGCTGTCCGGTTTCTCCGCCGCTCCTTTGAATGATATCGCGGCCTGGGATAAGATCATCGATGCTAAGACGACGGCGGCGGTGTTGCTTGAGACGATCCAAGGGGAGGGAGGCGTCTTCCCGGCTGACCCTCAGTTCCTGCGCGATTTGCAAAAAATCTGTCGAGAGCGTAACGTTCTTCTGCTCATCGATGAAATCCAGTGTGGCATTGGCCGTACCGGAAAGTTCTTTGCATTCGAGTATGCTGGCATAAAGCCTGATGCGATCGCGATGGCGAAGGGCCTCGGGGGCGGTTTCCCCATTGGAGCGATCTGGATGGCGCCCCCTTGTGATGAACTTTTTCAGGCAGGTTCACATGGGACTACTTTCGGTGGCGGAGCCTTGGCTGCGTCCGCGGCCCTTGCCGTCCTTGAGGTCATTGAGGATGAAAAATTAATCGAACGGGTCAATCATCAGGTACCCGTCTGGCATGCCGCCCTGCGAGCGCTCGTTGCGATGCGGCCTGATCTCGTCAAAGAAATTCGCGGAACGGGTTACATGATCGGAGTGGTTCTTTCCGTCGATCCGGTGCCGCTCGTCACGGCTCTGCGTGAGGCCGGCCTTTTGACGGTGCCAGCCGGTGGTGTCGCCATCCGCTTGCTACCTCCGCTAACGGCCTCAGCCGAGGAGTTGGCCGAGTCGGTCGAGATTCTTGGGCGAGTTTTCCGCGGGTGGAAGGCAGCTTAAGTCGGTAAAGCCATTTTTCCGCTGTTAAAACCAGGCTAATTATCTATCGTCCAACCTTTCCCGCGATGCGCCATTTCCTCAAGGAGACCGACCTAAGCCCTGCTGAAACCGCGGCGGTCTTTGCGGCGGCCGCTGGTCTCAAGGCAAAACGTGGCCAGGGCACGGCGACGGCTCTTAATGGTCAGTCTTGGGGTCTGATGTTTTTTAAAAAAAGCACCCGTACTCGGGTGTCTTTCCAAGTCGGCGTCCACGAACTGGGCGGTCAGCCGGTCATGCTTAATGCCGACGATTTGCAAATCTCGCGAGGCGAGACGATCGCAGATACCGCCCGGGTGCTTTCTCGTTACCTTCATGGGATGGTGATTCGTTGCCACGAGCACAGTCTCCTCGAAGATTTTGCCGCCGCCGGCACCATGCCCGTGGTGAACGCCCTTTCGGACTTTTTACACCCCTGTCAGTTTATGACGGATATGTTCACCTTGGGTGAGCGTTTCGCCCCTGGACAACCTTTCCAGTATGCCGCCTCCCTGAAGGGCAAGAAAATTGCCTTCCTCGGTGATACGGCCTGCAACATGGCCAACTCGTTCATCCTTGGAGGCGCAGCCTTGGGAGTGGAAATTTCTTTAGCTGGCCCTTCGGGTTATGAGCCCACCGCCGAAGTCCGTGCCCAATTGAAAAAAGACGGACTTAAGGAATCATTCACTTTCTCGACCGATCCCGCCGCCGCGGTCAAAGGGGCTGACATGGTCTACACCGACGTTTGGGTGAGTATGGGCATGGAAGCCCAAAAGGCCGAGCGACTGAAGCTCATGCAACCCTATCAAGTGAACACGAAGCTGATGTCCCAGGCCAAGCCGGGGGCCTTTTTCATGCACTGCCTGCCCGCGCACCCCGGCGAAGAGGTTTCTGCAGAGGTCCTAGCAAGCAAACAGAGCATTATTTTTGACCAAGCCGAGAACCGGCTCCACGTCCAGAAGGCTATCTTGGCCCACCTCGCGGCTGCGCGCGTCTAATTTCCATCCTACTATCATGAGCAAGAAGAAGAAAATCGTCCTGGCCTACTCTGGCGGACTCGACACCTCCGTCCTCCTTTCCTGGATCAAGGAAAAACACGATGCCGAGATGATCGCATTTTGTGCCGACATCGGGCAGGAAGATGAGCTCAAAGGCCTCAAGCCTAAGGCCATGAAGACCGGGGCCTCCAAACTCTACGTCGACGACCTGCAGGAAGAGTTCGCCCGCGACTTCATCTTTCCGATGATGCAGGCTGGGGCCATTTACGAAGGCCAGTATTACCTCGGCACTTCGATCGCCCGTCCGCTCATCGCGAAGCGCATGGTCGAGATTGCCCGCCAAGAAGGCGCCACCGCGATTGCCCACGGGGCGACGGGGAAGGGCAACGACCAGGTGCGTTTTGAGCTCACCTGCGCGGCCTTGGCTCCCGATTTGGAAATCATCGCCCCCTGGCGGAACGAAGCTTTCCGTAAGGATTTCCCCGGTCGCGCCGAGATGATTGCTTACTGTGCCGAACATAAGATTCCCGTCGAAGCCAGCGCCAAGAAGCCCTATTCCTCCGACCGTAATCTCCTGCACATTTCTTATGAGGCGGGCATCTTGGAGGATCCTTGGATGGATGCTTTCGCTCCGGCTAATAAGGGCATGTTCAAGCTCTCGGTCTCCCCTGAAGACGCTCCGAATAAGCCTGAGTATGTTGAGCTCGAATTCCGCCAAGGCGATTGCGTCGCCGTCAATGGCAAGAAGCTCAACCCGCTTGGTGTGATGCGCATGCTTAATAAGATTGGCGGACGCCACGGCATCGGCCGCGTTGACATGGTCGAGAACCGTTTCGTCGGCATGAAGAGCCGCGGCGTCTACGAGACCCCAGGCGGCACCATTCTTCATTTTGCCCATCGTCAGGTCGAATCCATCACCATGGACCGTGAGGTCATGCACCTGCGCGACTCACTCGTCCCGCGCTATGCCACCCTCGTTTATAATGGCTTCTGGTATGCGCCCGAGCGCTTGGCCTTGCAGGCTCTGATCACCGAATCGCAACGCAATGTGACGGGTACCGTCCGCGTGAAGTTGTATAAGGGTGGGCTTTATGTGGCCGGCCGGAAGAGCCCGCGCTCCCTCTACAATCCGCATATCGCCACCATGGAGGCCGATCCGACCAAGGCGTATAATCAGGATGACGCTACCGGGTTTATTCGTCTTAACGGACTTCGCTTGCGCGTGAACTCCAAGGTCAATGGCGTGGCTAATCTGAGTAAGACGGTCCGCTGAAGATTCGATCCACGAAGGAAGAAGGGCGTCCGAGAGGGACGCCCTTCTTGTTTTAAACGGGAGGCGCGGGTCGGAATTGAACCGACGCATGGGGCTTTTGCAGAGCCCGGCCTTACCACTTGGCTACCGCGCCTTAAGACTAACAGGCCTTCAAATTGCCTGCCCAGGTGAGGCTTTCAAGGGTTTTGTGCAAGGGCTTTCCTTTCCCGTAAATATGGCCTAGAAAGGGGTTATGTCCTCAATGCCGCCTTTTCGCGTCGGGCTTGGTTATGATATCCACCCCCTCGTGCTTGGCCGCCCCTGCATTCTCGGTGGCGTCTTGATTCCCTCTGAGGTCGGGCCGGAAGGGCATTCGGATGCAGATGTTTTGCTGCACGCCGCTGCCGACGCGATCCTCGGCGCCTCTGGTTTACGCGATATCGGACATTATTTCCCTAACGATGCGGTGGCTCATAAGGGTTTGGATTCGGCAAAGATATTAAAAAAGGCCGTTGATGAAGCCGAGCGTCTTGGGTGGAAGGTCGGGAATTTGGATTTAGTCCTGATCGGTGAGCGGCCTAAAATCATGCCTTACGTGGAAGCTATCCGTCAGAAGGTTGCCGAAATCATGGGGGTCGACCCCTCCCAAGTCGGAGTAAAGGCGACGACGAACGAGGGAATGGATTCGCTGGGACAGGGCAAGGCTTTGGCCGTCCATGCGGTTTGTCTGCTTTTTAGGCCTTAAAACTGCCCATTTTTAGCCATAAATAGGGTTGGGGCTTGTCAAAAGTGCCTAAAAGGCCAAAATTTAACGACCTGCCACTTCGTGGAAGGCCCTCATGGAAAAGACCCTCATCATTCTAAAGCCGGACTGCATGGAGCGCCGGCTCGTCGGTACGGTTCTCGCGCGCTTCGAGTCCGCTGGCTTCGAAGTGCAGGCCTGTAAGATGACTCGACTCACGTCGGCTCAACTTCGCGAGCATTATGCTCACGTTGCGGACAAGCCTTTCTACCCCGAGATCGAGGCCTTTATGTCCTCACGTCCGGTGATCGTCGCGGTTTTGACCGGCGAAAATGTTATCGCCCGCGTCCGGGAACTCTTGGGCCCAACGAATTCAAAAGTCGCGCCTAAGGGTACCATTCGGGGCGATTTCGGTACTGAAATGATGCGTAATGTTTGCCACGCCTCGGATAGCCCTGCCGCGGCCGAAGATGAAGTCCGCCGTTTTTTCCGCGCCGACGAAGTTTTCGCGCCAGAAGCGAGTCGGGTCTGATTGGTTAACAGACGGTGAACCCAAAAAGAAACCCCGCCATCGGCGGGGTTTCTTTTTGTTCAGGTCAGTCGGTCTTGGTCACTTGTTGGCCTTGACGGCAACCGGTGAGACGGGTGGCGGGTTGATTTTTTCGTAAAGCGGCCAAGCGAAAAGCAAGAATCCGACGCCGATGGCACCCGCGCAAAGGCCCACAATCCAGAAAGACTTCTTCTTCATCAAGGCCGAGATGGCCGAGAGCATGATGGCAATCTGGAGGAACATGATGGCCAACCCGAAGTTTCCGCCTCGGGCCTGGCTGTAGGCGGCTTCCGCGTCGAGGAATTGGGCCTCTTTCATGATTTCCGCCTTTTCGATCTTATAGCGTTTGATTTCGTCATCGGCCTTCTCGATCGCCTTTCGAGCGATGGCTTTGGCTTCGGGATTGCTCGCTGAGGCCTCGATGACCTTAATGATTGTGCTCTCAGTGTCGCGCGCGGTTTCTTTTAGGCTCTTGGATTGAAAGTAAGACCACTTATTGGAGGCACTGACGGTGGCTAGCTGGGTCTTCGTGGAAAAGCTGCCGCCTTTGAGTGTCGCGAAAGCTGCGCAGACCGCGAGAAGGGTGGTCGAAAGGGCGACCCATTTGGTCCACGCGTCGACTGCGGGTACTGGATTTTCAGTTTTCTTGGCTTCGCTCATAGTGATAGGCGTCCACGCAATCCTTTGGACCAAGGGGGCTCAATCTAAATAAGCTTTAAGCCATCAATAATGATTAGGCACTGGGCGGATGGGTTTAGGGCCGGGATGCCCTTGAAATAAGCAGAATGCATTAATTCCCCGTTGCTCTTGGGCGGGGGATTTGGGCAATGTCCTTTCATGTTGGACCCAAAATTACTGCGTGAGCAAATCGACTTCGTCCGAAAAGGCGTAGCCCGGAAAAAATTCCAGGTCGATCTGTCCGCCGTCTTGGCCGCTGATGAGGCCCGCCGTCATGCCTTGGTCGAGTTTGAGTCCGTTCGTTCGGCCCAGAATGCCGCGAATAAAGACATGGCCGCGATGCCGAAAGGGTCGCCCGAATTTCAAGCTAAACTGACGGAAATGAAAGCATTTTCAGTAAAAGCCAAAGAGCTGGAGAAGAAGGTCGCGGAAGTAGAAGAAAGCTGGAAGGTCGCCTGTTTGACCGTCCCCAATATTCCGCATGACACCGTGCCCGAAGGCCGCACCGAAGCCGATAACCAGGTCGTCCTGACTTGGGGGAATCAGGCGCAACTCGTTTCCTCTGCGGCCAAGCCGCACTGGGATATTTCTTGGTTCAACAAGGCGATTGACTTCGAGCGCGGCGTCAAGGTGACCGGTGCCGGGTTCCCTTTCTATGTTGGTGACATGGCTCGTCTGGTGCGCGCCCTCATCCAGTTTTTCTTAGAGGAAGCCGGTACTGCAGGTTATACGGAGGTGCATGCGCCTTTGATGGTCAATGCGGCCAGCGCCACGGCGACGGGCCAGTTGCCTGATAAGGAAGGCCAGATGTACCACGCGCAGGTCGACGATTTTTATATGATTCCGACGGCCGAAGTGCCGGTCACAAATTTTTTCCGCGACGAAATCCTCGAGGAAAATACCTTGCCCGTGAAGCGTTGCGGCTACACGCCCTGTTTTCGACGCGAAGCGGGTAGTTGGGGCGCACATGTGCGTGGCCTGAATCGCTTACACCAGTTCGATAAGGTCGAATTGGTCAAATGGGTGCACCCCGAGAAATCCTTCGATGAGCTAGAGTTGCTTCGCGGGGATGCTGAACGCTTGCTGCAGAAACTTAATCTGCCTTATCGCGTATTGTTGATCTGTGCCGGCGATATTGGTTTTTCGCATAGTAAGCAGTATGACCTTGAAGTCTGGGCAGGCGGCCAGAAGCGCTGGCTCGAGGTCTCGAGTTGCTCTAATTTCACCGACTTCCAAGCCCGCCGCGCGGGGATACGGTTCCGCCCTAAAGACGGAAAGCCCGAGTTCGTCCACACGCTCAATGGTTCGGCCTTGGGTCTTCCGCGCGTGCTGGCGGCCATCTTGGAGAATAATCTCCAAGCCGACGGCTCCGTCCGGATTCCAGAGGCCCTGCGCCGGTGGTATGGCAAAGAAACCTTGTCCTTCTGAGCGTCGCTTAGTGTTGGCAGTCTCTCGGCTGTCGTTAGGTTGAATCCGTGCCAGTGATTCTGCCAACCTCCGAGATTTTACGCGCAGCCGCTAGGAAGCTTCCGCGTCTGCCCGCATTGCCAGCTGACACGCTCGGGCCTGTCGCAGTCGCCGTTTCTGGGGGAGCGGACTCCATTTACCTTCTTTGCTCCCTGTGGGCAGATGAGTCGCTCCGCTCTCGCTTGGTGGTTTTGCACTTCGATCATCGGGTGAGAGGGGAAGCTTCCGCCGAAGATGCTCGATTCGTCCAAGACATCTGCGGGCTGCTTGGGGTGCCTTGTAAAATTGCCCAACGTGAATCTTTAGGTCCGGCTTCGGAGCTTACCTTGCGCGAGGCGCGAAACGCTTTTTTCACCACGCAACGTAAACTGCTGGGCTTCGATTTGCTGTGTACGGCCCATCACCTTGACGATGTCGTCGAAACTTTACTTCTGCGCTTGGCCCGAGGCGCTGGCTTATCGGGGCTTTCAGCTCCGCGCGTGTGGCAATCGTTTAAGGACGGCCATCAACGCTGGCGCCCGCTCATTGCTGCTGGTGTTACCAAGGAAAAACTCCTATGTTCATTGATGGACGCTGGGCTTCCTTGGCGTGAGGATGCCACGAACGTCTTGCCAATCGCCGCCCGTAATCGGGTTCGGATCTGGCTGACGGCAGGCGGCGGAGCTGCTCTTGGCCGCGACTATCAGCAAGGATTTGCCCGCTCTGCCCGTATTCTGGGCGAATCCCAGGCTGCCTTGGCGACCTGGGCCGAAGAACTGGGTTGTGTTGTCGGGGCCGAAGGAGCGATGCCCGTCGCAGGCTTGAAGGGCAGGCCGGAGGCGCTGATCCGCGAAGTCTTAACCCAATTTCTTTACTACCACGGAATCACCGAACCAAGTTTGGCATCGTTGGCTCCGCTGGTCTCGGCCATTCATTCGGACGTCGCAGTCCAATCCGCCGTGCGCGGAATTGTCGTGCGCGTGCAAGCCCAGCAATTGATGATGATGCCACTTTCCGCGCAGGCCTTGGATGCTTTGGAGCGCCCGTTGATGGAAGGCGTGACGGCCGACGAATGCGGACTTTTGGCTGAACGCGTCAACGTTGACGAAGAACTTTGGGCAAAATTATCCCGGGGCGATATTTCGCCCGACCGGGTGGCATACCTTAACGTCCCTCTGGAGAATTTGTTTTGGCGGGGAAAGTCCGACGGGGATCGCTATCACCCACTCGGTGCTCCCGGTTCGGCGAAGGTGTCAGATTTGCTCATCAACCGCAAAATCCCTGTGGAACTGAGGGCGGCCTTGCCCGTCGTGCTCGCCCAGGGTGCGATCGTGTGGGTGCCAGGCCTGCCGCCGGCGGAGTCCGCACGTTTGTCGGGGCCAGTTAAAGGGGCTCTCCGATTGACTTGGCTTAGTCCCTAAGTAAATTGGAACCTCTGCCCATGAGTCAAAACGACCAGCCGGATGATAACAAAAACGGACCACGTATGAACGGTAAGCCAGTTCTTGTCTGGCTGCTGATTATGGCGGCAGTCGTGGCCTTGCTCCAATTCTCTAGCCCGGCAACCAGTTCCATCCAGCAGTTGGGCGTTACGCAGGTACTTTCTTTAGCCCAAGAGAAGAAAATCAAGACTTTGACGGTTAAGCCCGACCCGACGGGCGGAACGGATAGTTGGTATCAGGTTGCCGGTGAACTCGAGGTGAAGGGGGCGGATGCCAATGATAAGTCCAAATTCATCGCATCCGGCCGCCTGACGGAAAAGAACTTCGAAGATCTGCGCGCCGCCGTAGGCAAGGACGCATTCAAGGAAGTTCCGGCGCAGACCGGCTGGACGATGTTCCTGTACAACGTCCTGCCGACATTGCTGGTCTCTGGTGTCGTGCTGTTCATGATGTATCGCTTTCTTAAGAATGCGAACCGAGGGGCGATGCAGTTCGCCAAGACGCGTGCCCGCCTGAACTCTACCGAAAAAGAAACGACTACTTTCAAGGATGTCGCGGGTTGCGATGAGGCTAAGGAAGAAGTGAAGGAGATCGTAGACTTTCTCCGCGACCCCAAACGCTTCACGAAGATCGGCGCTACCATTCCCAAGGGGATCCTGATGGTCGGTCCTCCTGGTACCGGCAAGACGCTGTTGGCCAGGGCGGTCGCCGGCGAGGCGGGCGTACCTTTTCTCAGCATCAGCGGTTCGGATTTCGTCGAAATGTTCGTCGGCGTGGGCGCTGCCCGCGTGCGAGATACTTTCGAACAGGCCCGCAAGCTCGCGCCTTGTATCATCTTTATCGACGAAATCGATGCCGTCGGTCGTCAGCGCGGCACCGGCGTGGGCGGCGGAAATGATGAACGCGAACAGACCCTCAATTCCTTGCTCGTCGAGATGGATGGATTCGACGGCCAAGCCGGGGTCATCGTGATTGGAGCGACGAATCGTTCAGACGTATTGGATGCAGCCCTACTGCGTCCAGGACGCTTCGACCGGCAGGTCTTTGTCGACCTTCCAGATTTGCGCGGGCGCGAGGCCGTTCTCGCGGTGCACGCTAAGCGTTTTCAGTTAGCACCGTCGGTGGATCTCGCTCGGGTCGCACGCATTACGACCGGGATGTCAGGCGCGGATTTGGCTAATCTTTTAAATGAAGGGGCGCTGCATGCCGGACGTCGGAATCGGGATAAAGTCGAGATGTCTGACATGGAAGAAGCTCGGGATAAAATCGCCTTCGGTCGCGAACGGAAGAAGGTCATGGACGAAGAAGATCGTCGGAGCACCGCTTATCACGAAGCCGGGCATGCCGTCGTCCAAGCGGTCATCGATGATGGCACTTTGCCGCTGCATAAAGTGACGATTATTCCTCGGGGTCGTGCTTTAGGGATGGCCATGTATGTCCCCACCAAAGACATCCTGGGTTACTCGAAGCATCGTCTGCTGAACTATATTTGTTCTGCCATGGCAGGGCGTATCGGTGAACGCGTGGTTACCGGCGACGTCTCGAATGGCGCCTCTTCGGACATCAAGCAAGCCACGCGCTTGGCCCGGCAAATGGTTTGTGATTGGGGTATGAGCGAGCTCGGCCCAATCGCTTTCGGAGAAAATTCTGAACACACTTTCCTCGGGCGCGAGATGTCACGGACGCAGACTCAGGCTTACAGTGATGACACGGCTCGCCGCATCGACCAAGCCGTTGCCCTCATCGTGAACGAACAGTTTGCGCGTGCCGAAAAAGTCCTGAGCGAAAATTCCGAGGCCCATCGCAAGATTGCCGAAGCCCTGCTTGAGCATGAGACTCTTGATGGCATCCATGTGATGGAAATCATCAAGACTGGCTCGATCCAGACTCCGATTGTCGGTAATCCCGTCATCGCACCACCCCGGGAGGCCCCCGTGAGCGGTTCTATCCCAGAGCCCGGGACACAATCTGCGCCCAGTCCTGCTTGAGGTTTGCCCCCGCTCGGCAGGGGGCTTCAATCAACTCATGGTCATCGGTCTCACGGGTGGTATCGGTTGCGGAAAAACCGCCGCGGCTGCTTTCTTCGCCGAACACGGCTATGTCCTTGTGGATGCGGATGTCATCGCGCGTCAGGTTTTGATGTCAGCCGCTTGCCGCAGTCAGTTGGTAGCCAGGTGGGGGTCCGATTGTCTGGGCCCAGATGGGAGTCCGAACCGTAGGTGGATCGGGAATAAGGTTTTTAGCGACCCGGCTGAATTGGCGTTTTTGGAGTCCGTCACGCATCCTGAAGTCGCCCGGTTGAGGAAACTTGCGACCGCCGATTTGTCGCGTTCATACGTTGTCGAAATCCCGCTTCTTTTTGAAAAGGATTTAGCGGCCGACTTTGATGTCGTAGTTTGTGTCGCGTGCTCTGAGGATATTCGGCTTCAACGTTTGGCTGGCAGGGGGATGGATCTTACCGAAGCAAAGAAAAGGATTTATTCGCAACTACCTCTCGCAGAGAAGGTTAAGAAGGCTAATTTCGTACTCTGGAATGATGGGAGTATCGAATTTTTAAGAGCCGAAGTTGCGAAATTGTTGCAATGGAAAACTCGATAATCTACCCGTCAAATTTTGGTTAATTTGCGATTGCGGCTAGGGTTCGCTGATTTACCTTATTTTTCCCAGCCGTCCCCCTCTCCGGGGAACGCTGCTCTCAACCCCGCTACTGCTCCGGAATTCCCCACCTGTGACGACCGCCGACGATTTCGTCATCCAATTCATTCAGGACAAGGGACTCGTGTCTCCTGCCGATATTGCCGTGGCCCGAGCCGCGCTGACTGATGTTAAAGAGGGCCAGAACCCTGACAGCCTCTTATTGGCTAAGGTAGTCGAGGGAGGGAAGGTGGCCTGGCCAGCAATCACCGCCGCCCTTGGGCAAGAGTTTGATATGGAGGTCGTCAATCTCGAGCAGGTGACCCCCGCCGAGGAGTTACTTAAACTGATTGGCCGCGAACAGGCTGAACGTCATAATATCTTACCCCTCCAGATGGATGGGGTGGAGCTGCTGGTCGCGATTTCTGATCCGCTGGATACCGAGACCCTTGACTCCCTTTCGCGCGTCTTGAAATTGGCGCTTAATCCGAAGCTGGCCACGCCCGACGATTTAAAGGCAGCCATTCATCGATGCTATAGCGGCGGACAGGTCAGCGTTTCTTACGAAGATGTCTTTGGAAAGACTGAAGAAGGCGGCATCTCGGTGGAGTTGCCGCAGGGGGGCGATGTTAAAGAAGATGATGCACCGATCATCCGTTATGTAAATTCGCTCATCGTTGACGCGATTCGCCGGAAGGCATCGGATATTCACTTAGAACCCTTGGAGAAGCGCTTCCGCGTGCGTTTCCGCGTTGATGGCGTGCTGCAAGAAATGAAAGGTCCGCCTAAGCGCCTACAGGCCTCAATTATTTCCCGCCTGAAGCTGATGGCTGAAGTTTCGCTCGCTGAAAAACGTATCCCGCAAGACGGCCGCATTCAGGCTCGGACTGGCGGTCGTGATATCGACTTACGTGTCTCCGTCCTGCCAACCGTTTACGGCGAGTCCATCGTCATGCGTATTCTGGACAAAGAGGGGCTAAAACTCGGCCTGCCAGAATTAGGTTTCTTCGCCGACGACCAAGCTAAATTCCAGGGCCTGATTTCAGGGTCGGACGGCGTCTTCCTTGTCACCGGTCCGACGGGGTCAGGAAAATCCACGACACTTTACTCCGCGCTTAACTACATCAACAAGCCAGACCGAAAGATCATCACGGTCGAAGATCCGGTCGAATATCAGATGGCTGGAATCAACCAAGTCCAGGTCAAGCGCGACGTGGGCATGACCTTCGCGGCCGCGCTGCGCGCGATGCTTCGTCAGGCACCCAATATCGTCATGATCGGGGAAATCCGCGACTTAGAGACTGCCGAAATCGCCATCAATGCGGCGCTGACGGGTCACATGGTCTTCTCTACCTTACACACCAACGACTCGGTCAGCGCGGTGACGCGCCTCGTGGATATCGGCGTCAAGCCCTTCTTGGTTTCCGCCGCTTTGCGGGGAGCTTTGGCGCAGCGGCTCGTGCGTCGTGTCTGTCAATCTTGCGCGCAGCCCTACACGCCCTCGGCCAAGGAACTTTATTCCATCGGCATGTCCGTCCAGGATATTGCGGGCGCGACGCCAATGAAGGGCGCGGGTTGTCAGAAGTGCGGTAATCGCGGCTACAAGGGACGCCGTGGGGTCTTCGAACTTTTTGTCATCACCGAAGAAGTCCAAGAAATGATTTATTCCGGGGCTAACTTGGTCGACCTCCGACGCAAGGCGCGGGAAGCTGGCATGCGGACCATGCGCGAAGACGGCCAGCGCAAGGTGGCTTCCGGTATGACGACTATCGAGGAAGTGCTCGGTTCCACCGTTTCCGACGATAACGTATGATCTCGATGTCCTATCAACTGAATGAGCTGCTCGATGCCATGATTGAAAATGGCGCATCGGACTTGCACATTCATGTGGGTCGTTCGCCTTCCCTGCGGGTTAATGGTGATGTGATTTCCATTGATGGTCCGGCGCTCACGGCGGCCGACACCAAGGAGTTGGTACTGTCCGTCGTTCCGTCTGCGCAACTTTCCGTTTTGGAGCGCGAAGGCGGGTGCGATTTTTCCCTCACCCTGAAGGCCCCCTCGCGCATCCGCGTCAACGCCTTCCGCAGCCATGGTGGCTACGGGATGGTGCTACGCCTGCTGCCAGCCGAGGTATTCACCCTCGAGCAATTGCGCTTGCCGCCCGTCATCAAAGACGTGCTTAACCGCGCGCGCGGACTCATTCTGGTGACGGGACCGACGGGCTCCGGCAAGTCGACTACGCTGGCCGCTCTGATCAATTGGATCAACGAGCACCAACAAGGCCACATTATCACAATCGAAGATCCGATCGAGCACACGCATGAACATAAGAAATGCATGGTCACGCAGCGTGAGGTTGGCGTCGATCTTCCCTCCTTTGCCGAAGGCGTGCGGGCGGCCTTGCGCCAAGATCCGGACGTAATCCTGATTGGAGAAATGCGCGACCTAGAAACTATCGAAGCCGCAATTACCGCCGCTGAGACCGGACACCTGGTTTTGGCGACTTTACATACCTCGGGCGCGACGCGGACGATCGATCGGATTATCGACGCCTTTCCGGCGAATGCGCGCGAGCAGATCCGAGCTCAGTTAGCATCTTCACTCAGTGCTGTGATCTCGCAGTGTCTTCTGCACTCCAAGGATGGGAAGCGCGTCGCGGCGTTCGAAATCATGCTCCGTACGGATGCGATTGCCTCAAAAATCCGTGATAATAAGACTTTCCAACTTTTGAGCGACATCGAGACCGGTAGCGCCCGAGGGATGCGCGCACTCGATGGAGACATGCTCGCCCTCTTTTCGCAAGGCATCGTCTCCGAAGAAGAAGTCCTGGTATATTGTAATAACCCCGAGGCCATGCGCGAGCGCATGAAGGCCGTCCACCGCGTCGCCTGACCCCCTTTCCTTTTATTCCCATGTTTGACGATCACAGTGACTTAATTCGCGATCTCGCCCTCGAGGCCGGCCTGGTTGATGCCGCTCAGAGCGATGAAATCTGGGAGTCCCATTCCACCACGGGAAAAGCCTACGCGGACAGTCTGATTGATGCGGGGTTGGTTGATCGCCCGTCGCTGCTGCAATCGGTAGCCGACCACTTGAACGTCCAGTATTATTCGTCGGTGCCTCTGGAGATTAGTGATGAGTTGATGAAGTTATTGAAGCCAGCCCAAGCTCATAAGTACGTCGTCTTACCGGTCGCGGACGAAGCGGGCAAACTGACCCTGCTGGCGAAAGATCCTTTTAATTCGGCGGCAGTCAATGAGCTCACTTTTATTTTGCAGCGCGACATCGAGTTCGCCGTGGCCGACCCCGAGCAGGTCGAGGCCGGAGTGATCCGCGCTTACGGGGAACCGGCGGCTTCCTCGATGGAAGATTTGTTGGGTGAATTTGAGCAAGTCGAAGGCGCGGGTCCGCTCGCCGAAGAGGACGCCGCAAGCCAGGCCAGCAAGGCGCCGATCATTCGCTTCGTCGACCTCGTCTTGCAGGAAGCCGTAAAGGCCAAAGCTTCGGACATCCACTTCGAGCCGTTCGAAGATCAGTTCCGGATCCGTTATCGGATTGATGGTTCGCTCTATGAAATGGCGCCACCGCCAAAGAATCTGGCCTCGGCGGTGACCGCCCGCGTCAAGGTCTTGTCTTCGCTTAACATTGCGGAACGTCGTGTCCCCCAAGATGGACGCATCAAGACGATCATTGGCGGAAGAGCGATTGACTTGCGCGTCTCGACGCTTCCGACCCAGTTCGGCGAATCCGTGGTGCTCCGTATTCTCGACAAGACCGTCGTCAATCTGAGCCTTGATGCGCTTTCGATGCAGGATGATATCAAAGAGGGTATCCGCGCCATGGTGAGCCGACCCAACGGGATTTTTATCGTCACCGGCCCGACTGGTTCCGGTAAGACGACCACGCTTTATTCGGCGCTCCGCGAGGTGAATACGGAAGACGTCAAGATTCTGACCGCCGAAGACCCGGTCGAATATGAAGTGGAGGGCATCATGCAGGTCCCCATCAACCATCAGGTCGGCCTGACTTTCGCCGCCGCCCTGCGCTCCTTTCTCCGTCAGGACCCAGATACGATCATGGTAGGAGAAATTCGCGACTTAGAAACCGCCCAGATTGCCGTCCAGGCTTCGCTGACCGGTCACGTGGTTCTTTCCACGCTCCACACCAACGACGCGCCGGGCGCCGTCACGCGTCTGATTGACATGGGACTGGAACCATTCCTCATCTCTGCCTCGCTGGAGGGCATCTTGGCGCAACGGCTCTTACGCCGCATTTGTAAGACCTGTAAGACTGCTTATGAGCCAGACAAGGAAGTAATCAACATGCTCGACGTCGACGCCATCGAGATCACAAACAAGAAGTTCTACTTCGGCAAGGGTTGCCCAGACTGCAACCGTGCTGGCTACCGCGGTCGCCAAGGCCTTTTCGAGTTAATGACCATCAATGATAATCTGCGCACGCTGATCACCCAGAAGGCGCCGACGTTGGTTCTCAAACAAAAAGCCATTGAAACCGGCATGCGTCCTCTCCGGGAGGACGGTCTTCGCTGCATCTTTGACGGGCTTACCTCCATTGAGGAAGTCTTGAAATACACCTAACCCATTCTCAACCATCCCCACACGCTCATGCCCGAATACAAGTATACCGCCATCGATCGTACTGGCGCCCAGACCACCGGTAAAATCGAAGCCGCCAACGACGGTCAAGCCCGCCAGAAGCTCATGGCAAAGGGGCTGATGGTCACCACTTTGGTTGGCGATGGTGGGGCTGCTAATCAGTTCGCCAGCGCCCCGTCCGCCCCGGCCAAGAAGAGTTTTGGTTTCGGAGCCAAGGTCACGCAGGATGACGTAACCGTCATGACCCGGCAGTTGGCCACGCTGATAACGGCAGGGCTGCCGCTGCTCCGGGCCTTGGAGTTGATCCATAAGCAAGAGCGCAACCCGATCTTCAAAGCCGTCTTGGCTGATATCGCTGCCAGTGTCTCGCAGGGTAATAACCTCTCCGAGGCCTTGCAGGCCCACCCGAAGGTTTTTGATAAGCTTTTCGTGAACATGGTGCGGGCCGGTGAAGCCGGTGGGGTGCTCGACAAGGTCCTCGATCGTCTGGCTAAGTTCCGCGAAAAGGCCCAGCGCATTCAGAAAAAGGTCAAGTCCGCGATGGTGTACCCGGGTGTGGTCATGTCCGTGGCGGTCATCATCGTTTACATCCTGATGGTGAAGGTCGTGCCTTCTTTCCAGAAGCTGCTCAGCGCCCAGAAGATGAATCTGCCGCCGCTGACGCAATTCGTCGTCGGGATTTCCCGCGCCCTCACGGATTTCTGGTACGTCACTCCGGTGGTGCTCTTCGGGCTCTATTTCGGCATCAAATCCTGGCTGGCCACAGAAAAGGGCAAAGAGATCTTTGACAGAGTCATCTTCAGGTTACCTAAAATCGGAACCTTTGTGCAGATTGTTTCGGTTTCCCGTTTCGCGCGTACGTTCGGCACGTTGATGGCCTCCGGGGTTCCGATTTTGCAGTCCATTTCCATTACGCGTGATACTTTGGATAACGTCGTTATCGCCAAGTCACTCGAACGCGTTCACGACCGGGTGCGTGACGGTGAGCCGCTTTCCGTGCCCCTAGAACAATCGGGCGTCTTCCCTCAGATGGTGACCTCTATGATCCAAGTTGGAGAAGAGACGGGCCAGTTGCCTGAGATGCTTAATCGCGTCGCCGATATTTACGACGAAGAGGTCGATAATGCGGTGACCGCGCTGACTTCCATCATCGAGCCCGTGCTCATCGTGTTCCTCGCCGTCGTCGTCGGTACCATCGTGTTGGCGATGTTCCTACCGCTGATCGCGCTGATTACCAAGATGACCGGCGGTTGATTCGTCTTGGTCTTGAACGACATGAAGAAGCCCGGCTCAGAAGAGTCGGGCTTTTGTTTTGGGTCGGTTGTGGGACCCCTTAAAAAGGAGGCGGCTTGCATACCCCTATGCAAGCCGCCTGTTTTTTACTGCTTTATCTTACTTACCCCATTGTCCCGTAGGACAAAGTTAATACCCGATATCCTGCAATTAGACTTCCCTGGCACAAGGAC
Organism: Opitutales bacterium; assembly: GCA_007280935.1. Lineage (GTDB taxonomy): Bacteria > Verrucomicrobiota > Verrucomicrobiia > Opitutales > UBA953 > UBA953. The sequence continues at coordinate 31,749 of QYQK01000011.1, forward strand.
AAATCAAAATTTTCTGGGTAATTCCGCCTAAGTAATTGAAGATTAGGAGGATAAAATTGGGTGCAGGGGTAGGATTTGAACCTACGACCTTCAGGTTATGAGCCTGACGAGCTAACCGGGCTGCTCCACCCTGCAATCAGTGGAAGGTGAAGATGAGAGGGCGGAGGGCAGTGCCGCAAGCCATTTTTTTGCTGGCTTTGAATGGCGGGCACAGGGCTCTGATTAGAATGAGATTGAAGCAGTCCCATAGGGGCTAAACATATCTTCACCCCGCTAGCCAATGAACGAAGACGTACCAACGCCTCCTGCCCCAAGTCCTGCCGATGACGTCAATCCGTTCGTCGTCCGTCCGGAAATTGTCGTAGATGCCTCGATCTCTAAGCGTAAGCGGCCTAATTTCTGGCGCCGGTTGGGCGGTGAGGGCCTGACTATCTCCATTGGTGTCCACGTGGCCCTAGTGTTGATCGCGGCTTACTTCGTGATTTCTACCGTTACGACGAACGCCAAGAAGGAATCCAATGCTTTCGCGACGGGTGCGGGCGGCGGTAGCGGGGGAGAAAAAGCCAAAACTTTCCAGCACAAGATCCAGCCGAAAAACGTGAAGACGCTTTCTAAGAGCACAACCCGCATTACTTCGAAGAGCGCTTCGGCTTCCATCGTCTTGCCGGACATGCCGGCTTCGGCTTCCGCGGCTTCGATGGTTTCCGGTATGATGGCTGGTGGATCCTCCAAGGGTTTTGGTGGCGGCTCCGGTGGCGGGATCGGTTCCGGTAAGGGCATGGGCGTGGGCGGCGGGAAGAACTTCGTCTCCAAGCCAGTCATGGGTGCCAATATCTTTGCGCAGAAAATCGCCGTCTACTTCGACTCCTCCGATTCGCTCATCGATTACTTGGACAAGGTGCAGGATGAAATCAAAAAATCCTTTCCGGATGCAGACGTTTTTATCTACGAACAGCCAGCCATTACCATTCAGGACGGCGATGTCGTCGGTGGTCATGAATTCATGCGGGATAAGAAAAATGTCGTCGCCCGTAAGGTTAATACCAATTCCAAGCGCCCAGGTGGCGGCGATAAGCCAGTGACGGAACCCAAGCGCCTGTCGGCGGTCGGAAAGAATATTTTTTCTCGTTACGACGCTAATTTCCGGGCCGGGAAATTGGGAGCTTGGCTGGATATTTTGCGTAAAGAAAAGGCTTACGACGCCTTGGTAGTCTTTACCGATTTCGATGATTATGGCCTGACGCAAATCCGCATCAAGGGCGTCAAAGTCGAGAAGGGGATGAAGCCTTCGCCTTTGGTGGTCTTCTCCGATGATGCTAATTATGGCGTGGGTCGGGGCATCGATAACCGCAAGCCGGATGAAAAAGAATGGGAGAAGGAATGGATCACGACTTTTACGGGAGCCAAGACTGGCGCGACCCCCAAGCTCTATGTTTTTTCGACCAAAAAGAAGCCGGGGGATTTCTTGGCGGAGTGCGTCAAGGCCTCGGGTGGAGAAGTCGTCATGCTGACGGGCATCGCTACGGGCACGCCAACGGCCGTTCCCGCCAAAGCGACGGTGGTTCCGGGCATGACAGTCAAGCCCGTCCGCTGATCGGATTCTTAGCGTAAGGGGTTTCCCTGAGGCGAATGCCAGATTTCGTTCTGAGGGATGATTGACGAGACTGTGCCTTGAGGCGGCAGGTATCTTGTTAGTCTGGTTGCATGTCATCTTCCGCGCCTATGCTGCTATCGCGTCCGCGAACCCGTTCTTGGCGCAGTTTGTTGATTTCACTGCTCGTGCACGGGTTACTCGTTATCATGGCCTGTTGGATCGTATTTCGGCAGCCTGGAAAAGTGCGGAAGCGGAAGCCGTCGCCGGCGTTTGTCGTGGCGGGCGGGGGTGGTGCGCCAGCCGTTTCTCAGCATGCCGTCCGCCGGCCCCCGCTTAAATTAAAAGCCATTACGCAAAGGATTTCAGTTAAGGATAAGTCTGCCTTGGTGATTATGCCCAAGTTGAGCCTGCCCAGTATGCTCGATGGATTAAGCCAGAGTCAAAAACTTGGCCAAGCGGGCGCCGGAACCGGGGCAGGGAAGGGCTTTGGTGGCGGCAAGGGGGTCGGCTCTGGGCGGGGCACTCAAAACGGGTTTATGGCGAAACCGGTGATGGGCGCGATGATCAAGGCTCAGCGGGTAGCGGTTTACTTGGATTGCTCCGGCTCAATGAAGCCCTACCTGGAGCGAGTAGCCGGCGAGATTCGAAAACAATTTCCGGATGCTGATGTCTTTCGATTCGACGGGGCGCGAATCGTAGCCCTCGGTGAAGTCATTGTTTACGGCCGGAGCTTTCATGGGGTAGCGCCGCATCTTCGGGAAGGTCCGACCCTGACGGAATTATCGACCTTAACTTCAGCGGGAAAGGCTTTGCAGGCTAAAATAAAGGTGCCGTGTGAAAAGGGCTCGTTGGGCGCATGGCTCGATCGCTTACAAGTCGAACCCTATGACGCCCTCGTGGTGTTTTCAGATTTCCAAGATGGGGTCAGGATTTACCATGAGTTGCCTAAGCACGGGTCGAAGCTGATCTACTCGGATAGTTCGTACCATAAAGTCAATGGCCCGCGGCGGCCTTCCTATCGCTGGGAAAAGGCATGGGTGGATGCGTTTACCCAG
>QYQK01000044.1 GCA_007280935.1 Opitutales bacterium
GAATTAGGCCGCGAACCGCATAACGAAGAAATCGCTCAGGCCATGGAAATTCCCATCGCCAAAATTGTGCATATGAAATCCGTCGCCAACCGTGCCGCTTCCTTGGATCAGCCGGTCGGCGAAGAAGGCGATGCGACCTTAGGCGATCTGGTCAAAGACGAGACGGAGCGAACCCCTTTCGAAAACCTACGAACGAAATCGGATCGCACCGAAATCAACGATATGCTCGCCCAACTCGATCCGCGCGAAGCCGAAATCCTAGTTTTGCGTTTCGGGCTTAACGGCGAAAGCCCGCTCACCCTCGAAGAGATTGGCGAAATGTTCAAACTGACCCGCGAACGCGTCCGACAACTGCAACAATCAGCCCTCATGCAGCTCCGGCGCATCAATGATGGGCGGCAGAAACTCCTGACCCCTGAGGATGTGCAAAAAAACAAGCTCGCCGAAGCACGATCCGGAGTTCTGAGCGATTTCTTCAAATCTAAAGGCGTGAAGCCGACGGATAGGCCAAAGCCTTCGCGCGAAGGGCTCTGAGGAATCAGCCGAAGCCAGGCCCGCTTACTTTACTTCACGGTGTGCCTAAGTTCGGGCTTAGTCCTATCCCTTTTTAGGCACATCTACCTGGGTGTCGCCGTGGCAAGCGTCGTGCTTACTAATCAGCATGATTCTGTCCGACTACAAGGGGGCCAACCTCTTCGATGAGCTCGTCGACTCATCTGGCACGATTCGACCTTACTACCGAAGCGTAGCCGACAAACTCACTGGTTTAAGCCCCGAGGAGTTATCTCAAAAGCTGCGCAGCCTCGAACTGCTGTTCCTCAAACAAGGGATTACCTTCACGGTTTATGGCGATGAACAAGGAACGGAACGTGTCTTCCCGTTTGACCCTTTTCCACGTGTCGTCCCGGCCCATGAGTGGGAGCATATCGAAGCCGGCCTGATTCAACGCATCACCGCCCTGAACCTGTTCCTCTACGACGTCTACCACGAGCAACGTATCCTCAAAGACGGTATCATCCCGCCCGAAGTCGTCTTTGGCGCCTCGCATTTCCGGCCGGAGTTCGTCGGGGTTTCCGTGCCTAAGGACGCCTACATTCACGTCTGCGGGACGGACCTGATTCGAGACTCCGACGGACGCTATCTGGTCCTCGAAGATAATGGTCGGTGCCCATCCGGGGTTTCCTACGTACTGGAAAACCGAGCGGCGATGAAACGCGTCTTCCCGCAACTTTTCAGCGCCAGCGGCGTCCGCCCCGTCGATACCTACCCTTCCGATCTCTTGGCGACGCTGCGCCACATCGCTCCGCGCGAAAACCCGAATCCGACCATGGTGCTGCTAACGCCCGGGGTCCATAATAGCGCCTACTTCGAGCACTCCTTCCTCGCGCGGCAGATGAGTATCGAGATCGTGGAAGGACGGGATCTCATTGCGATCGACGGTTTCGTCTACATGCGCACCACGCGCGGCCTCCGCCAAGTGGATGTGATTTATCGGCGGATTGACGACGATTTCCTCGATCCGCAGGTTTTCCGTAAAGATTCGTGCTTGGGCGTGCCGGGGCTGGTCGATGCCGTCCGCCGCGGCAACGTGGCATTGGCCAACGCCATCGGGACCGGCGTGGCGGACGATAAAGTCACCTACGCTTACGTCCCAGAAATGATTAAATATTACCTCTGTCAGGAGCCCATCCTCGACCAAGTGCCGACCTACCTAGCTTGGCGGGATGATGATAAGAAATATATCCTGGATAACCTGCCCAAGCTCGTCGTCAAAGCAGCCAACGAAAGCGGCGGTTACGGCATGCTCATCGGGCCGACGGCGACGACCGCCCAACTCGCGGAGTTTCGCCAAAAAATCCTCCTCACTCCTCGTAATTATATCGCGCAACCGGTCGTCAACTTTTCGCAACACCCCACCCTCATCGATGGCTGCCTCGAAGGTCGGCACGTCGACCTTCGCCCCTTCGTCCTGTGGGGAGATACCGTCAAAGTCTTGCCCGGAGGCCTCACCCGCGTGGCCTTGAAACGGGGTTCCATCGTCGTGAATTCCTCCCAAGGGGGCGGAAGTAAAGACACGTGGGTCCTCGCCTCCTAATACGCTCACGACCATGATGCTTTCTAGGGTCGCCGACCACCTTTACTGGATGTCCCGCCAGATCGAACGAGCGGAAAATCTTGCCCGGCTGGTTCGCGTAAGCGAAGAGATGCTCCTAGACGATGAATCGCTCGGGCGCGGCTCCGCCCAAGAATATTGGGATCCCGTCCTGACCGCCACGGCGATGGAAGCCACCTTCCGAAGCCTTTACCCGTATCCCGAACAGGGCGACACCTCGAACTTCCTCACCCTCGACGGGCGCAACCCGGATTCGATCCTATCCTGCGTCCGGGCGGCCCGAGAAAACGCCCGGTCAGTCCGCGACAAGATCTCCGACGAGATGTGGACGGAAATCAACGCCCTCTACATGCTGGTGAATTCCCCTGAGGGAGCCCTGCTCTTGGCCCGCTCTCCGCACAGTTTTTACGAAAAAATCATCACTTCCTCGATGCTCTTCGATGGCATCACGGAGGCGACGTTAAGCCGAGATGAGGGATGGAATTTCCTCCAACTGGGCAGGCTTCTTGAGCGAGCGGATATGACGAGTCGCTTTCTAGACATCCGATCGAAGTCCGCGACGTCGTCGGGCGATTCGGCCCTCGAGTCCCTTCAATGGGGCGCCGTTCTTCGTGCGTGCAGCGCCCATGCCAGTTATCGGCGCCAGCATGGCGGCGAGATCAGCGTGGAACGTGTGGTCGATCTGCTGTTGTTCTCCAACGAATTTCCGCGCTCGGTCCGGCATTGCCTCCGGCGGGCCGATGAAATCTTGCATGATATTTCCGGTACGCCGACGGGGCGCTACTCCAATGCTTCTGAAAAAATCACCGGCGCATTGCTCGCCCGCTTAAGTTTTGCCGGCCCCTCCGAGGTGATGGCTCGTGGGCTTCATGCCTATATCGACGAACTCCAAGTGCAGTTGAACTCCGCGGGACAAGCCGTCTTCGAAAGCTACGTCTTACTTCCCGGCGAAATCGATCGCCACTTCCCCCGCCACTCACGGCAGGATTCGCTTTCGGATTGGCAACGCGAACAGCAGCAACAGCAGCAACAGCAGTAAGTACGGATCATCGATGAAGCTACGCATCCTCCATCGGACCGAATACCGCTACGCCTCGCCGATCCGGAATAATACCAACGAACTCCGCGTCACCCCGCTCACCAATCATCGGCAAAAACTCGGGCTACACCTCGTCCGGGTGCTCCCCGCTGTGCGGATGCGACGTTACCCGGACTTATATCGCAACACCGTCCACCTGTTCGAAGTCGAGGAGATGCATAAAGAGCTGGCCGTCGACGTCTCCAGTATCGTCGAGACCTTCCCCACGCCCATTGCAGCCATCCCAAGGGATTGCCCATTGTCCGCGGTCAAAGTTCCCGAAATCGTCGAGAGCTTCCAACCCTACCTACTGTCAGATGGACCAATCCGCATCACTCCCGAGATTTGGCGAGCCGCGGTCGATGTGCTCACTGAAAAAGGCGACGTTTTCTCAGTGATCTTGGGACTCATGGATTTCATCCACCAGAAATGTAAATACGTCCCGGGGGCGACGCACATCGGGACGACCACCGATGAATTCTTCGCCAAACCTCAAGGTGTCTGCCAAGACTACGCCCATCTGCTCATCGCACTTTGCCGGGCCATCGGTATCCCTGGACGTTATATCTGCGGTTATGTCTACGATGCCAAGCGGGGCGATGTCATCGGAAGCCATGCCTCACATGCCTGGTGCGAAATTTGGCTGCCAGGCTATGGCTGGCTGGGCGTAGACCCGACCAATAAGACGGTCATTCATGAAGCCTATGTGGCCTCGGCGGTGGGGCGGGATTATCGCGATGCTACGCCCATCAGCGGCAGTTACTGGGGCTCCGGTGATCGCGAAATGCGTGTGACGGTCCACGTAGAAGCAAAATAAAGACCCCCTTTCTAGTATCGCCCAAACAGGCGGACGCGGTAAGTTGGCGTCGTACGACGGCTTCACCGCTTCATGACTTTCATCTTTCCCCCAAGGCCTCCGGCCAGCCCTTTTCATTCGTTTGTCTGCGCTTGGAAATTAACGCGCCAGATCCATGGCGGCGGCAGCTTGGGGCAAACCCTTCTCGTCAAGTGCCCAGCCCGGGCATTGACGGCGATGTTCAGTCACCGGATTTTCTCCGCTTGGGTCGCATTCTTACTCCAGCCCGAAAACCTGCCTTACGCAAAGACGAACCCCCTGCTCTGGCACCGGACTTTGCTGGGCTACCTCTCGACGCGCTGGAGCGCTGACCGACAATTAAAAGTACTGCAGGACACCTACCGCTTCGCCCAAACCCACCCTGGCCCAGCGAACCAGACCCTGTTGTATCAAGGTGAAATCACGGTCGCCGAAGTGCCTCTGGGAGAAGAAACCGGCACGATCCGCATCACGCTCGGACAAGATCAGCGCTTCCGGCGCGAGGGTGAATGGACGCTGAGGGTTTTCTGCGATAAAATCGGGGGTGAGTTATGCTCGGTCGCCTTTGCGGTCGAAGAAGTGAACGGCCAATGGGTGGCTTATGTCGGGGCTATTCAGGGCGGCAGAGGAGCCAACGAAGAGACCATTAAGGCCTCTTGGAAGGCCATGCACGGCGTCCGGGCCAAGGCCATGGGTATTTTTGCCGTCCAAGAAGTCGTGAGCGCCTTGGGCATCTCCCGCCTCTTCGGGGCCGGCAATACCATCCAGATGAGCAGCGCTAAGCATATGATCCGGGCTCCTTGGAATAAAATTTCCTTCAATTACGATACCCTGTGGACTGAGGCTGACGGCAAAGCCGTGGAAGACGGTTGGTTTGAGTTGCCCACGCGAGAAGTCCGCCGCACGCGCGAAGAGACTAAGACCAATAAACGGGCCCTGTATGCTCGACGCTATGCGCTCTTTGACCTTATCCAGGCAGCCGTCGCCCAGAACCTCGGCACTCCTTAAGCCTGCTGGCTCAAAAGGTCTTATTGGAAGGACAACAAAAAGGGCCCCGTTGCCGGGGCCCTTAGATTTAACC
>QYQK01000064.1 GCA_007280935.1 Opitutales bacterium
AAAAATAAAAGGCGGAAGCATGTACCGCCACCTGGATACTGAAATATACATCATCGTTCCGCCGACCGCACAGCAAAGAATAATGGTGCCGAGGTCTGGGCCAAGGCAGATGCCGCCACAGATCACGACAATCACCACCGTCGGCTTGATAAAACCTTCTCTTAAATCTAACCAGCCTGCCGGCGTAAAAAAATAAGGGGGGCGATCGCTCAACTTAAACATCCGTGATTTCACCTTCAGCGTATGACGCTGCATCGACGCCAAAAAATCTGAGAGTAGTACGACTAAGGCAATCTTCCCGAGATCCGAAGCCTGTAAGCGAATGATGCCCAGATCAATCCACCGCCAAGAACCATTGACAGATACTCCGATGCCCGGAACGCGGGCAGCGCACATTGCAAACAGGGCGACCCAGAATATATGCCAGCGATACTCGCGCACACGCTCGAGGTTTAGCCGGTAAGCCAACCATCCGGCAAAGATCGCGAACGGTACGTAGAATAATTGCCGATCAAAGGCTGCCGTCCGATTACTCGAAGAAAGGGAAATGCCAGCGCTGTACTGAACCACCAACCCGAACACCGCCAGGGACAGGGCCAGCAAGGCGATACCCAGAGAATACCCACCCAGGGCCCCCGGACTGTCTTGCTTAACCTTTATGACCATAGCGGAACTGAGATGGGATTATTTCGTCGCTGCCGGGGCCGCCGCAGCATCGGCCGCCTTTGGTTCAGCCGGCGCAGGATTGCTGAGTGAAACAATCTTCAACGGCGAAAACTGTGGCGTCGCTGGAGCCGCCGGAGCCGAGGATGCCGCGGCTGGAGCAACCTTGCCAGTCGTCTTGCCCGAAGTAGACTTGGTCGTCTTGGGGGCTGGAGCCGAACCGGCGGCGGGAATCTTAAGTTTCTGCCCGGGGTGCAAAATTGCATTACGGTCGAGCCCATTGGCGGCACAAAGTGCAGCGATGCTGGTTTTTTCCCGCGAAGCAATGAGAGGTAAAGATTCGCCTTTCACGACCACGTGAACGCCGCCGGGGCCCGAAGCCGCAATGGGGGTCACTTTTGTCGGTGCGGGGACCGCGATTTTAGCCGTTGTCGGCACCGCTACCAAGGCAGCGGATGAACTTGCTGGGCGAGCGCCGCCGGAGAACGCTGCCGGATCGCCCTCCTGTTCGAAGCCGCTCGTACTTCGGCAGCCGTTAACTCCGACGAGTACGGCGATGACGCAGAGGTGCAGAAGCACGACGGCGGTGACGGTGATGATGGGACGCATGGTTATTGGGTGGTTTGGGTGGGTGGTTTGATGAAAAATATCAGGCGCGATTGGCGAGGGCCAGGGCGGCGCGTTCGAAGACCAGGCCGCGTTCGACGTAACTGCGAAATTGATCGAAGCTCGAGAACCCGGGGCTGAGTAGGATTGCGGTGGGTCCGTGGGAGTCGTTTGTCGCTGCCACCACGGCGTCCTGCAACGAGGGGAAGACCCGGCTTGGCTTACCTAAAGCATCGAATTGCCGGTGGAGCTCTTCGCCGGTTTCTCCGATGAGATAAGCGGCTTCAATCTGAGGCTTAATCCGGGCGGCAAAAGCCTGCAGGTCGCCGCCTTTCCATTTACCACCGCCAATCCAGCGGACAGGGATGGTGAATTGTCGCAGGGCGGCCTCGACGGCATGGAAATTCGTGCCCTTGGAGTCGTTCCAATATTCGACACCCTGAGACTCGGCGACCTTCCGCAAGCGATGCGGAGCCAGTCGGAAAAGTTTGGCTGATTCTTCTAAGAGGCGGAGGGCGATGCCGCGAGCCCGCCAATATTTGACCGCCACGGCCCAATTTTCGAGCTGAGGCCAGGTGCAGAAGAGGGAGCCCGCCGGAACGCTTTCCGCCACTTCCGCCCGCGTTGCCACCAAAGCCTCGACGGGAAGTTCGATTCCGAATTTACGGGCCGCCGCGACCACTGATTCCCCCACAACCAGGATTCCGCCCGGCATCATCCGTTCGATTAATTTAAATTTTGCCCGGAAGTAGTTCTCGAGATCGCCATGGCGATCTAGGTGATCTTCATCGAAATTCGTCCAAAGGACGGCTTCGGGTGTGAAGTTACGCAAATCTTCCGCTTGGAAAGAACTCACTTCGACCACCGCCAAGAAGGAGACGTTGGACTCGGTACGAGAAAGCGATGTCAGCGCGTGCCCGATATTGCCGCAGGCGATAGCATCGACGCCCGAGCGCTTAAAGGCAAAGGAGAGGAATTCGGTGAGGGTTGTTTTCCCGTTCGTGCCCGTGATCGCAATCGCCGGGCCCGTCCAAAGCAAGGCGCCGAAATCCAATTCCGACATACATTGCATACCGACGCGCCGGGCCGCCAAGATCCAAGGGTGAGCTTGGGCAAAACCTGGACTATAGATGAGCAGATCGTGTCGCGCGGCCTGCTCAGGACCAAACACGGAGTTAATGCCCTTCTCGTCATAAATGACGGAAGCAAAACCGCCGGAGGCTAAGGACTCAGCGACAGCGCGGCCGCTCACGCCTTCGCCAAAGATGGCTGCCGGACGGGCGAGCCGACGCTTAAGACTTTCGGGGAATTCGCTCATCGTAGTTTCAGGGAGAGCAGGCCCAAGAGCCCGAAGAGGAAGGAGACAATCCAGAAGCGCACGACGACCTTAGTGGCCGGCCAGCCCTTCTTCTGGAAATGGTGGTGAATCGGCGTCATGAGGAACAACCGCTGGCCGCCGGTCCGTTTGAAATAGGCGACCTGCACTATGACCGAAAGCGCCTCGACGACAAAAATACCGCCGACAATCGCGAGTAAGAATGGCTGGTGCATCAAGCAAGCCACCGCGCCCAAAGCCCCGCCGATACCCAAGGCACCGACATCTCCCATATAGATTTCTGCCGGGGCGGCATTATGCCAAAGGAATACCAGACTGCCGCCGATCAACGCGGCGCAGAATATCGCCAGTTCACCGGCCCCAGATACGTAACTGATTCGAAGGTAATTCGAAAATTCATGGTGACCGACCAAGTAGGCTACGCTCCCTAAAATAAGCGTCGTGATCACCACGCAGCCAATCGCCAGACCGTCGAGACCATCCGTCAGATTCACCGCATTGGAAGAACCGACGCAGACCAAGATGAAAAACGCGGCCGCCATCCCGAAGGAGAGGAGGAAAGGCAGACCCCAGGAATGCTCCGTCCAGATTGGGCCGTTAAGAATCGGTAACCAGATTTCACAAAGACTCGAACGGTAGGCGGGATCGAGCAGGACAATGCCCAAAGCGAGTAAAGCCACGATTCCCTGCCCGGCCAACTTGGTACGGGCCGAAATACCTTCAGCACTCCCGCGGCGGACTTTAAGCCAATCATCAGCAAAGCCCACGATGCCCATGCCGATTAAACTCCATAACGTAGCCAACACGAGGACGTTGAGCTTGGCCCAAAGCAAGACGGATGGAATCATCGCCACGCCGATTAGTAACCCACCCATGGTCGGGACTTTACCACTTTCTTTGGCGAGTTCACCCATCAGTTTCGCTGAGCGTTCGGGCTGACGCAGTCGACTCAGGAGTCGAATCATCATCCCCGAGAAGAACATACCCAAAGCCAAGGCCGTCAGGCCCGCCATAATCGCCCGCACGGAAATATACTCAAAAAGACGGAAAGGCCCCCAGAATTTTTCGAGTTCGCTGAGACGATAAAGCATCTTAGTGGAAGGAAAGCGCGGAGCGCAGGGAAAGGGGGAGGCAGCGCTCCAAAGCATGTGAACGGCTACCTTTCACGAACACATAGCCCGTATGAGTATTTAAAACCTGCGCGACCTCGTCGATGGTTTCGACGGCGAGAAGAGTGACGTCGGACCGGCTGACGCCTTGCAGGTAAGCCGGCGCCTCACCGCCGAAGGCTACGACCTTATCTCCGGCCCGCAAAGGTAGCTTTGCGCCGTTTTCGCGATGGAATTGAACAGCGTGATTTCCTAATTCAGCCATCCCCCCTAAAATGAAAAGCCTCGGCTCGTTTTGTTTGGAACTCAATCGATCGAAGCAAGCGGCAGCATCGCTCAGGGAAGCCGGACTGGAATTATAACAATCTAAATAGAAGGTCTGTCTTCCGAGCACATGGACGCTTCCGCGGCCAGCGGGCGGAGTCCATGCGGCCAGGGCTGGAGCAATCTGATCATCCAATAGCCCTAAATCACGGGCGGCGACCACCGCCAACGCGGCGTTCCGAACTAACCCGTCCGAAAGCGCGCCCAAGCGGAAGGTCTTCCCGTCGAGAGCCAGAGTCCGATGCCCTCTTTCATCTTCTCCGAGGGTGGCCTGAATTAAACGAGCCGGAGTCACCGCGGGCGCCGGCTCATCTTCAAACTGAACAGCGGTGCATCTATGAGCCTGCGCAGCAAATTCTGCCCAACCCAACAGCGCGACTGGCAAGATTGCCCGACCGGCGGGAGGTAAGGCCGCAACCAAGGCTGCTTTTTCGCGCGCCACGACAGCCATCGTGCCGAGTCCTGCAAGGTGCACCGGTGTCACCGCGGTGACAATAACGAGATCCGGACGGATGACCTGAGCGGAGATCGCCAATTCGCCTGGTACGCTCATACCCGCCTCGATGACCGCAAAGCGATGCCGACCAGGCTCCACTCGGAGCAACATCAACGGCACGCCGATAAGATTATTAAGATTGGCCTCCGTCACGAAGGCATCGGCGCCAAGTAAGGCCGCCAGGAGCTCCTTCGTGGAAGTCTTGCCCACGCTACCGGTCACGCCGATGACTTGGCCTTGGAAACACTGACGCCAAGCATGGGCGATGCGGCGCAGGCCCGCCAGCACGTCATCGACCACGAGCTGCGGCAAAGCATCCGCGACCGGCCGAGAAACCAATGCACAGGAAGCGCCTTTGTCTCGGGCATCGGATAAGAAGTCATGACCGTCCCGACGGTCGGTCCGCACGGCCACAAACACGTCGCCCCGACGTAACGTCCGGGTATCGGTCCCAAAGCCCGAGAGGCTCGCCGGAGGCAAAGCCGTCCAGCGCCCTTGCGCCCAGGTCGCCAGATTGATGGCGGAGAAAGTCGTCATGCGCTGGCGCCTCCTTTACGTAGTTCGAGAATTTCGCGTACGACCTGGCGATCATCAAACGGTACCACGGTATCCGTAAATTCTTGGGTCGTCTCATGACCTTTACCGGCAATCACGACGCAATCTCCAGCCCGGGCGGCCGCTAAAGCCCGCCCAATCGCCTCGCGGCGATCAGCCACGAACTCGATCGAAGGCAATGCGCCCAAACCTTCGCGCATGTCCGCAAAGATGGCTTCGATTTTCTCCCTGCGGGGATTGTCCGCCGTCGCCCAAGCCAGATGGGCGTGGTCGCGGACGACCTTCGTCATCGTTGGGCGTTTGCCGCGATCACGATTACCACCGCAACCATAGACGCAAAGAACACGGCCCGGCGTGATCGCGCGCAACATACGCAAGGCATTACCCAAGGCATCATCCGTATGGGCGTAATCAACAAAGACGGGGAAGACCTGGCCGGCATCAACCCGTTCCATCCGGCCGGAAACTCCAGGAAAAGAAGTCAGGCTTGCGCTCAGGCTCAAGGGATCGCGACCGAGCGCGGCCGCCATGGCCAAGGCGCAAAGCACGTTCGAAACATTATAGCCACCCGGCAGCGTCGAAGTAAACCGGGCCGTCTGTTGCCGCCAAGCCACCGAAAAAATGGCGCCGCTGGGTAACAAGGTTAATTCCGTCGCTCGCAAATCGGCATCATCGGCCAAGCCGAAAGTAATCACCGTACCGCGGCGGCGACAGGCTTCGGCAAGCACGCGACCGCTGGGGTCGTCGATATTAATGACGCTGACCGCCGGCACCGCGCCGTTTCTGCCATCGAACAACGCCGTCTTGGCATCAAGGTATGAACCCAGATCACCATGGTAATCCACGTGATCGCGCGTCAGATTGGTAAAGGCGGCGACTTTAAATTGGAAACCGTGAACACGCTCTTGGTGTAAGGCGTGAGAACTCACTTCCAGACAAGCTCCGACGCAACCGGCATCGACCATCTGGCGGAAGAACGCGGCAAGGTCTGCCGACTCGGGGGTCGTCTTATAAGAAGGGATGGAACGTCGACCGAGGTGATAACGGACCGTGCCGATCAAACCCCAAACTGAAGCCTCTGCCTGCAGGAAATGCCGAAGTAAAAAAGCGACGGTCGTCTTGCCATTCGTCCCGGTCACGCCCGCTAATGCCAACGCCTGTTCTGGGTGGCCGAAAAATCGGCGGGCGACTTCGGCCAAAACTTTCCGAGGTTCGGCGACTTGCGCCGCCGCCACCGCCGGAAGCCCATTCACGCTCTGAGCGGAAATGATGGCGGCGGCGCCCCGGGCAATCGCATCGTCCATAAAAGCATGGCCGTCGGTGCGCAGTCCAGGCAGCGCGAAAAACAAAGCCCCCGGTATAATCCGGCGGCTGTCGGTGACGATGCAGGTAATCCGGACCGAGCCGTCTCCCGTGCGCGAAAGAACTGGCAGTCCTTGCAACAAGGAATTGAACGTAGGGCGCTCCATCGCAGTAGACATGAGGAGGGGCGCGGGTGTCATTGCTCAGTGCGGGCCAAGGGGCCGCGGGGCACTGCTGTCATGGGAGGGAGATCGAGCCATCGAATACATTTCTCGGCGACTTCGCGAAAAATCGGAGCGGAAACTTTACCGCCATAAGCCACGCCCTCCCCTTGGGGTTCGTCGATGATCACCGTGATCGCCAAGCGAGGGTCGCCCACCGGAAAGAAACCGGAAAAAGAAGCAACGTGATGGGTCGTCGAATACTTACCGTTGATAATTTTCTGCGTGGTGCCGGTTTTGCCAGCGACTTCATAACCGGGGATATCCGCAACCGGAGCCGTTCCGCCCTTACCACAAACGGCTCGCAACAACGTGGCAACTTCGTGCGCGGTCGATTCCGAAATCGCCGGCCCCGGCTTCTGGGCATATAACTTAAGATGGGTGATTTAGTCTTCGGGTCTTCGACGCGTAAGACGAGTTGCGGCTGCATGAGTAGACCGTCCGCGGCGATGACCGACATGGCATAGTGCATTTGCATGGCCGTCACGCTAATCGAGTGCCCCATCGGCATCCGGGAGATGGTCATGCCATCCCAATTCTTCGGCGAGATTAACAGGCCCGGGACTTCGGCGCCCGTGATTAGACCCGAGTTTGAACCAAACCCAAAAGATTTTACTAAGGCGAAGAATTTTTCTTCTCCTAAGCGCTCGGCATACTGCATCCCGACCTGGACGGTCCCGCGATTGGAAGATTCGCGGACGATATGGCGAATATCGACGACCCCGAGAGGGTGCGAATCCGCCGGCAAGGAAACCATGCGACCGCGGTAAGGCACGGAGGTCGCGCCGCAGTCATAAACTGAATTCGGCGTGATCAGATGTTCCTCCAGGGCTCCCGAAATCGAAACAATCTTAAACACCGAACCTGGCTCGTAGACATCGGAGACGGCGCGGTTACGCTGACTGTCCATCGGGGCGGACTTGGGATCCCAAAAACGGTTAAGGTCATAGGTCGGCCAATTGGCCAAACCTAAGATCCGGCCTGTCCGCGGTTCGCTCACGATGATGATGCCGCTTTTAGGATTATAACGGGCAGCGGCGGCGGCCAATGCGTCTTCGCAGGTTTTCTGGACAAGGCTATTGAGCGTCAGCACCACCGTACTTCCGTCGACCGGGGCGACTTCGCGTAAACGGATACTGGCAATTTCGCGGTGGCGGCCATCGCGTTCGGATTCGATCCAGCCATTTTGACCGACTAACAAACTGTTCATGACGCGTTCGATCCCCGCCGCGGGTTCACCCTCTTTATTGACATAGCCGATGACGTGCGAAGCCAGCTGGCCTTTGGGATAACTCCGGCGGTATTTTAATTCCGCCCGCAGCGCCTTGACACCCAGCGCCTTAATCCGCTTCACGATATCTTCGCCACATTCACGAGCTAAGATTGTCCAACGAATCTTATGTTCGTCACCTTCAGCATCAAGGCGGACCGAGTTATTGAAAGCTTCGATGACCTTCGTCGCAGGGATACCTAAGATGAGCGCAATTTCTGAAATCCGTCCCCGGTCGCCTTTTTGCAAGACGTCAGGATCGACCCCGATATCCCAGACATTTTCCGAAATAGCTAAAAGATTATCTTGGGCGTCACGGATCTCGCCGCGGCGACAAGATTTGGACTGCAAGACCCGACGAGCTTGAAGCGCCTCGGCGCGTAAACGGGGAGCATCAATCCAATGCAGCCAGACCAGCCGGCAAAGAACGGCGACAAAACAGACGGACACCCCCCAAGCCAGCGAACGGTAGCGCATTCGTCTGGCATGGGGTAGGCTCATCGCGCAGTGCCGCCCCCCTGGCCAGTCAATGGGCGGAAGGCAATTTCGCGGGGGGTCAGACGAGGACTAATGATCGAAGAAAGCGGCGCCACTGAGACGGGAACCAAGGTGGCCCGGGAAATCCAAACCACCTGCTCGGGGGTGGGAGGCTTGAGGGCATCACCGATCCGCGATTGTAACTGTAAAGTGTCGAGCGATTGATCACGTTGCCGCTTCAAAGTATCTAGGTCTTTCTTGGTATCAGCAATCGAACGCTCCAGCCGCACGATGCGCGAACCGATGACGTCGGCTTCCATCCGTAACTTCATGATGGAAATCGTCCCAAGCGCAGCCGCGCCCAGTGCGCCGCAAAGGAAAACCCAGGTCATCAGACTACGGAGACTCATAGGGCGAGGCGCCGGATGGCGCGGAGCCGCGCGGAGCGGCTGCGGGGGTTACGTACTTGCTCTGCCTCGGACGGTTGGGTCGCCTTACGCGTCAGCAGATCGGCCAGCTTGACGCGATCATCCTGCATCCGGGAGTCGTTCCGGTCAACGGGACGACCCGCCACGCCGTTGAGGTAACGTTTGACGATGCGATCTTCCAACGAATGGAATGAAATGATCGCAAGAACTCCGCCGGCATTTAATTTTTCGAAGGCCAAAGGCAAGGCGTCGGTGAGCGCGCCTAATTCATCGTTCACCGCGATGCGGATGCCTTGAAAAGTTTTCGTCGCCGGGTGCGGGCCACGGGGGCCAGGCTTAGGCGGGGCGGCCTCGGCGACAAGCGCCGCGAAAGCCGCCGTGCGGGCCAGACTTCCGGTACCCCGGGCGGCAAAGATCGCATTCACGACCCGAAACCAACGGGGCTCTTCGCCGTAATCGCGCACGGCACGTTCGACTTCGCCGCGTTCGCCCTGCTCAAGGAATTCTTCCGCACTGCGGCCCCGGCGCGGATCCATGCGCATGTCATTGGGGCCGTCGTTTCGAAATGAGAAACCGCGTTCCGGAATATCCAACTGGTATGAAGACACCCCAATGTCCATCAAGACACCATCGAATCGTCCCGGAACGCGGTCAAGGTGGCGAAAATCTTCGGAATGAAAACGGAGTCGTCCCGGATAACGCGCCGCGGTTTCCGCCGCGCGTTCTGCGGCCGCCGGATCGCGATCCATGGCGTCGACAATGGTGCCGAGCGTCCGCGCCAAGATTGCTTCCGTGTGCCCGCCGCCGCCGAACGTACAATCCAAGAGCGTACTTCCGTCCTGGGGCGCAAGAAGTACCAAGCACTCCTCGAGCAGGACTGGAACGTGGCTGGTCATGGGCGGCGGTTGTGAATAAGGTGTGAGTAGTGTAAGTAACTTCTGGATACAGTTAGATACCCAGTTCACGTAAGGCGCGCAGGATGGTACGTGTGCTTTCGGAATCTCGATCGGTTTTCGGCGGCGTCGGCGCGGAAATCTGGAAGGTGGTAAAGCTGCCGCTGAACACGATATCGCGATCGAGCGCCGCTTGGTTCACGACGTGATCGTTCAGCGTGATTCGGCCGGCTTTGTCGCAAGAAACCTGGATACTGTTTTCGCCGAGCAAACGCAGCGCGTTCATCTTATCCGGATCGCTCACGGTCACCTGCGAGGAGGCATCGCGAATCCGTTGCACCATCGAGGGGGGAAAAACGACAATCGTTCCGAGGGCGGGGTGAAACATCGCCAAAAAACTGGTTTCACCCGCTCCCTCGAAGCGCCAGGCCGCTGGAATGGTGACGCGATTCTTCTCATCCAATTTTCCATTATGGATGCCGGTAAAGAGTCCGATGTTTGCGCCAATAGACATTTCGTGGGTTTAAGCCCCCTGTTCACCCACTTTTCCCCACTCACCTCCACTGGTCAAGATTTTAGCCCCAATTAGCCCCAATTTATTATTCACAGCCGCGCCCGATCGGCTTTATGATTAGTATCAGTCTTATAATTTGTAACTAACTGTACCATAATATCTTATGAATAAATGCTGTTTTTAAACCAAAACCTGCCGCGCGGGGCGGCCAGATCCAGCCCGGTGGTTCGACATTTTTACCAGCCTTAACCTCGACTTTGTAATGATAATCTCATTACAAATTGCCTGGTTTACGGCTTTCTGGGCAGGGCGAAATCGTTTGCCATAAAGCTCCGGCTATGCTTTGTCTGTTATCACTCAACCACGACTCTTGACCATGAAGAACGCCCTCGCCCTCGCCCTCCTCGCCTCCACCCTGCTTACCACGGGATGTAACACCCTTGTTGGCGTCGATAACGCTGACACCCGCGAGGCCTCGTTCTCCAATATCACCGGGGCACTGGTGACTCGTTACAATACCGACACCGAAGCGGTTTTTAATGCGGTTAAGCGCTCCCTCGATCAATCTGGCGGTACCCTTCGCACTGGCGAAAGCGACGAACGGGGCCCGAATAACGAGCTCCTGGCTGTAACGGTCTTTGCCCGCACCGTGGGTGACCTTGAAATCAAAATTGACGTAGCCAAGGTTGAAGACCCTATCACCAAGGTAGCCTTCACCCAGTGTACCGTAAAATACGGCTTCTTCGGCAATCTGCCCCAGAGCCAACAGCTGGTCTCCAAGATTACTTCTAACCTTCGCCGCTAAGCGTCGGGGCGGAGCCGCCAAACGGACGCCGCCCGGCCCTCAGGCTCGGCGGCGTTTCTTTTTACCAAACTTTCCATGGGCAACATTCACGGCCAAAACTTCCGCATCGCGACTTTCGGTGAAAGTCATGGACCCGCCATGGGTGTCGTCATCGACGGCTGCCCTCCGCGAGTGCCCTTTGATATTAATTTTTTGAAGAGCGAACTGGCGCGCCGTCGCCCAGGCCAAAGTGCCCTGACCACCCAGCGCAAAGAAGAAGATCTTCCCGAAATCCTTTCCGGCATCTCGCACGATGGCTTCACGCTCGGCTCGCCCATCGCGATCGTCATTCGCAATGGCGACCAACGCCCTCAGGCCTATGCTGAAATGAAAACCGCTTACCGGCCGTCGCATGCTGACTATACTTACGATGCTAAATATGGTATCCGCGCGATCGAAGGCGGTGGCCGCTCGTCTGCCCGCGAAACCGCGGCACGCGTCGCTGCCGGGGCCGTGGCAAAGACCGTCCTAAAGCACGCCTGCGGCGCTAAAATCACGGCCTGGGTTGAGAGCGTCGCCGAAATCAAGATGCCGACACCCGCCAAGACCCCTTCGCTCAAACAAGTCGAAGCCAGTCCGACGCGCTGCCCGCACCCGGCTACTGCGGCCAAAATCGATGCGCTGATTCGCGCCGCGCGCGCGGAAGGCGATTCCGTCGGCGGCGTCATCTGTTGCGTGATTGAAAATCTTCCCACTGGGCTGGGTTCGCCTGTCTTTGACCGCTTTGAAGCCGACCTCGGTAAGGCCATGCTGTCCCTTCCGGCGACGAAAGGCTTTGAAATCGGGAGCGGCTTTAATGGCACACTTTTACGCGGCAGCGCGCATAATGATGAATTCATCCGCAAGGGCGGAAAAATTCGGACGGCGACAAATCGTTCCGGCGGCACCCAAGGCGGTATCACGAACGGCGAAGACGTCGTCTTCCGCATCGCTTTCAAACCTACGGCCACCGTCCTCAAACCGCAACGCACCGTGGGGCCAGACGGGCGAGCCACGGAGCTGAGCGCTAAGGGCCGCCATGACCCCTGCGTTCTGCCGCGTGCCGTTCCGATTGTCGAAGCGATGGCAGCACTCGTCGCCGTCGACCACTGGATCCGCGATCGCGGTCAAAATGCTCCCTTCGGGCGTTGTGGGCGCAAGGCATGACACCTCTCGTCCTTGTCATCGGTCCCAGGGGCTCTGGCCGGGCGGACGCCGTCCGTGAACTCTCCGAAAATGCCTGGCCGGAGGGCAAGGTCATCCGGATTATACGCGAAACCCGCGAAGGGGGCGAAGTGCCTGACCAGTGGAGTTTTACTAACGGGCAAGCCACCGTGCCGGCGCCAGGCACAGAAGAGGCGGCCATCCTCGTTCTTCATGGCGGCCTGTCCGTCATCGACCAGATGGAAGCCCTGCATCGGGCGCTCAAGCCCACGCTACCCGATGCGGTGTGGCGCGTGCAACGTATCGTCACGGTCGTCGACTGCCCGCTGACTCAACGGCATGAAGCGGTGGAGAAATGGTACGAGCCGTGCATCCACTTTTCGGACACTGTCGTCATCAATCGGCGATGGGAAGTGCCTGGCCAATGGGTCACGCGTTTCTTGGCTCCGTATGAAAAAGCATTCTATCCCTGCCTCTTTTTTAATCTGCTCAAAGACGGCAGCATCGCGAATCCGGCCCAGGCGATCCACGGCGAACCCCTGCGTCTTTCGCATATCTTCGATGATATCGATGCCGTCGATGAGATGGAGTTCGACGAAGATAATCTACCCGACGAACCGTTTGACCTAGTCCGCCAGCCGGACAAATATTTCGCCCGAGATGAATTAGGCCGACGCAATATCTTAGTGACAGAAATCGGCGATATCCTCCGTCAAGAAGGTCGGAGCTAAAAATCCCGCATGCGACCCTTCATCGCAATCTATGCCTGGCTCCTGACTCGCCTGCCCGAAGGCTTTGCCCGGATCAATGCCGGCGGCTGGGGTTGCGTGCTATGGATCTTACGCCGAAAAATCCTCACCCGTAATCTTCGGATAGCTTTTCCTGATCGTGATGCCGCCTGGGTGAAACGTATCGGCCAAACCTCCTGTCGGCGAGCGGCGGAGATGGGCCTTTTCTCCATCGCCTCCCCCCTCTTTTCGCCCGAAGAAATCCGCCGCCGTATCACGCTTGATGGAAGCATCTCACAGGGGCCGACCAGCCTGACCGAAACTACGGAAGGCATCGTCCTCTTCGTTCCGCATTTCACGCTCATGGAGATGATGACGGTCGCCCCGTTCCTTCACCCTAAACTTGCGGCGAAACAGTGGGTCGTGCTTTTTCGTCCACTCAACCAACCGGGCGCCAACACTTGGATCAAAGATGCGCGCGAGCGCTTCGGGATGCAGTTGGTTTCGCGTCGAGAGGGTTTTGGTCAAGCCATGAAGGCCGTACGCGAGAAACAGGTCACGTGCATTCTATTTGATCAGAACACCCCCCAAGGGATTTCCGTCGATTTCATGGGAAGCCCTTGCCTCGCCACGGATCTCCCAGGCATCATCGCCCAGCGCTTCGGCGCGGAAAGCCGGATTTTCTGGGCGGAGCGTATAAGCTTCTGGCAGTGCCGGCTACACTCCACGGCGCTTCACGCGAAAGACTCGGCTGGACTGACCTTAGAATCGAATAACTGGCTGGCTAACCGATTACGCTCCAGCGATGAAGCCTGCGTGGAATGGCTCTGGGTACACGACCGCTGGAAGCACGGCCACCGGGGCACCACTTGATCGTTATTGAATAACCTGCGGAGGCGTCACCGCCGCCCCTGCGGGAAGAGGTTCTTCGCCCTTTGGACGCTTTACCGCCTTCTTCTCGCCGCCGGATTTCTTTTCCCCCTCCTTGGCCAACTCGACAGAAAAACGTTCGGCTTGCAGGCGGATAAATTCCTGACGTTGTTCGGGGGTGAGCCCGTTGATACGCGCCCGCTCTTCCTTTACCTTTTCGGGTGGGAGAGATTTAATATAGTGTTCCAGCACTCGACCACTGAAGCCTCCACGATCGCGGAGCTCCTTGGTCAACTTGCGTCGTTCTTCCGGAGTCGCGGTTTCAAATTTTGCCAATTTATCGGCAAATTCCTTCCGAGCTCCCGGCGGCATCTTCTCGATGTGTTCGATCGCCCCGCGAATGCGGGAAAGGCGCTCGGG
>QYQK01000131.1 GCA_007280935.1 Opitutales bacterium
CCCGCAGATCGATCGATGAACTTCGCCAACGGGCGGACATCGTCGCCCTTGCCGGCGATTATACGCAGATGAAACAGCGGGGCCGGGACTGGTGGGGCCTCAGCCCCTTCAAGTCCGAAAAAAGTCCGTCCTTTAAAGTTAACCCTGAAACCGGACTCTGGTACTGTTTCAGCACACAACAAGGCGGCGACTCCTTCAAGCTCGTGATGGCACGTGAAGGATTGGACTTTCCGGAATCCGTCGAGCGCGTCGCTACCCGCTTTGGCTTCAAGCTAGATTACGAAAATAACGCCGACGGTAAAACCGAACGTTCCTTCCGTGGCCAACTGCTGGAAATCCACGAACTGGTCGCAGATTATTGGCATCGTTGTTTCCTGGAAGACCCTCTCCACGGGGAATGGATTCGCGATTACTGGACGTCGAAACGAAAGTTCGACCTCCAAATCGCTGAAGATTTTGGTATCGGGTTCGCCCCGGTCGATGATTCCAAACTCATCCCGGGCCTGATCAAAAAGGGATACACAAAAGAGGCGCTGGCTCAAACGGGATTATTCTTCGGTACCGATCGCATGCCTGACCCCTTACGTTGGCGTTGCCGTTTCCGCGGTCGATTGATCATCCCCATCCGCGATATTCAGGGCCGGGTCATTGCTTTTACCGCCCGCACCCTTGATATCACGCCTCAGGATGACCCGTCGCGGGAAGCCAAGTATGTCAACTCGCCGGAAACGGAACTTTTCAAGAAATCCAGGACGGTCTTTAACATCGATCGTGCCCGCGCCACCCGGAAAGACGGCGAACCTTTCGTGCTGGTCGAAGGCCAATTAGACGCCATCCGCTGCCACACGGCGGGCATACCCGGTGCGATTGCTGCCCAGGGTACCGCCGTGACCGAAGAGCACCTCCAACAGTTACGCCGCTTCTCGCCCCAACTCATTGTTTTTTTGGATTCTGATAGTGCCGGGCAAAAAGCCGCCTTAAGGCTCTTACCCATTGGTTTAAAGGAAGGCTTGGACATCCGCTTTCTTTCACTGCCCGGCGGCAAGGATCCGGATGAATATTTTTCGACCAACGATGCGACGAAGTGGAAAGAACTGACCACCGGCGCCCGAAGCGCGATGCAGTTCTGCGTCCAATCACTCGTACCCGAAGGCTCGGTCAGCCTCCCCCTCGCCCGCCGACTGACTCTGCTCGAAGCTATTTTCCCGATCGTCGAACAAGCTGGGGCGGAAGAAATCGTCCGCGAAGCGCTCAATGAAGCCGCGCGCCATGCCGGCATCGGCATCCGCGAAATGCATATGGCCTACGAAAGGCATCGGGCTAACTCAGCGGCGAACCGCCCGGCGGCACAACTGACCCGGATTGAAACCCCGACCGAGCCCTTAGTTGTCAAGGGGGGGGGCTTGACAACTACCGAGGAGGATCTGATACTCTTCCTTCTTAGGCATGATTCCTTCTTTGTTCCAGTGGCTCAGTCCCTCCCACTCGAATGGATCGATCAAGCAGGTCGCGGGGGGGTCTTGCTCATGGCCCTGCTTAATGAGGCTGCCCACGGGCATTTCACCGGCATCCGCGAAGCAATCAACGCTTTGGATGACGATTTGCGAACCGAGGCGGCACGGCTTTCTGCCCAAACCTTCGCCGGCAAAGATGAAGACAAAGAACTTTACCCGCGCATCAACCTTATCCTCAAGGCCTTTCACGCCCGCAATCTTCAAACGATTGTCCGCAGCTTAGACGCCCGCATCGCCGCCACCTCCCCTGGTGATGTTGCCAACCTTAATCTTTTACAGGCCGAAAAAATCGCACTGCGCAAATCTTACCTGCAATCCCCTTCCCTCCGCCCACCCCTCTAAACCCAACGAACATGTCCGAGAAATCTTCTAAAAAAACCGCTGCCAAGCCTGCGAAAGCAGCTGCAGCCAAAGCCGTCGCCCACAAGGCACCGGCCAAGCTCGCTGCTAAAGCGCCCGCCGCCAAAGCGACTGCGGCGAAGCAGGCGCCCGCCAAGGCTGCCATCGTTAAGGCCGTAGCTAAAGCACCAGCCAAGACCCCCGTTGTGGTTAAGGCGGTCCCCGCGACCAAGGTAATCCCCGCGGCCAAGGCGGCCGTAGTTACCAAGGCGGTCTTAGCAGGCAAGCAACCCGCCGCCAAACCCATCCCCGTCAAGGCATCGACGAATAAGGTCATCCCTATCGCCAAGCCCATCCCCGCCGTCAACGTCGCGCCCGTTAAGCCCGTACTCAAAGCCGCTCCTACCATCAAGCCCACGAATAACCCGAGCGTCAGCCGCGACATCAACGAAAAGGTCCAGCAACTGGTCGTACTCTCCAAGAAAAACGGCTACGTGACCGTTCAGAACATCAACGAAATCATTCCAGACAGTGCCACGGACCCTGAATTGATCGAGAATATCATGAACATTCTCGACAACCTCGACATCAAGTTGCTCGACGAAGACGAAGTCGAAACTTACCGCAAAAAAGTCGAAGACTCCGAAGAAGAAGCCGCCCGGACCGTCCCCGCGGATGCGCCGTACGACCCGTTTAACGTCTACCTCAAGCAAATGGGTCACAAGCCCCTGCTCACCCGCGAGCAAGAAGTCGAAATCTCAAAGCGCATCGAAGACGCTGAATTACGTGCCCAAGATTTCCTTTTTTCCATCTGGCTGACGCTACCCTACCAGCTTGACCTGGCGCTCAAGGTCCTGCGCAAAGAAGAACGTTTCGACAAAGTCGTCATCGATAAGAAGGTCGAGTCCCGCGACGCGTATTATAAGATGCTCCCCAAGGCGACCGAGGAATGCTCTAAGCTCCGCGATCGCCTCGACAAGGGCTGGCAGAAATACCTGAACGAAACCGACGAAGCCAAGCGCCCGAAACTGCGCGAGGCCTATCGTAAACTCGAAATCGCCGGCAAAGAAGGCTGTCAGGTTATCCTGCGTAAGTTCTGCTTCAAGATGAAGCTTTTTGAAGAGTGGCTCGAACTCCCAGACATCAAAGGAGACATCGATGATTCCCGCAACCTTATCGAGCCGACCATCGTGGCCCGCGGCCCGGTCCGGGCCAAGCTCGCCCGTAAACCTGAGATCTCGGCCTCTCGCTCCCGCGAGATCGAACTTCGCTGGCGCCTCTCGCCCACTGAGTTAATCCAGATGTCGCGCAATGTGCGCAAGCACCTTGACGAAGCGCAACGGGCGAAGACCGAAATGGTCGAACACAATCTCCGTCTGGTGATTTCCATCGCCAAAAAATACCAGAACCGCGGTCTGCTTTTCACGGACTTGATCCAAGAAGGCAACATGGGCCTGGTGAAGGCCGTCGAGAAATTCGAATACCGTCGCGGTTATAAGTTCTCGACCTACGCCACCTGGTGGATCCGTCAGGCGATTACGCGCTCCATCGCCGACCAAGCCCGGACGATCCGCATCCCGGTCCACATGATCGAGACCCTGAATAAAGTCATGCAAGTTCAGAAACAGCTCACCCAGGAGCTCGGCCACGAGCCCACCGCAGAAGAAGTCGCCAACGAGATGAACATGGCCATCGATCGCGTCCAACAGATCATGAAGATGGCCCAACAGCCTATCTCGCTCCAATCTCCCGTCGGCGACGGCGAAGACACTTCGCTGGGCGACTTCATCGAAGATAAGTCAGCCGAGAACCCAAGCGATACGGCCTCGACCCGCTTACTGCGTGAGAAGATCGATTTCGTCCTTCGCTCCTTAGCCGAACGCGAAAAGGAAGTGCTTATTTTGCGCTTCGGACTGCTCGACGGTGTCCAACGCACGCTGGAAGAAGTCGGTCGCCACTTTAAAGTCACCCGCGAACGCATTCGTCAGATCGAAGCCAAAGCGCTGCGCAAGATGCGCCACCCGACCCGGATGCGCCAACTTCAAGGTATGTTCGAAGGCGAGCTCGACACGTCGGGGCCTGGCTTTGACCAATTCGTCGCCGAAGATGACAAGCCCGACCAGACTCCGGGCCTTCTCACTGGCGGCGCGATACCCGGCGGCAATCTGGCAGCCTTTATCGGTAAGCCAGTCGACGAACCCGGTAGCTCCTCGCGGCAGTGAACCGTCTTGCGGCCCTGGCGATCGCTTTGCTGTTGGTAGGCTGTGCCACCCCTGGGACGCCGACTACCGACCGTGAGCAGCCAGAGCTTCACCCCTTCATCAAACCCGCAGGTTCGCCTAGGAGCCCGAGAGTCGGTTTCATGCTGCCTAGCCAACCGACCGATGGCTTGCTTGCGATCAGTCTGATGCCCAATGCCGGACTCCGTCCTGGGGATATTCTGGTCAGTCGTAACCAAACCCTTGCACCAACGGCCTTGCTCAAAGTCGAAGAACTCCAAGGCCACGTTGCGGTCGTGAAACTATTACGCGGTCAGCCCGGAACGAAAGATGAAGCCGTATTACCGACCTCGGAGCTAAGAAAAGCCGCCGAAAGCCTCCCCCAGGCAGGTCCCGGCTCTTGACCTCGGGAGGTCGGAGGCCCACGTTGCACTTTCCATGGCAAAGACTCAGGCAGGCATCGTCGGACTCCCTAACGTGGGTAAGTCCACTCTCTTTAACGCCCTCACGCGCTCCCGCAAGGCGGAGGCGGCGAACTACCCTTTCTGTACCATTGAACCGAATGTCGGCGTGGTGTTGGTGCCCGACGCCCGCATGGTCGACCTGCAAAAAATCGCTGGGACCAAGGTCGTCATCCCGGCCACGATTGATATTGTTGATATCGCCGGCCTGGTAGCGGGCGCCTCCAAGGGAGAAGGTAAGGGTAATGACTTCCTTTCCAATATCCGCGAATGCGATGCTATTATTCACGTTGTCCGGTGCTTCGACAACGATGACATCGTGCACAGCATGGGCAAAGTCGATCCGGTGCGGGACATCGGCGTCATCGAGACCGAACTCATCCTTGCCGACATCCAATCGGCTGAACAACAGCTCGATCGCAACCAGAAGAAAGTCCGCAGCCAAGATAAGGAGGCGATCGCCAACGTCGAGTTGCTCGCCCGCCTCGTTAAGCATCTGAACGAAAATCTACCGGCGTCCTCCCTCGAAGTGAGCGATGATGAACGCACCCGCCTCCGTTCCTATAATCTTCTTTCATTCAAAAAAGTTTTATATGCGTGCAATGTGGCCGAGGCCGATCTGGCGGATTCCACAAAGAATCCCCACGTCGCCAATGTCCGGGCGCATATCGCCCAACAACATGGTTGCGAATCCGTCGTCATCTGCGCCCAGGTCGAAGCCGAACTCTGCGATCTTTCGCCCGCCGAAGCCACGGAGTTCCTGCAGTCCTTAGGCGTGACCGACTCGGGTGTTTCCGACCTGATTCGCGGCGCCTATAAATTGCTCGGGCTTGCGACCTATTTCACCGCCGGCGAGAAGGAAGTCCGCGCGTGGACTTTCCGTCATGGCATGGCTGCACCGCAATGTGCGGCCGTTATCCATACCGACTTTGAAAAAGGCTTCGTTAAAGCGGAAATCGTCTCCTATGAGGACTTGGTAAAGAATGGCTCGGTCGCCGCCGCCCGCGAGGCAGGACGCTACCGCCTGGAAGGCAAATCCTACCTCTTTAAAGACGGGGACGTGGCCCTTTTCCGTTTCACCGACTAATTTTGATTATAATACCGTCTGCTAGTCGGTAAATATTGATGATAAAAGAACGCCCTCGGGCGTCCTTTCGCTTTGCTATGGTAATAGTTAAGGCAACTATTCCAGACCCAAACTGTCTTATGCTCATGCGCACTTTCTTCCTGCTCACACTTGCTACCCTGAGCATCTCCGTTTCGTCAGTCCACGCTGCAGACTCCCGACCGAACATTGTCTTGGTCATCGGTGAAGACATGGGGCCGGATACCGGCGCCTATGGCTGCAAAGACGCCATCACCCCGAACATGGATCGCCTGGCCAAAGAAGGGGCCCTTTTCACCCGTGCCTTTACGCACACCGGCGTCTGCGCGCCTTCACGAAGCGGAATGGTCACCGGTATCTATCCTTTGACCTGGGGGGCCCAGAACATGCGCTCCAAGGTGATTAACCCGCCGCACCCCTTCACCGAAAAACTTCGTGAGGCCGGCTACTTTGTCATGTGGCCCGGCAAGACCGACTTCCAAGGCGTCTCCGAAAAAGAGTTGGCCGATGACAAGAAGCTCTGGGTCAATTACTCGAAGCAGCCCCTCGGTAAACTGTCGGACAAACCGAAGGAACCCTTCTTCGCCTACATCAACGACACCGTTAGCCACGAAAGCCAGATTCGCGCCTCAGACAATGGACACGCCCAGAATACCACTGCCCTTAAGCCCACCGATCGCCGCGATCCAGCTAAGATTGAATTGCCACCCTTCTACCCTGATACCCCGGAAGTCCGTCGCGAGGTCGCTCACTACCACGAGCTGGTCACGGCCGTAGACTATACCCTCGGCCGGGTGCTCGATTGGCTTAAGGCCCACGACCTCGAGAAAAACACCATCGTGATTCTAACGGGCGATCACGGTCGCGGCATGCCCCGCTACAAGCGTTCACCGAAGGACACCGGCACCCGCGTCCCGCTCATCGTCCGCTGGCCCGCCCAAATCGCCCCGGGAACGGTGCGCGAAGACTTCGCCAGCTGGATCGACTTCGCCCCAACAGCCTTGACCTTGGCCGGCTTGCCGGTTCCGAAAGAATATGACGGCCACTGTTTCCTGCCGACCGCGCTCAATCCCCCAAAATACGCTTACTCTTTCCGAGACTTTATGGATGAGAGCTTCGATAAAGTGCGCTCAGTCCGCGATGCTCGCTATCGCTACGTCCGCAACCAAGCCCCTGGCGTCGACGAAGCCGGCAAAGTGGCCTATCAAGAAGTAGGTCAAACGATGCAAGCGCTTCGCAAAGCCCAAGCCGCCGGCACCCTCACGCCGACCCAAGCGCTTTATTTCAATCCAAATCGTGCCGCCGAAGAACTTTACGACACTCAGTCAGATCCCTGGGAGGTGAAAAACATCGCCGCCGATCCAGCCAACGCGGATAAACTCAAAGAACTTCGTGGGGCTTGTGACGCTTGGTTAACCCGCTGCGGACCGCTCGCCGACCTGCACGCCGACGAACTTGTCAAAAAAGGCATCATCCAACCCCGCGATCCGAAATATGAAGAGCGAGTCAAGAACGGCACGACCGAAGGCGACGCCGGTGTCGCCCCTAAGAAAAAAGGTAAAAAAGCCGCCAATAAATAATTCTCCCATCACCATGCGTCCCCTCTTCCTCCTGTCTGTCTCGCTGCTCGCCTTCGGCTGCAAACCTGCCCCGCAGGTCGCCCGCTACGAGGTGAAAGCCGAAGCTGCACCGGCCGCAGCCCCCGCGACCTCGCCAGTCGCCGCCCAGCCGGCCCCCTCTCCGGCCGTGGCCGTCCCGATGGTCGCCCCCGCCTCGATGAAGGCCGAAGCGGCTGGCTTCGACGCCCCCAAGTGGGCGAAGCTGCCCGCCGGTTGGTCCGTTGGCCCAGAAAATTCGATGCGCAAGGCCACCTGGATCGTCAACGGCCCAAACG
>QYQK01000133.1 GCA_007280935.1 Opitutales bacterium
ACCGTACCGGTGATACCCGAGTTCGTCCATACCTGTGCCGACGCCGAAGCCGCCGAGTCATAGCCAAGACCGTTGACTTTGATATAGTAGTAGCCGGGGGTCGGGACGACGTAGGTCAAGGAGTTGGCCATAGTCGTGGTCGTGTAATTCTTAGCGACGACGGTACCAGTGGAATCAAGCAAGGACAGACCTAGCTTTAAGTCAGGGCGGTAATAGGCGACAAGTCCGCCCACCTTCAAGGTGCCTGGGGCAGCGCGGATCTTGATCAGATTAACATCGGTCGAATCTGCGATAGCCCCATCAAATGATATGACGTTGGCGTTTCCAAGCGATGTGGCGGTAGACAAAGAATCTATACGCGTTAGATGTGATAAATAGGTGGAAATAAAGGCGATGTCGTTCTGCGTCGGAACGGTGCATTTCGAGTAGGGATAATCACCCTTAGACCATTGCATTAACGAACAGATTGCACCGCCACCCATAATAGGGCCAGTGGTGCTGATTCCCGTATGTCCTGTGACCGCATGGCCCTTGGAATAAGGTTGGGCGGCGGTGGTCTTGGTACCGACGGTGTAGGCTGCTTCACCCCAGTGATTGAGGCTGAGCGTGTGGCCAAGCTCGTGCGAGATACACGGGTTCAAATAAGCATAACTGGTGCTCGAATAGCCATCAGCGGAAAAAATAAAACATGGGTCATCGGTAATTCCATCGAGTACGTTACCAAAGCTATTCAGGTGAGCAACGCCGGCTGCCGAAACCATCAGCCACTGGCTTACGCTTCCCCCAATAACTGCACGTTGACCACGCGCAGTAGGCGCCGGTTGTTCAGTAGTTACATCGACATCCCAAGCTGCGTAGTCTTCAGAAACATGAGACC
This sequence comes from Opitutales bacterium, assembly GCA_007280935.1. Lineage (GTDB taxonomy): Bacteria > Verrucomicrobiota > Verrucomicrobiia > Opitutales > UBA953 > UBA953. Next base: position 878 of record QYQK01000133.1, read on the forward strand.
AAAGATTAAGAATAGCGTTAAGGTTTCGCTTGTCATTCCAGATTGCCGTATCGGACAGCTGAAAAGCCGGGGTGGTGAAAGAGACGCCCCCATTCCATCCGGCCTTCGTTGTCGTGTGACCATTAAAATCGAGGTAGATGACAAAGGGGGCGCCTGGACGGCTGTGCAACTGAAACGCAGTCGTTGAATCTACGGCAAATGGAGGATTGGTAAAAGTCGAAGAAGCGGGTCCGGTAGGAATAGATAATTGCGCAGGAATAAGACCTGAACACGCGTAGAAGGGACGGTCGACGCCATCAATCTTAAGGTCGTGGTCGTTGGTGGCGATATGCTTAAACGCATCGACGTCCATGTGAATGGAGGAAGCGGCGCGGGCGACTCGACCTTCGGACGCATCGGCAGCCGTGACGATACCTTGATCGGTGCTAGCTGAAGTAGCCGAAGCAACTGGGGCGTCTTTTTGCGACGTGGGCTGAGAAATTGACGGCGAACCGTTAACCTGAGACGAGGTGGTTAATTTTGAGTCCGACGACGGGGTTGACGCAACGAGAGCTGCCGCGACAGGAAGGCTCTCCTTGGCTTCACTCGGCTTGGCTGCAGGCGCAACGACGGCTGCTGGTACCTTAGCCAGGACGACAACTGGGGTCGCTGGAGCGACTGCCGTATCTTTATAAGCCAACTTAAATTCCTGAGTCTCGGAAGGTCCCGAGGACAGGAAGAAGGTCGCCACGAGAGCGATGGCCAAAATCCAAAGGGCACCAATAAGCTTTTTCATAATTTATTTCGCGAATAGTGCCATTTCATGCCGATTTTTAAAAGCATTAAAATCAGTTGCCAAGGGCTTTGGGATTAGGGTCTTATTCCTGAATGAAAATGCTCCAACTGCTGCTGACCTTGACCTTGACCTTGACCCTCACGGCCAGCCTCCTGGCCGTTGATTCAGCCCCTAAAAGGCCGCCTAATGTCATTATTGTGCTGATTGACGACATGGGCCTCACCGACCTGTCCTGCTACGGAAGCAAGTTCTACGAAAGCCCCAATATCGATCAATTGGCCAAAGACGGGGTGCGCTTTACCCAGGGATATTCTGCCTGTACGGTCTGCTCTCCCACGCGTGCCGCGCTCTTGACCGGTAAATACCCTGCCCGCCTACATATCACGGACTGGATCCCCGGCCACGAAAGGCCTAAGGCCAAGATGAAGATACCGGAATGGCAGAAATTCCTCCCGTTCGAAGAGATCACCCTCGCCGAACAACTTAAATCTGCCGGTTACGCAACGGCGAGCATCGGTAAGTGGCATCTCACCCCCGGCCTGAAAGTGGGCGATGAAGCTTACTATCCCGACAAGCATGGGTTTGATATCAATATCGGTGGCTATCACCGCGGCCAGCCGCCCAGCTATTTCTCGCCCTACAAAATCCCCACGCTCACGGACGGCCCAGTCGGCGAATACCTCACCGACCGCGAAGCCAACGAAGCCGTCAAATTCATTGAGGCCAACAAAGACAAGCCGTTCTTCCTCTATCTGCCCCATTACGCCGTTCACCAACCGATCGCCGGCAAGCCTGAGGTCGTCGCTAAATTCAAAGCCAAAGATACCACGGATCTAAAGCAGAAGAACGCGACCTATGCCGCCTTGGTCTCAAGCGTCGATGACGCCATGGGCATGATTCGCGCCGCCTTAAAGCGTCTAAAAATCGATGAGCAGACCATCATCATTTTCACCAGCGACAACGGCGGGCTCATCGGCACGACCGACAATAGTCCCCTGCGCGCGGGTAAGGGCTCAGCCTACGAAGGGGGCGTTCGCGTGCCGCTCGTCATGTTCTGGCCCGGCGTCACCAAAGCTGGTACCCTCGAGCCGACGCCGGCGATATCCATCGATATTTACCCCACGGTCTTGGAGATGACCGGTATCAAACCCCTCCAATCCTTGATCGACGGCAACAGTTTGGCCTCCTTGTTAAAATCTGGGGCCAAGCCCGACCGCGACACGATTTTCTGGCACTACCCGCATTATCACCCCGGAGGCGCCACCCCCTACAGTGCCATCCGCAGCGGGGACTATCGCCTCGTTCACTTTTACGAAGACGGTCATGATGAAATGTACAACGTCGCGACCGATGTCAGTGAGACCAAGGATTTGGCTGTCACTGAGCCTGATCGCGCCAAGGCCCTGCGCACCCGTCTCGATGCTTGGCTGAAATCCGTCGACGCCCAACTTCCGACCACCAATCCAGCCTACGACCCTGCCGCTGATAATGCCGGCAAGGCTAAGGGCAAGAAGGCCGGGAAGAAAGTCGGAGAGTAAAGCTTACTTAGCCTCGGGAGCCTTGGGTGACGCCTTGCCCTTCTTGCCGGCATTCTTGCCAACGTTCTCGACGTTGCGTGCGGGCATCTTCTTGGCGCCGGTCGCATACTCGTCGTCGACGGCGGGCACCTTGAGGTCGGTGCGCAGCTTGGCTAGACGCGTCTCGAGGTCAGCTTGTACGGCTTCATAGCCAGGCTGACCGAAGTAGCTGCGGAGTTCGAGCGGATCCTTCTCGTTGTCGAAGAGGTCGGTCTTGGTCTCGCCGTTGCCGTAGTAACGCACGAGCTTGTAGCGGTCGGTGATGATGCCGTAGTGCGGCGCGACATGGTGCGGCTGCGGATACTCGTAATAGTGGTAATAGAACTCCTTACGCCAGTCGGCGGGGGTCTCGCCTGCGAGAATCGGCTTGAGGCTGCGTCCCTGCATCTCGGCGGGCGAAGCCAGGCCGGCCATGTCTAGGAAGGTCTGAGCGTAGTCGACGTTCGAGACGAGCGCCTTGCTGACGGAACCGGGCTTGGCGACGCCGGGCCAGCGAACAAGCAAGGGAGTACGCACGGATTCCTCGAAGATCCAGCGCTTGTCGAACCAGCCATGCTCGCCGAGGTAGAAGCCCTGGTCGGCGGAGTAGATGACGATGGTGTTCTCGGCGAGGCCCTCGGCCTCGAGATACTTCAGCACGCGGCCGACGTTGTCATCAACGGATTTCACGCAGGCCAGGTAGTCATGCATATAACGCTGATAGCGCCAGCGGACGAGATCGGCGCCCTTGGGATCAGCCTTACGATAAGCTTCATTGCGGGGTTCGTAATAGGCATCCCAGACACCAGCCTGTTCGGCATCGAGCTGCGGCGGGCGGACGAGTTTCACATCCTTCGGAGTGATGGTCTTTTCAAGCGTCATATCATTCTCGCCGACGGCTTTGGCGCGGTTGGTATAGTCGTCAAAAAGCGTCGGGGGCTCGGGGTAGACGCGATCCTTGTCGAAGCCGAGGTCCTTGATGTTGGGTTCCCATTCGCGGTGCGGCGCCTTGTGCTGGCACATGAGCACGAAGGGCTTGGTCTTGTCGCGCTTGCTGATCCAGTCGAGGGAAAGGTCGGTGATGATGTCGGTAACGTAGCCCTGAGTCTTCACCATGCCCTGCGCGTTCTTCATCGGGGGGTTATAGTATACGCCCTGCCCCGGCAGTACCTGCCAGAAGTCGAAACCGACGGGGTCGCTGATGAGGTGCCACTTGCCGATGATGGCGGTCTGGTAGCCGGCCTTCTTCAGGATCTTTGGAAAGGTCAGCTGCGTACTGTCGAAGACGGAATTCGAGTTGTTATAAAACCCGTTCATGTGGGAATACTTACCCGTCAGGATCACGGCACGGCTGGGGCCGCAAATCGAGTTCGTCACGAGAGCCCGATCGAAGCGCATGCCTTCTTTAGCGAGGCGGTCGATATTCGGGGTCTGATTGAGCTTACGGGCATCGCCGTAGGCGCTGATGGCCTGATAGGCGTGGTCATCGGAGAAGATGAACACGATGTTCGGTTGCTTGGCCGGAGCGGCAGACAGGAGGCCGCCGACCAGACAGAGAAGGAGTGCCAGGAATCGCATGGGGTAATGAGGATTAATGAATAGGGACACACTTCGGTCAATCGGCAATCTTTACCATTGAAACCTTCGTTACGCCAACCTGTCTCCCCTTCATGCGACCGCTGCTGCTTGCGTGCCTGTGCTCTTGCTTGATGGCGTTTGCCGCTCCCGATGCGACGCCCTTTCCGGCCACGAGTAACCCTAAGGGCATTCAAGTCCAAATAATTCCCGACGCCCTGGAACTCGGCATTCATCACGCCGGCCTCAATATCACGCTCAATGGCCTGCTCACCCCGGAGAAGGAAGCGAAGCCTGGACAGCTCACCGCCTCGGCGGATGGCTTCACGTTCGCGATCAACGAGAAATACGTCGTAGCCATGGATCGGCAGATCAAGCCCCTGAGCGACCAGGGCGTCGTGGTCACGCTCATTGTCATCACCTATCGGTCGCCCAACGAACGCATCCGGAGTCTAACCATTCACCCGCAAGCCGATCCGGTCAAAGGCACGACGATGGCCGCCAATACGGTTACCTCCGAAGGACGCGCCTGCTATAAGGCACTTACCGACTTCATCGCCCGACGATGGTCTTCGACTAATACCTCACACGGACGCGTCTGGGGCTGGGTGATAAGCAACGAAGTAAACTCGCACCACGAATGGCATCAGATGGGTCCGGCGACGGTTGAAGAAGTCGCCACGCAATATGAAGATCAGGTGCGCCTCGCCTGGGAATCCCTGCGCCAGCATTCGACCAACGCCCGCGTTTATCTCTCGTTGGAGCACAACTGGACGGCCAAGAACCACCGTGACCCACTTCAGGCCTGCCCGGGTCGCACCTTGCTCGAACTGTTTGCAAAACGTGCCCGCGACCGCGGAGACTTCGATTGGAATCTGGCCTTTCATCCCTACCCTTGGAATCTCCGCGATCCGCGCACCTGGCTCGACAAGGTGACTTTCGACGAAGCCACGCCGAAGGTAACGTTCAAGAATCTCGAGGTATTGACCAAGAAACTGGCGACGCCCGAAATGCTCTACGCTGGAAATCCGCGCCGCCTCAGCTTCACGGAACAAGGCTTCGACGTCACCCAGCGCCCCGCAGCGCTCGCCGAACAGGCCGCAGCCTACGCCTATGCTTGGGAAAAAGTCGCACGCCTCGGCGGTTCGGTCGACGCCTTCCTTTACCACCGTCAGGTCGACCACGCCAAAGAAGGCGGCCTACGCTTCGGACTCTGGAGTAACAAGCCAGGAACCATCTCCGAACCTGACCAGAAGCGGCCGATCTGGCACCTGCTTAAAGCCGCCGACACGCCGGAATGGAAAGCCGCCGCCGAACCTTACCTAAAGACCTGCGGCCTCAAGAGTTGGGAGGAACTGACCCCAAGGTGACGAGCGTTTGGCATCGCTTCTTGCCCAGTCGTTCCCCGCCCCTCAATAAATCCGCATGCACGGCTTCGTCATCGGCATTGACCTCGGTACCTCCGGTGTCCGTGCCGTCGCCGTCGCCTCCTCTGGCAAGATTCTCGGACAGGGTTCGGCGACGCTACCGGCCACCAAGGCCACGGGTTCACGCCGCGAGCAATCCCCGGAAGATTGGTGGAACGGGTGTCGCACGGCCTTAGATGAACTCGGCCAAAACCTCGACCTGTCCGCCGCCCGAGCCATCGCGGTTGACGCCACCTCGGGTACGATTCTGCCAGTCGATAACCATAATCACCCTCTTGCCCCAGCCCGCATGTACGACGACGCCGACACCGGCGATCTCTCCGCAAAGATCAAGTCGCTCGCCCCGCGCGAAAGCGCCGCCCACGGAGCCACCTCTCCGGCCGCCCGCGCGCTGGATTGGGTCAAACTGCCGCGACTGCACTGCATCATCCACCAAGCTGATTGGATCAACGGCTGCCTCGGGGCTAGGAACTGGCAGACCGACGAGAATAACGCCCTGAAGACGGGGTACGACCCGGTCAGCCGTTGCTGGCCGGACTGGCTCCGCGGATTTGGAATCTCTCCCGGCCTCCTCCCAGAAGTCGTTCCGGTCGGCACACCCATCGGACACGTCTCGGCGCAGGCGGCCATATCCCTTGGCATCCCCGAAGGCATCCTCATTACGGCCGGCACGACCGACGGTTGCGCGACCTTCCTCGCCAGCGGCGCCAGCAACATCGGAGACGCCACCACGGCGCTTGGTTCAACCATCGTTCTTAAAATTTTAAGTGCTCAACCGATCTTCGCTCCCCAGTTTGGGATTTATAGTCACCGCTTAGGCGATCAATGGCTCGCCGGCGGTGCCTCAAATTGCGGAGGTAAAACTTTGCTCCCTCTCTTTAGTCCGCAACAAATGGAAGCTTTGGACGATAAAATGCGCCCTGAAAAATTAGTCGGTTTGGATTACTACCCACTCCCATCAATCGGAGAAAGATTTCCCAACGCCGATCCGCAGATGATGCCACGCCTGAGCCCTCGACCGGCCGAAGATGCCGAGTATCTGCAAGCGATCCTGGAGGGCTTCAGTGAGGTTGAGCGCTTAGGTTATGCCCGCCTCGCCGAATGGGGCGGACCAACCCTCAACACAGTACGACATGCCGGCGGCGGCTCGAAGAATAAAACTTGGATGCAACTTCGTGCCCAGGCTTTAAAGGTTCCCTTGCTCCCATCCTGGAGCGAGGAAGCGGCCGCGGGAACCGCCCGTTTGGCTTGGCTGGGTCTCACGGGAAAAATGATTTTACCATGAAAAGTTTACAGTCCATTAGCGGACTTTCCGGGCTACCTCCACACTATCGGGTGATACTTCTCGATCAGTTCGGGACGATGCATGACGGTCAGACCCCTTATCCTAAAGCGGCTGAAGCACTCCGCCTCTACCGTCAAAAAGGCGGTAAGGTCATCGTGCTCTCCAACTCTGCCAAGACCGGACAACATAATCGCGTTCGTTTAGGAAAATTCGGCTTCAATGACGAACACTTTGACGCCGTCGTCACCTCCGGAGATGCCACCCAAGATGCGATCAGACACGGAACGGCCGGGGACAGTTTCAAGCGCGGTGCATGCGTGCACATCTCAGGAAAAGTCGGTGACGACTACGGCTTCGATACGTTTGGTTTTAAAATCGTTACGGCTGACAATGCCGATGGTATCATCCTCGCCGCCAGCCAAGAGCCCGATCGTGATTGGAGGGCCCAGGTTCAGGAACTAAGCGCCGCCGCTCGACGGGGCGTGGAAATCTTAGTCTGCAATCCCGACTTCGAAATGCTCACCCCCCAGGGTATTCGACCCTCCGCTGGGGCTATCGGACGTGAACTGTCTAAGCTGGGAGCCAAGGTAAGGTTCTTTGGTAAACCCCACCCCGACATTTACCAAACCGCTTTGCGCGTCGCCGGCAACCCGCCCCTCGAAACCGTCATCGCCATCGGCGATAGCCCGGAGCACGACCTCTTAGGAGCCCATCAGATGGGCTTAGCCGGCGTACTTGTACGCGGCGGCATCCTGTCCGAAAGTAACGAAGAAGAAATTATCGCACGATTGCCCAACGGCGACTGGTACGATATGGCTGAATTAAGCTGAACGGAGCGTTCAATTCTTCGCCTTAGCCGTATTGCCCCGACCCTTGGGCTTGCCATGGTAACAATGGTGGCAGGTCTTTTCGTAGACATAATGCGCATGCCGCAAATCCGAAGGTAGCAAAGGCATCTGGCAATTATAACAAAGGACTGAATCCGTCTCGTGCAGGGATGCGTCAACGCCGACGCGTTCGTCGAAGACAAAGCATTCACCCTCGTAATGCGCACCGCCGACCTCTTCGAAATATTTCAGGATACCGCCATCCAACTGAAGGATGTTTTTGTAACCCTGAAGTTCCATGTAAGGGCCGGCTTTCTCGCA
>QYQK01000113.1 GCA_007280935.1 Opitutales bacterium
CAGCGTGCTGGCCCGCATCGGTCTGGCGGGAATGTTCGCGCAACTCATCTTCGCCTTTAATTTCACGACCCCGCGTCGACTCTGGGTTTGGCTGGCCGGGTTACTTTTGGCCTACTGGGCCTTGCTCAGCTTCGCGCATGCCCCCGGCTTTAAGGGCGGTGATTTCACGCTCGAAGGAAACTTCACCAGCTACTTTGATCGTTTGTTCCTGCCGGGAAAATTACACCGCACGACCCATGATCCGGAAGGCTTGCTCGGGGTTATCCCCGCGATTGGGAATGCGCTCCTCGGTATTCTCGCCGGCCTTTGGCTACGCCGTCCAGAAGTCGAAGTCTCCGGCTCCCGTAAGGCCCTCGGGCTGGCTGCCGCTGGTTTGGTCTTATTGCTCGTCGGGGGGCTTTGGGATTTCGCGTTCCCGATTAATAAAAACCTTTGGACGAGTTCCTTCGTGCTTTGGACGGGAGGCTGGTCGGCTTTGCTGCTGGGCCTGTTCTATTGGACCATCGACGTGTTGGATTGCCGCCGTTTCGGTGATTTCTTTGCGGTCGTCGGGATGAATTCAGTGCTGATCTATATGGCGAGCAAGTTCATCAAATTCGAATATACCAACCAGGCCATTTTGGGCGGATTAGCTAAAGCCTTGCCCGAACGCTGGTCGGTGCTCTTACTTGCCCTTGGAGTTTTTGCCATCGAATGGGCCTTCCTCTGGTTCCTGCGCCGCCAAAAAGTATTCCTACGAGTCTGAACGCCACGCCCTTGACCCTTTGGCGCTTTGCGTAAGGCTTGGGTAATGAGCTTCGAGACGAATGACGAGGTCACCCGCGCTGATATCATGATGCGCGGGACCCTCTGCCGTTGTCCGAACTGCGGCCGCCGCGGATTGTTGGCCTCTTGGTTTCGGCTGAATAAAGCCTGTGCATCGTGCGGGATGGATCTGGCAAAGTCGGCGGGGTTTTATTCCGGCACGACCTCGATTGGCTACGTCGCCTCCATCATCTTCGTCATCATCCCCGTCTGCTTCCTCGTGGCCTTCAAGGTCCTGTCCGTGACCGCAGGTGTGCTGCTCGGCATCTTCGGCTCATTTGGCTTCATCGTCCTGGTCTACCCCGTTATGCTCTGCTGGATGGTCATGGCCTACCATGTGGCCATGCCGGGCGAACTGCCTGCCAATGGTGGCCGCGAAGGCCGGGATGAGTGACCGCTAAGGACCTTGACTTACATCTTCATATCTAGATAAGAAGATATTTCAGATGTCCCGCCTGCAGCTTATCAATGCACTCCGCAGTCCCGTGCGACCCACGGTGTCGGTAGAGTTCTTTCCGCCCAAGGACGCGGAGGGTGGGGCGCGCATGCTCAAGGTTGCCGCGACGCTGAAGCCGCTGGGCATCGATTTCGCCTCCCTGACTTACGGGGCTGGCGGCACTTCCCGCGACACCACAATCACCTATGGCGCGGAGCTCGTGAAGATGGGCATCCCCCTGATCGGGCACCTGACCTGTGTCGGTCATTCTCGCACCGAGCTCGCCGGCATCATTGCCCAATATGATAAGGCCGGTTTCTCGGGCATCCTCGCCCTGCGTGGCGATCCGCCCAAGGGGCAGCAGGATTTCGTCGCGCATCCGGAGGGCTTCGCGCACGCGCAGGGGCTCGTCCGTCAAATTGCCGCGGAGCAGCCGGGACGTTTTGCTATTGGCGTCGCTGGTTTCCCGGAACGCCATCCGGACGCCGTCGATGACTTGTCGGACATCCGTTTCCTGGCCGGTAAGGTCGCGGCCGGCGCGGACTTTGTGACCACGCAGCTCTTCCTTGATAACGAGGATTACTTCCGGTTCGTCGCCCGAGCCCGCGCGGCGGGCGTGTCCGTGCCTATCTTGCCGGGCATCATGCCGGTGCTCTCGCTCAAGCAGGCGCGTAATTTCTGTGGCTTCTGTAAGGCTCGGGTTCCGGACGCGCTCGTGCGCGAGCTCGAAGCGTGCGGGCCGGACGAAGAGGCCCAGCGCAAGGTCGGCGTGTCGTGGGCCGTCCGTCAAGCGCGAGGCTTGGTTGCCCGCGGCGCTCCCGGTTATCACGTGTATATTCTCAATAAGGCCGAATCAGCGGTAGAACTATTCGCGGCGCTCCGTGATTAATTCAGCTGGGGGTTTAATAGGTTTGTAAAGATACTCTACCAGACCTGTGATGGGGCATGGCCCCACCCCCTGTTTCTTCGGCAACCGGCTGGCAACGTGGCTTCTGGAGCCTGATGGCGACCCAGTTCCAGAACGCCTTCAGCGATAACGCTCTCAAACAGCTAATCATCCTCGTGCTTCTGGCCAGCGCCGCCACGTCCTCCGGGGAAGCAGGGGACGATCGGCTGGTCTCTTTGGTGACGGCGGTTTTCTCCGCGCCTTTCATTCTCTTCGCGATGCTGGGGGGCTGGCTGGCGGACCGTAATAGCAAGCAGCGCATGATGGTCTACGTGAAGACGGCGGAGATGGGCATCATGGCGTTCGCTGGTCTCGCCCTGTGGCTCGAAAGCTTACCGCTTTTGTTAGGTGCCATCTTCCTGATGGGGTGCCACAGCGCCATCTTTGCCCCTTCGAAGTATGGAATCCTGCCGGAAATCCTTCCGCACGAGAAGTTGTCCTGGGGTAACGGTATCCTCGAACTACTGACTTTTCTCGGCGTCATCCTCGGCACGGTGGCTGCCGGAGTCTTCTCCGACGCCTTCAAGGAACGCGAGTGGATCGCTGGCCCAATCCTCGTGGCCATCGCCTTCGGCGGCTGGCTGCTCAGCCGACAAGTCACGCCCGTTCCCGCGGCCGACCCGACCTGTCCGGTCCGTATCAATCCCGTCACCGATCTCTGGCGTCAGCTCTGGATTATGAAACAGGATCGCGACCTCTGGCGTGCGTGCTGGGGTAACACGGGCTTCTATTTCATCTCGGCCTTGGTGATGATGAACGTGGTGGTCTTCGGCAAGAACGACCTACATCTGACTGGCACCGAGAACAGCATGCTGAACGTATGGTTAGCCCTCGGCATCGGCTTCGGCAGCGTCGTCGCTGGTTATGCCTCCCGCGGCCGTATCGAATACCGCCTCGTCCCAATCGGCGCGCTCGGCTTGGCCCTGAGTACCGTGCCGATGGGCATGGAGGGCGTCACGGCCGATACTTTCCGAATCTGCATGGCCACCTTGGGCTTCTCCGCCGGCCTTTTCATCGTCCCAGTCGTCTCGGTCATCCAGCATCGTCCTTCGCCCGAGAGCAAAGGTGCGGTGCAGGGCAGCGTGAGCAGCCTGAGCTTCCTCGGGATTATGGCCGCCGCCGGCGTCCAAGGGCTCTCCCGTGAGGCTTTCCATATTTCCTCTGGGCAGGTTTTCTGGGTCTGCGGGGCGTCGGCGCTCATCTGTGGAGCCTTCGCAGCTATTTCCCGGGGCAGGTTCATCGAGGTCGAGTAGGACCGGGCGCTTCTTAATCTTGGATTAAGGGCGGTTTGGGTAGAATATAAGGCCAGCTCCCGATGCGCATCCTTATCGTAGAAGACGAAGCCCCTTTGCGTAACGGCCTCCTGAAGCTGCTCCGCGAGGAAGGCTATGCCGCGGATGGCGCCGCTAATGGCGAAGAGGGTCTCCATAAAGCGATGGAGTGCGACTACGACGCCATCGTGCTCGATTACCTCATGCCGGTCATGGACGGCCGCGAGATGCTCCGCCGCCTACGCCATACCAAGCGCACGCCGGTCATGATGCTGACCGCCCGTAATTCGGTCGATGATCGCGTCGCCGGTCTCGACCTCGGTGCCGATGACTACGTCTCGAAGCCATTCGTGCAACAGGAGCTGCTCGCCCGCCTGCGTGCCTTGGTGCGTCGCAATCATAGCTCGGCCGCGGCGATCATCTCCCTGGGTGGTGTCGTGATTGATACGGCCGCCCGCCGCGTGACCAAGGACGGCAAGGATGAGCCCGTCACCGGCCGCGAATACGGCCTGCTGGAATACCTCGCGCATCGCCGCGGCGCGGTGGTGCCGCGCGCCGAGCTCTACGAACATCTTTTTGATGAGAACGAGGACACGCTTTCAAATCTCTTGGAAGTGCACGTCTGCAATCTGCGCCGCAAGCTGGGCGCGGACCTCATCAAGACGCGCCGGGGATTGGGCTACGTCATCGAGGCGGCCGCAAAGATACCCGGCCAGCCATGATTTTTCACTCCATCCGCTGGCGTATCCTAGCCTGGAATTTCGGTCTGCTCGCCGCCACGGCCTCGGTGCTCCTCGTGGCGTTCTACCGCCATGAGAAGCAAGCCCGACTGCAGGAGCTGGACCTTCGCCTCCGTCAGGAGATGACCCGCGGCATGGGCGCTCTCAACGAGGTCGTTCCAGGCGTCGCTGGTCCGCGCAATCCCGCGCCCGTCGCCCGTCCGAACGGCAAGGTCGCCGCACGAACCGACAGTCCGGAGCAGCGCGCGACTAAGGCGAAGGCAGCTCTGGCCGAGGTCGTCAGCACTGGCGTCTGGCTGCAGGTCGTCGACCTAGAAGCCCATTTGCTCTATCGCTCCGCCAATGCGCCGACCGAGCCTGAATTGATCACCCAGGCTTTGGTTGACCTCGATGCGAAGCCGGATGACGGCCCGGCCCGGCCCCAGGACCTCATGGTCACTCTGCCCGGTCACAGGGTCCTGCTCCACCGCCCGCCTGGCCGCAATCTCGTCATGTTCGGTAGCCCGACCTTGCAGCTGGACGCCGCCCTTGCCGATCTCGCCCGAAGTCTGACACTTGCCGGTTTCGCCATTGTCTTCGTCGGCTGCGGCATCGGCTGGGTGCTGGCCGGCCGTTCGCTCAAGCCCATCGATCGCATCGCGGCGGACGCCGAAGGCATCGCCGCCGGCGATTTTGGCCGGAAGATCGACGTCGAAGATACCGAAAGTGAGTTGGGCCGTCTTGCCGTGGTGCTTAACGATACCTTCGGCAAGATGAACGCCGCCCGCGAGCATATGGCGCAATTTACGGCCGATGCTTCGCACGAATTGCGGACGCCGCTGACGGTGATCCTTTCCGACAGCCAAGGGGCGCTGCGCCAAGACCGCACTCCAGAGGAATATCGCGCCGCGCTCGAGACCATCAAGCAGTCGGCCCTGCGGATGAAGTCCATCTCCGACGCCCTGTTGGAGCTCGCCCACGGCGACGCCGGTCGGCCCGTCGCGCAGGATGCCTGTGACTTGGCAGACCTCGCCGACGAATCCGTCGCCTTGCTTGGACGCGTCGCCCGCGAGCATGGCGCCAAGCTTGTCCCGCACCTCGAAGGGGCTCCCGTCGTGGGTGATGCTGGTCGTCTAGGCCGGGTGATCCTCAATCTTTCCATCAACGCCATCCTGCACAACGAGTCTGGCGTCACCGTGACCGTGACGACCAGCGTCGTCGACGGCTTCTCGGAGCTGCGCGTGGCCGACGACGGGCGCGGCATTGCGCCAGAGAGCCTTGGGCAGATCTTCGAGCGCTTCCGCCGGGTCGACGCCTCGCGCTCCCGGCATACCGGCGGCGCCGGCCTCGGTCTCGCGATCGTCAAGCAGACCGTCGAAGCCCACGGAGGCACCATCGCCGTGACCAGCGAGGTCGGTAAAGGCACCGTCTTCCTTGTCCGCCTGCCGAAGGCCTAATCAGATTGTCGCCAGCACGCGCGACTTGATCTCCGCGACGGGCATCGCGTTGAGCAGGACGGGCGAGAGGCGGTTCTCGTTAATCAGCGGGAGGGCTGTGAGGCGTTCGCTGAGTACGAGGTTACGGTTCGCGGCGACTTCGTCGACGCGGTCCACCGGCGTGAA
>QYQK01000134.1 GCA_007280935.1 Opitutales bacterium
GCAGATGCGATGTCATCGCATCCCTACCCGATGCATCCCGTTCGCCGAATGGTGAACGCTAGGTAGGGGCGAGGCTACGCCGCGCCCATGCGACAATAGGGCATGACGTAGTCCTGCCCCTACCCTCGGCCACCCTGCGGCGGCCGGATAGGGCTGACCACCCTTGGTCAGCTGCGGTTGAGCGAGGGCGCTCAACCCTACCTTATTAAAGACAAGGGGCAGGGTCAGGGTCAGTCACAGGAAATTTTCCGAACCCGCCACCCGAAGTTTACATCCCCTCTCCACTTTTGCACAGGCCGCAGGCCGGTTTGCACCTTTGCACTTAGGGCAGCACGCGGTGCTGCCCCTACCCTCAGCTAAACAAAAAGGGCGGCCGGAGCCGCCCTTCTCTTTTATTCAATCACAAGGAGTTCAGACCTTCTTTTCCTTCTGCTTGCGGCGACGGATTGCGGCGGCGGCCAAGGCCAGCGCACCGATCATCAGGCCATAAGTCGAAGGCTCAGGCACCGCGGTCAGGGTCATATCTCCGCTGAGGGAGTTGTAGGACATCGACCAAAGGCTGTTGTGTATCGCCGTACTGTCCGTGGTCGTGAAAGCCGAAGTATCATAGGCGAAGTAATCGGCGATGTTCGTGCTATAGCCAGAGTTGTAGGTGATACTGCCGACATTACCGAAAAGGAAGGTTTTGATATCGTCCTTACTCCAGTTAATCGCATCCCCCGATACGGTATCGGCGAACAAGTGCAACGAGGTCACATTAATTAAGATCCGGCCGGAGCTATTGCTGATTGCGGAGAGATCAAAATTATTGGTAACAACGATCTTATCCCAGCCCGTGCCAGCAACTCCGGCGGCATTGTGGACCTGCCAGTTCATGGTGGAGCCACTGCTTGCCACCAGATTGGTCATCGTCAAAGTCCCGGGCGAATTGCCAGGCGAAAGCACCGCACCCGTATCAAGGGTGACATTAGCGACGGAACCGACGCCACCCAAGGTGCCGCCCGTTGCGACACTCACGTTATTACCCACGTCGGAGTTCACGACCAAAGTTGCGGTATTGTTGACGTTCACCGCGACATGGGTGCCATCGCCTAAGGCGGTGTTATGCGTGACGGTAACCAAGCCCGCATTCACGTTGAAGATGCCGCTGAAATCGTTGCGTGCAGCCAAAGTCAACGCGCCGGTGCCAACTTTATTGATCGTGGCGGAACCCGCCCCGTTGAAGATCACGGAAGCGTTGAAGGTTGTGGTCGCGGTCGCGCGGAAATCGAGCGAAACCGTGCTACCGTTAGCAACGTGCAAGCGCGCGGAAAGGTCGTCGGTGTTACCCGCCAACCAGCGCAAGGTCGTGGTGTCTTGCAGCGTGATATCGTTGGAGGAAACCGCCATCAGGCGTCCCAAGGAGCCGGCGGCAAAGCCTAAGACGCCCGCATTCACATCGACCGCGGCTTCATCTTGGAGCATCGCCCCGGAGCCGGCCATTACCCAAAGACCGGTACCGTTCTTAACGAGCTTGCTGAGCAGATGATCAGAGGCACTTTCGGTCTCGAAGAGTGCAGGCGCGAAACTGTTCTCAATCGTCGTCGCATCGGTGTTACCCGAGAGCGTCAACGTGCGATTGAGGCCGGTGGTGTTCGTGAAATCGAGCTTCACGGTATTGTCGAAGACCAGGGCTCCGGTGCCGCTATTCTTGATTTCGCCGCCGTTATCCGCTATAGTGAGACCGCGTTCCGACGTTTCGCCAGCGCCCACGTATTCAATCGTTCCGCCTTGGAAGATGAGTTTATTGGCTGCCCCGTCGACATTACCCATGCGACCGACACCGCCAGCCTTGAGGAAATTATCGGTCTGTAAGGTGCCCGAAGCCATGACCGTGGCTCCCGTGTAAGTATTATTACCCGTCAGCGTCAGGACATTGGATGAAGCCTGAGTCAACGAACCCGTACCGGAGATATTGTTATCCAAGGCGTAGGCATCGCTGCGCTTGATCACCAGGCTCGCGTTGTTCAGGTAGACGATGGGAACCGGCAGTCCGGACGAGGTGTCATTCGCCGGACCTAACGTACCCGTCGAGGTATTATTACCGACCTGGAGGACGCCTTGGGTAATGATGACGCCACCGGTGTGCTGATTATCTCCGGTGAGAGTCATCGTACCAGGGCCCTGCTTCTCATACTTGGTTACGATTTCACCGCCACCGGAGTTGACGAAATAACCGGAGACGAGAAGCGTCTTGCCGGTGTCGACGCTGATGACGCGGCTTACGCCATTGGTATTCACCAAAGTAGCCGAGATTTCGGAATTGTCCGTGACCGAGACATTACCGCCTAACTCGAACGACCAAGTCGTGGACATGGCCTCATTACGCATCAGGCCGCCATTGAAGGTCAGGGCACCCAGGAACATCGTATCATAACTGGCGTCGACGATACCACCGTTGATGATCATCGGGATACCCGCACCCGTGGCGCCGACCGCAGCACTCGCCGTCTGCGTGAAGATTCCGGCAGCCTGAACGGTGATGCGGGAAGGACTGATTAGGGCATGATATTGAGCCGCCCGTAATGTGCCGGCCTCGACCACAACCGTACCCGTAAAGTTATCGTTCGCAACGGTCAGGTCGGTAACCCCGCTGCCAATCTGCTTGAACTCACCGGCTCCCTTGATCTCGTTAAAGAGATTGAAAGGCGAACCCAGTGAATCGCTGCGGTTGACGCTGAACGTGGCACCGAGCGAGATATTAACATACTGGGCGTTACCAATATTGCCGGCGGTTGCGCCAGCCCCCGCCTGCAAGATACCTTGCTTGACGTTGATGGGACCAAAGAAACCGGAAGTCTGGCTATCACCCGTGAGGATCGTCTTACCGCCGAGTCCATCCTGATTGAAAGTACCGCCGCCGGCCAAGGGGTTCACGAAGATGAGTTCATTCGTGCGGACGACATCGACCGAAGCACCAGAGCTGATATCTACAACGCCCAAGCCGAACGAACCATTACCGGCGAGTTCGATGATGCCGGCTTGGATTGAGGTAAGGCCGGAATGGATGCTGTCACCGGTCAAGGTGAGCTTACCTGGTCCGACTTTCGTGACGGCTAAGAGGCTCAGAGGAGTCGCAAGGTTCTGAGCGTTGTCCGCAAAGGCGCCCCCAAAGGTGTAGGAATCATCCAGCTGGGTCGCCGCGGCATTACCGAGCGTCAGGGTGATCGAAGCGTTCGCGGAATTGGTCACGAAACCACTGCCAGCCAACTTATAACTCGTCTGGTCAAAGCCATTGAGGTCGTAACCGGCGCCAGCATCCACCGTCAGGAGCGACGAAGCGGAGAGCAGACTGCCGACACCTTGGCGAAGCAGGCCGCCCGAGACACGGAGGCCGGCGCCGTTCAAGGAGTTGCTGGCTGAGTTAAGGATCAAAGTCCCCTTCCCTGCCTTGACCAAAGCGTTGCCAGAAGCACTGGCCGTACTGATGACGGCACCGGAAATCGTCGCGGTGACGGCGGCGCTGTCGACGCTGATGGTACGCGTCGACGAACCCAAGGTCACCGTACCGGTCAGCTTCAGGTTATTGACTTCGTTCGTACCACCGAAACTGAAGTCACCATTGACCGTGACGGGATTGGACAAGACGCGGACCGGAGAATTACTCAGGATCGAAGTATTGTTGCCGATGATCAAGCTGCCCAAGCCCACGGGACCGGCCGTGATGGTGGAACCGCTCAGCGTCGCATTGGCACCGAGCAAAAGACTGCCGCTCGCCAAGGTGAAGTTGGAATTGAAAGTATTGGTGCCGCTCAAGGCCAAGAGACCATCACCGGTCTTAGTCAGCGAAGTCATCGAGGCGTGCTGGGCGATGGTGGCGCTGATATGCAGAGCCGTCGGAGCGAGCCCGGCGTTCACCAAGATACTGGGGGTCGCATTACTGAATTGCAGGACCGTCAAGGTCGCGGAGCCGCCGGAAATAACGGGCGTCGTGCCGAAACTATTATTCGTTGCCGTGATCGGCGTCGCCGAGCTCAAGATCAAAGTAGCCGTATTGACCGTGGGCGTCCCCAAATTAACGGTCGGCGTGGCGGAGCCACCTTCGTTATTAAAGGTTAAACTGACGAGAGTCTGGGTGGGGCCCGAGCTGTAATTGGGGAAAGTCAGCGTACCGCCACCATTGATCGTGATGTTCGAGGTGGTTGCGATCTGATCGGCCACGGTAGCACTCATCGTCACCGTGGCGTTAGTGATTGTCAGGTCGCCAGGGATTGCCCGGAAACCGGGAGCCGCGTTAAGGTTCAACGTGCCGCCGTTGGCAAAGGTTCCTCCAGAATAAGTGTTCGAGGCAAATTGCGGAGCCAAAGAAAATATCGACGGGCCGTTCGAAACAACCGAACTCGTGCAGATGATGGCAGGCTGAATCGCCGTCGTATTCTGATTGATATAGAAATAAAGATCGCCGCCCGCAGGTCCCGAAATCGTGTTGGTGGCATCCGTTGCCGCCAAAGTCGTGCTAAAGCCCGCATTCTGAATGATACCGATACCGAGAGCGACGGTGGCGGTCGTCGGGAAGGTGATGGTCTGGGCTGCCGTCGGCGCGAAGCGCCAGGAATAAGCCACCGTGGCACCAGCGGCGAGCGTACGAGTCGTACCAGCATCATTATAATTACCCGTTGCCACGGTCGTAGATACACTGGCAGCGGCGGCGCTCACATCGGTACCGGTATAACCGACGGCGGTGAAACCACCGTAACTTGCCCCGAGGTCGCTGATGCCAAAAGTAGAGGCGTAAGTCGCGAAACTCGAGCCGTTGGTGACCGCCCAGCCGCCGATGAGATTATTAGTTAAGACGATGGTCGCACTGTTCACCTGTGTCAGGAAAACATTGCTGTTCGCGCTCAGGCCTTGGCCGCTTAAGGTACCGAAACCTGCCGAGTTATTGGTCGACCAGCCGTTGAAATTAACTCCACTGTGGTTCGAACTATTCCGAATCAGATTACCAATCGTGAGCTTCACGGTGCTGCCCTCGTTGGCGTAAGGGAGGGTGTTGATGGTATTATTGCCACCGGTGACCGTGACGGCATTAAGGCCGACCACCGTATCGACAGAACCCGCACCGTGGATGGAGAAGGTACCGCCTTGCAAAGTGACCGCATTAGCCGCCGCCACCCGAGTTGGGGTAAGATTGCCCGAAGGGTTGAGCCCGTAGTTATCCCAATTCAGCGTACCATAATAGAGGTTCAACCCAGCCGTGCTGCTAATCGAACCGGAATCTCGCAACTGCAGGATGCCGCCGCGGACGGTTGTCGTACCCGTGTAAGTATTCGTATTCGTCAAAGTGGCCGTATTCGTGCCAGCGCGGGTGAAGTTAATATTTCCAGAGATAACCCCGCCGAAGGTGGCCGAAGCGACGGCCGTGGAAGTCGTCAGCTCAGCGACAGAAGAGAGATTGCTATTGGTGATCGTACCACCGGCGCCGGGAAGCGGATTACTTGAGGCTAAGATACCGATGGCCTGATTGTTACCCAAGAGGTCGATCTTGGCGTTGGTGCCGTTGATATAAACAGGGGCAAGTGCTGGCGCTACCGCCGTAGGAATCACGGCCAGGGTATTGGCCGAACCGGAATTCAGGTTCAGGGTACCCCCGTTGATCACGGTAGAAGTCACCGGCGGGACGAACGTCAAGGAAGTCGCCGCCTGGGCCGTAACTCCGGTGCCGGTACCGCTGAGCTGGAATTGAGTGCCATTCAGAATCGCCAGAATGGTCCGACCGGTCGGGATACCCGTGCCTGCGACCGTTGAGCCGACCACCAAATCAGCCGTGGAGGTGACCGTGACAACATCGCTACCTAACGTGGTCGTCGAAGACGGAACGATGAACGAGACGTTCGAAGAGTAGAGCGTGGCCTGGTTCAGATTCAGGATCCCGTCGTCGGCCTTGATCAAGCCGAGCTTACCGCCCAGACCGAGGTTACCGTTAAAGTTGAGCGTCGCGCCGTAAAGGACGTGCAGCACCGGCGTGGCGATACCTCCGGCCGTCAACGTACCGAGGTTAAAATCAACCGTGCGTCCGGCTTGGACCAGCAGGGCCGAAGCGCCGGTGAGGTTGGCGGACTGAAGATTGCCGCCGGGGCCGTATAAGCCGAAGACCGCGGAACTGAGGGCGGAGTTGAGCTGCGTATTGGCCGTGAACGTCAGGGTATTCAACGCGACGTCAGCGAAGAGGGCCTGGGCCGAAGCCACGCCGGCATTCTGCATCGCAGCCCAAGTGGTGGGCGTCCAATTAAGTTCCCCAGCTTCGGCGAGGCCTGCGGAACTCGTGCCCAAGGCGCGCCATTTAAGGGTAGACGTATCTTGAACCAGGAAGCCCGTACCATAGCCAGAGACCGCAGCATCGGCCAAAATATCGCCGCGCACGGACAGGTTCGTGGACGCATTGGACCCTCCGCCTTGAAGTGCCGCTTGGGTATAGTTAGCATTTGTGATGGTGAGGGTCGCGACCCCGTTAGCCGCGGAGGCACCCGTCAGGCCGCCGATCACGAGTGAGCCGGTATTAGCACCCGCAACAAGGCTAGGCGTGGCGGTGTTGATACCGTTGCCGGCAGCCAAGGTCGTGACGGTAAAGTTAAGCTGACGATTGGCGTGCGCATTTAATTCGATGCGACCGCCGCCGCTCTGGACATTCAGATTGGCGACTGCTTCCGAAGTCGCGACGGACGTATTGCCCGTGACAACCAATTTGCCGCCCTGCAGGTAAAGATTACCGACATCGCCGGACCCACCGAGGCCCAGACGGTCATTCACGTTGCCCGACGAATTATCGAGATTCAGGATGCCGTTATTATTGACCGCAAAACTTGCCCGTGCCGAAGTCGTCGCCACGAAAGC
>QYQK01000097.1 GCA_007280935.1 Opitutales bacterium
GTAGTCGTCAATGACCTCGGTGGAAACCTCGATGGTTCGAGCAGCGAAGGTACGCCCGCCGAGCAGGTTGTGGCCGAAATCAAGGCCATGGGTGGCGAGGCCGTCGCCAACCACGACGACATCACCGACTGGGAGGGTGGTCAGCGTCTGATCAACACCGCCATCGAAACTTTTGGTGACCTGCACGTCCTCGTGAACAACGCCGGCATCCTCCGCGACCGCGTCTTGGTCAACCTCTCCGAAGACGACTGGGACTCGGTCATCAAGGTGCACCTCAAGGGCCACTTCGTGCCGACCCGTCACGCCGCGACCTACTGGCGCGAGCAGGCCAAGCAGGGCAAGCAGGTCAAGGCTTGCATCATCAACACCAGTTCCACCTCGGGCCTCATCGGCAACGTCGGTCAGTCGAACTACGGTGCCGCCAAGTCGGGTATTGCCTCGTTCACGGTCATCATCGCCGAAGAGCTTGGTCGTTACGGTGTGCGCGCCAACGCCATCGCGCCGGCCGCTCGTACTCGTATGACTGAGTCGACCCCAGGTCTGTCGGACGTCGTTAAGGCACCCACCGACGGTGCGACATTCGACGCTTGGGATCCCGCCAACATTTCGCCACTCGTTGCCGCCTTGGCCGTAGAGGACTGCCCCGCAACTGGGGAAGTCTTCTTTGTGCAGGGTGGCACGGTCCGTCGTTTCCAGAACTGGACGATGAAAGAAACGCTTGAGAAGAATGAGCGTTGGACCGTCGCGGACTTGTCCGCAGAGTTGCCCAAACTGCTCAAGTGAGCAGTGATGAGACCAATCCCGGTCTCCGCGAAGATCCCGAGGCTCTCTTAAACCCACGGAGCGATCCAGGTGGTGGAGCGTTCGGCGCCCTCGGTGCCGAAGCGGGCAGTGACCTCAATTGGCTAAAGATGATTCGCCACCGCGTGCAAACAAAGGTGGCCGGTTCATCGCGGTATCAGTGGTGGGTGCTGTGGAGCTTGCTGGCGGGACTGCTCGCACTGAACTTCACTTTCACTGTTTTCATCGTCGACCTCCCGCAGGTGGCCAAGGAGTTCCACACCACCAAGGGGATTTTGACGTGGACGATGGTCGGACCGCTGCTGGCCAATGGGTTGGCCGCACCAATCTTCGGAAAAGCCGGCGACATCCTTGGACATCGCCGTCTCTATCTCTTCGGGCTGGGTGGCGCGGCCGTCTCGGCCATTTTGACTGCGCTCGCACCCACCGTGATTACGTTGCTCGGTGCCCGGGCCTTAGACGGTATCCAGGCTGCCGCAACAGGCACTGCCTCGGCCGCATTAATCAACTTGATGTTCCATCGCGACGAGCGAGTCAAGGCGATGGGGTGGTGGTCACTGATTGGCGCAGGTGGCCCGGTTTTTGGTGTTGCCCTCGGTGCTCCGATTATTGCGGCGTGGGGATGGCGGGCCGTCTTTTGGACCCAGCTCGTTCTGATTTTGGTCGCCATGGTCGTCGTGTCGACCATTCTGCCTAGCGGCCGGGGAACTCCCGAAGAAGAGGTCGTTTCGAAAGCGAAGGCCCGAAAAGAGTTCAAACAGATGGACTGGATCGGGAGCTGGACCCTGTCCTTCTCGGTGACCGGCCTCATGTTGGGACTGAGTTTCGGCGGTCAAGTGGGCTGGACCAGCCCACTGTGTATGGCGAGCTGGACCATCGCTGTCGTCTGCATCGTGGCCTTCATCTATCGCATCCGCACGGCCGAGCGACCCCTCATCCCGCCGCACTACTTCGCCAAGCGCAACTTCGTGATGCCCATGCTGGTGCGCGCTTCCGCCAATTTCTCGTACTTTGGCGCCTTCTTCTTGTTTCCTATTTTGATGGAACAGGGCTACGGCTACTCCATTGGCAAGGTCGGTGCCATTTCGATTGCCCGTCCGCTCACCTTCGCCATCTGTTCACCGATTGCCGGCTATGTCGCTGTGCGAATTGGTGAACGCATCAGTGCTATCGCGGGAATGACGTTCCTGACCATGTCACTCTTTATGTTCTCGCTCCTGCAACCATCAACGGGTACGTGGTTTGTGGTGGTGGCGTTGGCA
Organism: Opitutales bacterium; assembly: GCA_007280935.1. GTDB lineage: Bacteria > Verrucomicrobiota > Verrucomicrobiia > Opitutales > UBA953 > UBA953. The sequence goes on from QYQK01000097.1 coordinate 2,064, forward strand.
CTCTCGGGGCTTGGGATGGGTGTAGCGATGCCGAGTTCGAGTGCCATCATGGCCCATGCCGTGAAGGACAATGAGTTTGGCGTTATGTCGGCCGCACAGATGTTGGCTATGCAGGTAGGAGAAGTCGCCGGTATTCAGGTGCTCGAAACCGTTCAGTCGTCACTCGAGCATCGACGTGGGCTTTCCAACGCCCTACCCGGATCGGTGGAACTACTCGGCACCTTCCATTGGCCCTTTGCCATTGGGGCGGTTGTCGGCTCCCTGGGCATCATCGCCGCACTGTTCTTCAAACAGTTCGAACGCGATAAAAATCGCCTTAAGACGTAATTAACTTCAACTGACTGAGCACCTGTTCGGCCCGAGGATCTGTTTTTTGATTCTGGAGCGCAACGAGTTTGGACATGTCACCCTCAACCCGGATTTTGCCCGCCATAAAGGCCGACATCGCGGCTTGCGGTTGACCGTCGATGAGGAGCGCCTTGGCGGTGGCCCAGGTAATGGTGACCGTGAGTTGAGGGTCGGAGGCGTGCCCTTCTTCTAGGGCCAACGTGCCGACTCGGGTATCGAGATTCGCCTGGATATTCTGGGTCGAAAAGGGCACCTCGGTGACGATCAGGTTCATTACCAATTCCACGGGCGCGGGGCCGATATCGCCCAGCGATTCGCGAATTTGCCGTGCGGCTTCGAGCCATTCGGGGCTTAGGAAATCATGCGCCATTTTGTGGGCTCTTTCTACTCAGATGTCACGGTACCCGTGAACGGTAGGCTCAGATGCCATGACGACGAATATCATGCCCGGCTGCGAACCATTCTCTGTTTCGGGGGGTCGAGACGGCGTTCTCGTGCTCCACGGATTCACGGGGAATCCACAATCAATGCGCCCCCTGGCCGAAGCAATTGCTAACGCTGGCTACACCGTTGAACTACCCCGACTACCCGGTCACGGCACCACTGTTGAAGACATGATGACCACCGGTTGGGCCGACTGGTCGGGTGCGGCCGATGCGGCCTACCGTGAACTCGCTACCCGCTGCGACCGTGTCGCCGTTGTCGGTCTTTCAATGGGCGGAGGTCTCACGGCCTTTGTAGCCGAAGAGCACCCCGACGTCACCGCGTTGGTTTTCATTAACGCGCTCGTCAAGCCTCCCGTTCAGGAAATGCGCGAAGGGCTCAAGGGGCTACTCGATGCGGGCATGGAGACCATGGAGTCAATCGGTTCAGACATTAAGAAGGAAGGTAGCCAAGAGGCGTCGTACAACGCAACGCCACTGGCTTGTGCCGCCAGTTTGTTTGACGGCATCGAAAAGGTTTGGGAGCGACTCGACACCATCAGTGCACCGGCACTTATTTTGTCGTCCCGTGAAGATCACGTCGTGAGTAGTGACAACTCGGAAGACCTCGCTCGGATTGTTACGGGCTCGGTTGAGCACATCTGGTTGGAAGACAGCTACCACGTAGCCACATTGGACAACGATGCATCGCTCGTCGATGCCCACACCGTTCGCTTCTTAGATTCAATTTTCTCGGCATGACCGAACCGCTCTCGCGAGATGATGTTGCTCACGTGGCCAAGCTGGCCCGTCTGCGTCTCACGGAAGATGAACTTGTTCGCTACACCGAACAACTGGGCAAAATTCTGGTCCACGCGCAAGACTTGAGCTCCCTTGACCTACACGGCGTGGCGCCAACGGCCCATCCCTTTGGTCTGGTCAATGTCGTTCGCAATGATGAAGTTCGCGCGAGCCTGGATCCGGCTCCCGTATTGGCGCAAGCACCTGACGTTGAAGATGGGCGCTTCGCGGTACCACGCATTGTGGGGGAGGCGCCGTGAAGTCCGCTCTCGAAATCGCCGCTGCGGTTCGTGGTGGTCAGTCCGCACTCGTGGCCGTTGAAGAGTCGCTCACGGCAATCCGGGCCCGCAACGAAGAGCTCAATGTCTTTCTCTACGTTGATGAAGACGGCGCCCGGGCAGCGGCCGCCCACGTAGACGAGCAAGTGCGACGTGGCGAAGACCCTGGTCTGCTCGCCGGCGTGCCGATTGCGCTGAAGGACAACCTCTGCACCACGGGCATACCCACCACCTGTTCTTCCAAGATTCTCGAAGGATGGAAGCCCCCCTATAACGCCACGGTCGTAGACCGGCTCGTTGCTCAGGGTGCCATCTCGATGGGCAAGACCAACCTCGACGAGTTCGCTATGGGCTCATCAACCGAGAACTCGGCGTTTGGTCCAACGCGCAATCCTTTAGACCCCGCTCGCGTCCCTGGCGGTTCTTCCGGCGGCTCGGCGGCTGCGGTGGCATCAAACATGACGCCCATTTCTCTCGGTAGTGATACCGGCGGATCAATCCGTCAACCCGCCGCCCTCTGTGGCCTCGTTGGCGTGAAGCCGACCTACGGCCTGGTCTCTCGATACGGGTTGATCGCCTTCGCTAGCTCGCTTGATCAGATTGGCCCGTTCGCCCACTCAGTATCCGATGCTGCGCTGCTGCTCGAGGCCATTGCCGGCCACGACCCGCTCGACTCGACATCGCTTCCCGAGCCCACCCCCTCGCTACTGGCTCACGTCAATGACGGAGTGGCTGGAAAGCGGGTCGCCATTGTCCGTGAACTCGTCGATGGTGCCGATGAAGATGTAGTCCGCGCTGTCAACAAGGCCGTGGAGACCCTGAAGGATGCCGGAGCGACCATTGTGGAGCTCTCGATCCCGGAACTCCACCTCGGTCTCTCGGCCTACTACCTCATTGCTCCGGCCGAAGCCAGCTCCAACTTGGCTCGCTTTGACGGGGTTCGCTTTGGTAACCGTATCGATGGTGAAGATGTCACCGCCATGATGGAAGCAACTCGCACGGCCGGCTTTGGGGCTGAAGTCAAGCGTCGCATCATGCTCGGCACCTACGCCCTTTCGGCCGGGTACTTCGATGCCTATTACGGCCAAGCACTCAAGGTGCGTACGCGCATGATTGAGGCGTTCGCGACGGCCTACCAACAAGTCGACATGATCATTGGCGCCACGACGCCGTCGGTTGCCTTTGAGTTCGGTAGCAAGACGAACGATCCCATGGCGATGTACCTGAATGACGTCTTTACGATTCCCACCAACCTGGCGGGTGAAGCGACTATTTCCGTACCGTTCGGTACCGGCGAGGCCAACCTGCCAATTGGTGTCCAGTTGTTAGGTCCCGGACGAAGCGAGGCGCGTCTCTTTGCCGCCGCCCGTGTTCTCGAAATTGCGGATGGTCGAGCATGATGTTGCCAAATGGATGGGAAATGGTGGTGGGTCTCGAAGTCCACACCGAACTCAAGACCAAGACCAAGCTCTTTTGTGGCTGTGCCAATGAATTCGGATCCGCTCCGAACTCGCAGGTCTGCCCCATATGTCTCGGACTGCCTGGATCGATGCCGGTGCTCAATGAGCGCGCGGTGGAGCTGGCCATGGCCATTGGCTTTGCCCTGAACTGCACGATTCAAGACTCCACGTTCCACCGGAAGAACTACTTCTACCCGGACATGCCTAAGGACTATCAAGTCAGTCAGTACGACCTCCCGATTAACACTCGGGGCTATCTCGACCTCCCCGACGGTTCGCGCGTTTCTATTGAGCGGTCCCACCTGGAAGAAGACACCGGCAAGACGACCCACCTAGGGACGTCTGGTCGAATTCACGGAGCCGAACGCCCTCTCGTGGACTACAACCGATCCGGCGTGCCACTCGTCGAGATTGTTTCCGGCCCCGACATTCGCAACCCCCAGCAAGCTCGTGACTACGTTGCTGAGCTTCGTTCGATTCTCGTAGCCATTGGCGCCTCCGACGGTCGCATGGAAGAAGGCTCGCTACGCGTTGACGCCAACGTCTCGGTCCACAAGCCCGATACGCCCTTTGGTACGCGGTGTGAAATCAAGAACCTCAACTCGCTTCGGAGTTTGACTCGGGCCATCGAGTACGAAGCCCTGCGACAGATTGACGTTCTCGAAGATGGCGGTTCGATTCGCCAGGAGACACGTCACTGGGATGAAGACCGTGGCGAGACTTCTACGCTTCGCGTGAAGGAAGAGGCTGAGGACTATCGCTACTTCCGTGAACCCGATCTCGTAGAC
>QYQK01000030.1 GCA_007280935.1 Opitutales bacterium
ATACTCCATACTCGATACTCTCGTATGCCACCTTTGCACAGGAGCACCGCTCCGATTTGCACCTTTGCACGGTATCTTTGTCTCCTTTGCCCCCATGTCACCTTGCCCGCGTGCCCCCTCGCGGCTTCGCCGCGCCTACTTCCCTCCATACGTCTCAACCGCTGTCTTCTGAAATTCCCGGCGGATCTCGCTCCCATCCGAATTAGGCAGATCTGTCCGTTGGATGAGTAAGACGTAAGCCCGCTTCTTGACCGGATCAATCCACGCTTGGGTGCCAAACGCTCCGCCATGTCCGAATGAACCAGTACTCAGGCTTTCCGTGACGCCGATAGGGTTGTGCACGAGGTGAAAACCCAGCCCCATCTGCATACCTTCCGCGAAACTTACTTTAGCCATGTCACCCAGTTGATTGGTGGTCATCTGTTTCAAGGTCGCGGTCTTAAGATAACGATGACCGTCTTTCTCGCCGCCGCTCAGGATCATTTGGTAAAGTTTCGCGAGGTCCGCCGCACATGAGAATAATCCGCCCGCTGGATAAGCCGTCCGCTTGGGATTATCCAAGGGCAGGCTGAAGCGGGTGTTCTTGGCTTCGACGAGTTCGCCGGTTTCTTTGTTTTTGGCGTAGGGCTTGGCCATGCGATCGAGGTCGTCAATGTCCGGCCAAAAAGTGCTATTGTCCATGCCCAGCGGGGTGAAGAACCGCTCTTGGATAAAGTCCGCATAGGGTCTGCCGCCAGCGACTTCGATGATGCGCCCCAGGACGTTGATGGCATTGTTGTTGTAAGCCCATTTCTCGCCGGGCTCGCTGGTGAGCGGGTTACGCGCATACGCATCGCACATTTCGGCGAGTGGGATGAGGTCAATCGGCTGGCCGGCCGGAGTAACGGCGGCAGTGCTGATGCCACTGGTATGCGTCAGGAGATCGCGCACGGTGATCAGGCGTTTCGGCGCCGCCAAGCCAGGCGCGGACTTGATTTGGATACCTTTGAATGACGGCACGAACTTTTCGACGGGATCATCGAGTTTCACTTTGCCTTCTTCGACGAGCATCATGACGCCCATCGCGGTGATGGGCTTGGTCATCGAGGCGATCCAGAACATGGAATCTTGGCGCATGGGCCGTTTCGCTCCGATGTCCGCCAAACCAAACGCTTCGAATCCGAGGATGCCGTCCGGGCTGACGACCAAGGTCACCGCACCGGCGATATCATTATTATCCTGAAAATGCTGCAGGGCGAAACTCATCACGGCGTTCTGCTCCTTTAACTCGCTCTCGCTCGGCGCCTGGCCGGATGGCTTACACGCAGAACAAAGTCCGGCCAACATGAGGAGGGCTATAATGCGCATGGCATTGTCATATCTACCCAGCGACCCCAGTCAATCCGCTCCCGTCTGGACCGTCCTCCTCTCTCGCTTGAAGGCTTAGATTTCCCAGCCTTTACGGTAGGTTTTCGTCAGAAGTTTTTCCGCCGCCGGTAAATTCGGAAATTTCATAGTTGCGGCATCCCATTCGAGTTTCTGGCCGCTGAAGCGCGACGCGACATTGCCGAGCTGGACGGCTTCCGTCAGCGGTCCCGCATACGCGAAGTTATCCGTGGTCTCATGGCCTTCGAGGATCGCATCCACCCACGCATGGTAGTGGCTGGCGCCTTCGACGAAATCGGGCAAGTCGACGGCGACTTTGTCCGTGGGTTTATCCTTGGCCCGCGCGCGCCGTGCAAGTTCGCCGGGGTTGAGATTCTTGCCAAATTTCTCCTCCGGAAAGAGCAATGGCATGGCGATGTGCGGCAGCATCATGACGCCGTGTTCGCCGATGAAGATCGAACCAGCCTTGGCAAAGGTTTTACCAGGAGGCAACAACGCGAGGGCGAGTTCAGGCAGGCGGCCGCCATCATACCAAGTGACTTTTAGGGTGTCGTTATGCGTATACTCGGTGCCAGGGAAGGTCCACTCGATGGTCTGTTGCTCGCACCAGGTCTGCTCATTGGCCCCGACGCTGTCAGCTTTGACGCTGATGGGCGCGCCGAGCTTGAGCGCCGTGAAAACGGGATCAAGCAGGTGGCACCCGAAGTCGCCCATGGTGCCGCTGCCGAAATCCACCCAGTCGCGCCAATTGAAGGGATGGTAGACGGTCGGGGCGTAGTCGCGCGTCTGCGCCGTGCCAAGCCAGAGATCCCAACTCAGTCCACTAGGCACCGGGCCAGGCGTGGGCAGTCCGGTGAGTTTGGTGTAACCGTTGCCGGTGTTCGGGTGCCAAGTATGCACGGCAAGGATTTTACCGATGCGGCCCGATTGGATGAGTTTCACGCCGGTCCGATATTCCTTCGCGGAATGGATCTGATTTCCCATCTGCGTGCGCACACCTGACTTAGCGGCTTCAAGTCGCAGTTGACGCGCCTCCCAGGCGGTATGCGTCAGGGGCTTCTGGCAATATACATGTTTCTTGAGTCTTAGCGCGCTGATCGCCGGCAAGGCATGCATGTGATCCGGGGTCGAGACGGTGACGGCGTCAAAATTATCTCCCAGCTTGGCGAACATCTCGCGGAAATCCGCGTAGTGCGTCAGTCCGGGATACTTTGAGTCGATCCCGCCGAAGCGCGCACTATCGATATCACACAAGGCGACGAATTTTGCCTTGGCGTGCGACCCGACTTCCAAGATGTCGGAATGGCCTTTGCCGCTGCAACCCACTGCGGCGATCTGGATTTGCGAGTTGAGGTTGCGGGCTCGGACCAACGCCGGGAAGGCTAAGGTCGCGACGGCGGCAGTGGTCAGGAAACGACGACGGGATAAGGTCATGAGGGGGCAGGGTGGGGTTCGCTTACGATGGGTGACTCCTGACAGGGTGCAAAGTTCAAATTATGTCTTAAACAGGCGTTGTCGTTGATTAAAGCAAAGAAGACGAAGGTCGTAATGCATTGCTTGGCTTTCTATTTCGACCCAACCTGCCGCCACACCCCGCTATGCGTTACCTACGTCTGCTTTACGTACAGGTTTTGGTCGGCATCTTGCTCGGCGGCCTCATCGGTCATTTCTGGCCTGCCTTCGGCGCCGATCTGAAACCGCTCGGCGATGCGTTCGTGAATCTGATCAAGATGCTCATCGGGCCCATCATCTTCACGACGGTGGTGGTCGGTCTGGCCGGGATGGGCGACTTGAAAAAGGCCGGCTCGGTCGGCTTCCGTGCTTTCCTCTATTTTGAAATTATCACGACGGTCGCCTTAGTGATCGGTCTCATCGTGGCCAATGTCTTCACGCCCGGAGCCGGCTTCCATGCGACTCCGGCCTCGTTGGATGCCAAGTCGGTCGCCAGCTACGCAACAGCTGCTCAAGGGATGTCCGTGGTCGATTACTTCCTTCATATCATTCCTAAGACTTTCGTCGGCGCCTTCGCCGACGGCGACGTGCTGCAGGTGCTTTTGCTCGCGGTGCTCTTCGGTCTGGCCCTCGGTCGCCTCGGCGACCACGCCCGCCCGGTCATCAATCTTCTCCACGAGGTGGCCCGCGTGTTCTTCGGTATCGTCGCCATCGTCACGCGGTTCGCTCCGATCGCCGCTGCTGGGGCCATGGCTTTCACCATCGGCAAATTCGGTCTCTCCACCTTGTTCCTGCTGGGTAAGTTGATGCTCTGCGTCTACCTGACTTGCGGTCTCTTCATCTTCCTGGTGCTCGGCGCGATCATGCACGTCTCCGGATTCAGTCTCTGGAAGGTCCTGGTGCTCCTGAAGGATGAGTTGCTGATTGTGGTCGGTACTTCGACCTCAGAATCAGCCCTACCGGGTCTGATGGAGAAGATGGAGAAGGTCGGTTGCGCCCGGCCGACGGTGGGAATCGTGGTTCCAGCCGGCTATTCCTTCAACTTGGACGGCACTTGCATCTACCTCACGATGGCGGCCCTTTTCATCGCCCAAGCTACCGACACGCCGATGACGTTGGCCCAACAGCTCGGTCTAATGGGCGTGTTGCTGCTGACTTCCAAGGGCGCCGCTGGTGTCACGGGCAGCGGTTTCATCACCCTTGCGGCCACGCTCGCGACGACGGGTCATATTCCTGTCGCCGGCATCGCCCTCATCTTAGGCGTCGATCGTTTCATGTCCGAAGCTCGCGCCATTACTAATTTTATCGGTAACGCCGTCGCCACGCTCGTGATTTCCAAATGGAGCGGTGATTACGACGCCACCAAAGGCTCCGAAATCTTACGCCGCTAAACTGCCTCTTGGTAGGGACCGCACCTCGTGCTGCCCTAGTCTGCAGCTCTGCCTCGGGTAGGGATGCGATGACATCGCATCCGCCGTAAGGAATTCATTCTCAGGTGACAGGTGACGGCCCCGGTAGTCAGCTTTTCGGGAATCAGCCGTTCAGCCTTCAGCCGCGGAACCCGGGTGCCAGCTCCCGATGGCCGAACGGCCGACTCCTGAACTCCCGATGCCTGTGCCCGTCACCCGTCACCATGTCTTTCTGTCTCTCCCTGTGCTCCATACTCGATACTCCATACTCTCGTATGCCACCTTTGCACAGGAGCACCGCTCCGATTTGCACCTTTGCACGGTCTTTGGTCTTCCCCCTGTCCCCATGTCACCGTGCCCACGTGTCCCCTCGCGGCTCCGCCGCGCTCTTGCCAACGGGCCAACTAATCAACTGGTCAACTAGTCTATCTCGTTCTGACGCGGCTCCGCCTCGCTCTATCTCCTCCCAAACTGCGGATGTCCGATGATGCGTTTTTCAATTTCCGCCCGCTCCGCGTCGCTCAATCCATCGGGGAATTTCTTTGTCGAACGGCTCCAGCGATCTAACCAATCTTTCTCGATAAGCGGGTAGGGGCAGGGTTCCGGGAAGCCTGGACTCAGCGCGATGATGGTGTCTTTTTTCGAACCGGTACCTTCGCCGACCGCCACATAAAATCCAGCATTCAACATCGCGACGCGGGCGGTGGTGGAAGAGCAATATGTGAAGAGCTGCGCAGATTTCTTGGGATCGCAGTAGGAAAAAAGTTTATCGAACGACTCGAGTTCCCAAGAGTCGGGATTGGTCTTCTGCGAGAAGAAGTCGTAGTAGATGATGTCCGGCGCGGCGGAAGCCTTGGAGGCGACCTTCCAGAAGTCGCCGACATGCAGGTCCCAGCTGAGGCCGGGATACTGACGCGACTGCCAGGTGCCGCGGGCGAGCACGGCGTCGGGGCCGGAGTGACGCAGGTACTCGAAGCGGTTCTTGTGCGACATGGCCAGCTTGAGCGAATCCATGTCGTTCTCAAAGCTGATGACCTTCATATTGCGCACGGGCCCTTTCGCCGCTTCGGTCTCATAACATTGGATGGCGGCCATGGCGTTCGCCCCGGCGCCCAAGCCGAG
>QYQK01000014.1 GCA_007280935.1 Opitutales bacterium
CCAGCGATCGCCTCGATCGCATCTAGCCCGGGTTCACTCGACGCGCACGCCGGCGAACGGCGAGGCCGCCGCTCTCTCGCGCGCGACGTCGCGGATCGCACCGAGCGCCGCGGCCAGCGCCGGGCCGCCTCCGCTACCTCGCCGGATGACGGCCACGATCACGAAGTGTTGCCCGACTGGCAGGTGCCCGCGGGCTGGCAGCAGCAGGCCGCGCCGCAGTTCGCGGTGGCGGCCTTCGCGATTCCCGGCGCGGAAGGCGCGGGCGCGGAGGTCTCCGTCTCGCACATGGGCGGCACCGGCGGCGGCGCATTGCTGAACGTGAACCGCTGGCGCGGCCAAATTGGTCTGCCTCCGGCCAGCCCCGATGAGATCGTCGCCTCGGCCCTATCGGTCAAGGTCGGCAGCCTCGAGAGCCAGCGCTTTGTGATGACCTCCACCGATGGCAAAAAATCCGTCGACGCCGTGATGACTTCCAAGGACGGTGCCACCTGGTTCTTCAAGATGAATGGCGAGACCGCCGCCGTCGAAGTCAACGCTCCCGCTTTTGTCGCCTTCCTCTCCGCCTCCCAGCTTCCGTGAACAGCGAAGAACATCAAAAGAAGGCCGACAGCGGCCGCCGACTCGTCGACACGCTGGCGTCGCTCAAGCTGACGGTACTCCTGCTCATCCTCTCGATGATCCTCATCTTGTTGGGGACACTCGAACAAGTCCACTGGGGCATCTGGCATGTCCAGAAGGTCTACTTCAGTTCCTGGATGTGCTTCTATCCCATGGACCCGACGGCGCCCTTACGCATCCCGCTGCCGGCTGGCTTCACGCTCGGGGCCCTGCTGATCATCAACCTGGCCTTCGCCCACGTCCGTCACTTCAAGGCGACCGCCGCCAAGGTCGGTAACCTCATGATTCACGCGGGCCTACTGCTCCTACTGGGCGGCGGTTTCGTCACGGCAATCTACCAAGAGGAGTCCGCGATGATCATCCCCGAAGGCGAACAGCGTAACTACTCCGAGGCCTTCCGTGAATTCGAGATCGCGCTCGTGCAAAAATCCGCCACTGCTGAGACCGTCGTCGCCATACCGGATTCGATTCTACGCGATATCGCCGACAAGAAGGCGCTGTCCGCCATCGAGCTCCCAGGCACGCCCTACACCCTCGTCGTCCAGACGTACCATGCAAACGCCATGATCCGGGCCAAATCGCAGATGCTCGACGGCCTCGACCTCAAGGCCACCCAAGGCATCGGCGCCCGCACTCAACTCGCCTACAAGCCTCTGCCCGAAAGCTATGATGACAATCGCCCGAACTCGCCCACGGCCATCGTCGAACTGAAGACGAAAGATAAGTCGCTCGGTACCTGGGTCCTCAACCTCAACTTGACGGAATCTTTCGATGCGCAGACCTTCGCAGACGCCGGTAAGACCTACGAGCTCTCGCTCCGGCGCACCCGCCACTACGTGGACTTTACGGTGCAGCTGGATAAGTTCACCCACGAGAAGTATCCCGGAACCGAGACGCCCCGCCGTTTCGCCAGCGATGTGACGATCAAGGAAGGCACAAGCTCCTTTGACTATAACATCTCGATGAATCAACCACTCCGTCACGCCGGCCTGACCTTCTTCCAGTCCAGTTTCGGCAGCACGAAGGACGGCAAGGATCTCAGCGTCCTTCAAGTCGTTCGTAATCCAGGCGCTTGGATTCCCTATATCTCCGTTGCGCTGATGTCCCTCGGCCTCATCTGGCACTTCGGCCTCTCCCTGTTGCGTTTCCTCCGCGGTCGTGCCGCTAAGACGGCGGCCGTCCTGGCATTAGGTCTGCTCTCCCTTCCCACCCAAGCAGCCGAACCAACCTGGAACAGTCAAGAGTTCGGTAACATCCCCGTCCAGAGTGGCGGTCGCATTGTCCCGCTCGAAACTTTGGCCAGCGGCTCATTGCTGCAAATGCGTTCTCGTCGTGAGATCCGTCTGACCGAGCTGGAACGGATCGCTTTCGGACAGAAACCCTCCACCTGGACCGCCGAACAAAAGAAACTAATCTCCGAAGCGCTGCCCGGCGTAGATGCCAACGTTCAGGCAGCCTTAGAGAAACGGCCCGTACACTTGACCGGAAATTCCCTGACGGCCATCGACTGGCTGATCGAAGTCAGCTTCCGCGCCCAAGTCGCTCGCCATCTTCCCACCTTCCGCATCGAACACCCTTCCGTGCTCAAGATGGTCGGACGAGATATCGAAAAAACGATGTACGCCAGCTGGGATGATATTTTAAAGAATAGCGAAAAGGTCACGGAAGCCGCCGGCAAATCCCGTGGTCGCGCCCAAGCTGACCGCGACGCCGAAGACCGCTCCTTACTTCAACTCGAAGGCGCCGCCCGCCAATATGCGACGCTCAGTATGACATTCATCCCTGGCGACCTGCCGTCCGAGATTCCGCCGCAACGTGAATATGAGGCCTGGCTAAGCTCTTTGAGCCGGGCGGTCGCCGAAATGAATACTAATCGCGTAAACGGGGGCAGTGGCACCGCCTTCGATCCTGAATTACAAAAAACGGTGAAGAGTTTTGTGGATCGCTATCAGGGCTTCCAACGTGAAGGTGCCATCGGCCTGGTCCCGCCCAAGGAAGCAGATTCAGTAGAAAAATGGGATAACCTCGGCACCGCCTTACTGAGCGTCATCCAAGACAAAAACAACCACCGGCAGTCCCTCGCCCCTGACGGATTAATCAGCCGCTACGCGACCTTCTGCGTGGCATGGCGAGAAGGTAACGATGACACTTGCACCGTCCAAACCCGGGCGATTGCCGCATCTCAGCAAGGCAACTGGTCGACGAAATCGAATTCCGAAGCCACGTTTGGTCGTCTCCAACCTTTTTACTGGCTGCTCATCGCCTACGTCGTGACCGTGCTCATGATCTTCGGCTCCTGGTTAACCGCTTCAGAATCGCTCCGTAGCTGGGCCTACCGATTACTCGTTACGTGCTTCCTGCTGCACACCTTGGCACTCGGCTACCGGATGTGGCTGCATGGTCGCCCGCCCGTGACGAACCTCTATTCAACGGGAATCTTCGTCGCCTGGGGTGCCGTCGGACTGGGTATCATCCTCGAACGACTCTGGAAAAACGGTATCGGCGCCGTCGCGACAGGTATCACCGGTTTCGTCTCCTTGATCGTGGCGCATAACCTCGGCCTCTCCGGCGAAGACAACCTCGAGAGCGTCCGGGCGGTGCTCGATACGAACTTCTGGCTGGCGACGCACGTGACCATCGTGACCCTCGGCTACTCGGCGACCTTCGTCGCCGGGTTGCTGGCCGCGACGCATCTATGGCTCCGGGCATTCAAGAAAGATTATGCTTGGGGCGACAGCGTTGCCCGAGCGGCCTATGGCATCCTGGCATTCGCAGTGATGGCCAGCTTCATCGGCACGATGCTCGGCGGCATCTGGGCCGACCAGAGCTGGGGTCGCTTCTGGGGCTGGGATCCGAAGGAGAACGGTGCCATTCTCATCGTGCTCTGGTGCGCGCTCTGCCTCCACGCCCGCTGGGGTGGCCTCGTGCGCCGCGAAGGCCTGATGCAGCTCCTGATCTTCGGCAATATCGTCACCAGTTGGTCATGGTTCGGCACCAATCTGCTGGGCGTCGGCCTGCATAGCTATGGCTTTACGGAATCAGGCTTCTTCTGGCTCGCCGCTTTCTGGATCACGCAAGTCATCATTATCGCCCTTGGATGGCTGCCAGCAAGGGTCTCCGCAGCGACCAAGGCATGAGCGAGATTCTGCCTACTTCGTGGTTTTGCATTAAAGCCAAACCTCGCCAAGAAGCCGTGGCCGTGCTTAATCTTCGGTCCTTAGGCGAAGTAGATATCGTCTTCCCGCGCCTGCGGCGGACACGCAAAGGGCATGATAAAAACCGTGTCGTGGTCGAACCGCTTTTCCCCGGTTATATTTTTGTAAAATTCAACCCAGAGGAACTTTATGGCCCAGTCCGCAACACCCGCGGCGTCCTCCAACTCGTCAGCCGTAACGGACGACCCGTTGATGTCGATGCCTCGGTCATCACGGAATTACTCGCGCTCGGACCTGACGCGATTCTCTCGATATTAGATGAGGAATTAAAGATTGGCACCAAGGTTCGCGTTATCCGCGGCATCTTTTCTGGCTCCGAAGGTGAAGTCATTAAACTGCAAGAGCCGCAGAAGCGTATCGCGGTGCTGCTCTCTTTGCTTGGTTCCGAACAAGCGGTCGAAATGCCCCTCGACGATGTCGAAGGCCTCGCGGACGAAGCCTAACTCACTCTTTCTACCCCTCCCCCTTTTCGTCCATGATCCTCGACCAACTCTCCGCCTCCGCGGCCATTGAATCCCTGCACTCGCTTTTCCCGCAGGCGTTCGCCTATCTGCGCACCTTCGACGAAAAGACGGAAGATGGAAAATATGAACTCAAAGGGCTGGACCTCGTGGCCATCGTGCAGCGCTACGAGACGGCCCCTTCGGCAGATAAGCTCTGGGAAGCCCATCAGATCTACGGCGACATCCAGGTAGTCTATCAGGGCCTCGAATATTGCGGCCACGCCGATCAAAAGACTCTCGTCGTCACGCATCCTTACCACGCGGAAAAGGACGTGGAAAAATACGCCGCCCCTTCCGACCCTTCCGCCCTGCTTACCCTCGGGCGCGGTAACTTCGCCGTTTTCTATCCGCAAGACGGGCACCAACCTGGCGTGAGGGCGGGAACGCCCGGGCCTATCCTGAAAGTTGTGATTAAGTTCAGGATTTAAGCCCTCGCGGGGAACATCCCTAGGAGATAAGGGTTCTAATAGCTACCCCATGCGAAGCCTCTACGTCTCCCTGCTTTCCCTTGTCGCGACTTTCACGCTGGTCAGCGCGCAAGAACCTGAACACATCCGTGATGTCATCTACACCAAGCATGACGGGGTGGCGCTGACCATGGACATCTTTAAACCAGCCAACCCCAACGGCGCCGCCGTCATCAAAATCATCAGCGGCGGTTGGAACTCTAATCACAACGGCATCAGCGACGGAACTTGGCCCAAGTATGGCTACACCACGTTTGTCGTCGTCCATGGCACCCAGCCACGTTTCCATATCGATGAAATCGTTTTGGATATGCAACGCGCCGTGCGCTTTATCCGCAGCAACGCCGCCCAATACGGCATCGACCCGAACAAGATCGGCGTCACGGGCGGCAGTGCGGGCGGACACCTCAGTCTGATGTTGGGCGTCAAAGGCGACGCCGGCAAAGCGAAGTCCGCCGACCCTATCGACCGGGCCAGCAGCGCCGTTAATGCCGTCGCGTGCTTCTATCCACCGGTCGACTTCATCAACTGGGCTAAAGAAGGCGACAGCAACGAGGGTATCGGACCCCTCAATACCCGGATTCCTGCCTTCGGTCCCTTGGTCGAAACCCCTGAAGGCAAAGCAAAGCTCGGACGCGAGCTCTCGCCGCTGACTTGGGTTAATAAGAACCAACCTCCGACTTATATCGTCCAAGGCGATGCCGACCCGTTGGTGCCGCTTTCCCAAGCCACGCGTTTCCAAAGCAAAGCCGTCGAAGTTGGCGCCAAATGCGAAGTGCTTATCCGGATCGGCGGCGGTCACGGCGGCTGGAACGAGATGCCCGACGACATCGCCAGAATGGCCCAATGGTTCGACTTACACCTTCTGGGAAAACAACCTGCTCAGCCTTTTAATTTCGCCGTCTCCTCACTTCCCAGCACGCCTACGGCCAAGAAA
>QYQK01000091.1 GCA_007280935.1 Opitutales bacterium
ACGCCCAGGTGAGGGTCATCATGCCGCCGCGGCTCTGGCCGAGCAGGATGGGCTTGGTCGAATAGCCGCGCTTGACCATCTCGTCATAGAATTTCGAGAACTGCGCCGCGCTTTTAGGCGCGCCGCGGACTTCGCCGAGGTCGTAGCCCGCGATGGCGATACCGGCTTGCTGACATGCGTCGGCGTAGAGCTTATGCTGGACTATCGAGACGCCGCCGTTGAGCGCTGGTGCATACCAGAGCCAGGGCTTGTCCTTGGCCGGTTTGGCTGCGGCGTGGATCACGGCCTTGCGTCCATCGACCAAGAAGGTCTCGGCCCCGAAGAGCGAGGTCGCGGATAAAGACAGGGCAAGAAGCAGGGTGGAGAGTTTCATTCGATGAAAATCAGTTCGTTGGCGTTGAGCAAGGCGCGGCAGAAGGCCGATTTCCCGTACTTAGCGATGAGCTTTTCCGCCGCAGCGCGTTCGCTGGCGGTGGGCTGACGTTGTAAGGCGAACGAATAGGCCTGGGCGATTGGATCAGCTCCGTCGAGGCGGCCGGCGAGGGCTTTGGCCATATCTAGTGTGAAGCTATTGTTGAACAGGGTGAGGGCCTGTAGGGGGGAGGTGGTGTTGGCCCGCTTGGGCGCCGCAAAGGCGATGTCCGGCAGGTCGAAGTCGTTGAGGACGTCGACGACGCTGGCACGGGCATTCTGGTGGTAGACGGCTCGGCGGTAGGTCTCAGGTCCCTGCGTATCCAGCGGGATGTAGGTGGAGACGTTGTTCACCAGGTAGCGGTAGAGGCGGAACCCAGGGCCGCCCATGGGCTCGAGCTTCAACTCGCCCGCGGTCATGAGCAGGGTGTCGCGGATCTCTTCGGCGCCAAGGCGGCGCGGCGGGAACCGCCAGAGCAGTCGCGCGTCCTTGTCGGCACGCGCGGCGACCGGATTGAAGTCCGCGGACTGAAGATACGTCTGCGAGAGGACGATCTCGCGATGTAAGGCCTTTAGTTTCCAGCCACTGGCGACAAGTCGCTGGGCGAGGAAATCAAGGAGCTCGGGGTGGGTGGGCTTGCTGCCAAGGAAACCCAAGTCGCTCGGGGTGTCCACGAGTCCGGTGCCGAAGTGGTAATGCCAGAGGCGATTCGCCAGCACGCGGGCGGTGATGGGGTTGTCCTGGGTGATCCAGTTGGCCAGCGCGACGCGGCGCTCGCCTTCGCCGGCGTCGGCCTTGAGTGCATAGGGCTTCGTGACGAGGTCGAGCACGGCGAGACTAGACGGGACGACCTGACCGGCGGGTTTGGTGGGGTCGCCGCCTTTCTGCACGAAGGTGGGCTCGGGTTTGGGCTGATGGGTGCCGACCCAGGCCGAGGGCATCTTCGGTACGGCGGCGATGCGCTTATCGACGGCGGCGAGATCGCGACCGAGCAGGCCGAGACGCTTGGCTTCATCCGAGGTGGTCACTTCCTTGCGGACGCGTTCGAACGCGTGCGCTGGAGACCAGGCTTCGCGGTCGGAGGAGTCAGCGACCTTCTTCCACTCTTTGCCGTCCAGGGAGACGAACATCTCGTATTCGCAGGGAGTGGCACCTTGGGTGTTGTCGCGCAGGAGACGGCCTTTGGCGGTGCGGTAGGCGAGGCGCCCGATCTTCTCGACTCGGGGTAGGGTGATGACCAGTTCGGCCGGAGTGCCGATGAACCATTGCGCACCTTCGTCACCGTCGATGGTCAGGGCGGCGCTGTAGGCCGAGGGGAAGTCTTCGGCGGTGGCGCCCTTGACGCCTTCGGCCTTGGAGCCGTTAGAGGCGAGGGCGACATTGCGGGGCACGGCTTCATCGGTCCAGATCTCAAACTCCGAAATACGTCCGCCGACGCCGCTCAGCGGATTGGCCGAGGTGGCCGACATGGTGAGCTTAACGAAGCGGGCCTCGGTGGGGGCGATCTTCTCTTCGGTCAGCAAGGTATCCGCCTTGGGGCGTGGGTATTGGCGCGAGGCGAGCAGGGCCTTGGCCTTGGTCTCGATGGCTGTGGTGAGCGCGGTTTGTTCGGCGATGAGCGTGGCGCGCTCTTTGTTCAGCGGGCCCATGGTCGCATTGAAGGCCTGGGTCTGCTCCTGGGTCGCGACCGGGCGGCGACCATGGACGACGCCTTCGAACGCGGCGCGGATGCGGTAATAGTCCTCGGTCGGGATGGGGTCGAACTTATGGTTGTGGCAACGGGCGCAATTGATCGTGAGTCCTAGGAAGGCGCTACCAGTCGCGGTCACCATATCGTCAAGCGTGGCCGCACGGATTACCTTCTGGGCGACGGCATCCTGGTTGCCGACGTCGTCATAGGGGCCGGCCACGAGGAAGGCGCTGCCGATCTCGACTTCTGATTTGAATTTCCCAATGACGTCTCCGGCGAGGTGCTCACGGATTAGTTGGTCGAAGGGCTTGTCGTCGTTGAGCGAGCGGATGACGTAATCGCGGAAAGGGTAGAGGTCATCGATGACGAAGTTGCGTTCGAAGCCGTTGCTCTCGCCGAAGCGGACGACGTCGAGCCAGTGGCGGCCCCAGCGCTCACCGTAGCGAGGGGAGGCAAGCAGGCGGTCGACGAGGGCTTCGGTCGCCTTGCGGGCGTCGGCCTGGTGGGCCGTAACGAAAGCGTCGACTTCGGACTGCGTGGGCGGAAGTCCAATCAGGTCATAGCTGAGGCGGCGGATCAACGCTTGCGGCTTGGCCGGCGCGCTGCGGGCCAGTTTCTGCTCGGTGAGTTTGGCGTCGATGAAGCCGTCGATATCGGCGTGTTTGAAATCTTTGGCGAGGGGTTGGAGTGACCACCAGTTTTTGTCTCCTCGCTTGGCTTCGACGGTGGCTTGGTCGCGCGGGTCGACGGCACCGGCTTTAACCCAAGCGGCGAAGTCGGCCAGCACCGTATCGGGAAGCTTCGGCTTCTTCGGCGGCATTTCCAGGTCGACCTCGGTGTGGCGGATTGAGCGAAGCAGCAGGCTTTCCTCCGGTTTCCCAGGGACGATGATGGCCTTGCCGGATTCGCCGCCTTTTTTCCAACCAGCCTTGGAGTCGAGGTAAAGTCCGCTCTTCAGCTTCTTGGCCTTGGTGCTATGGCATTCGTAGCACTGATCGATTAGTACGGGGCGGATTTTCTGTTCGAAGAAGGCGACGCTAGCCGGATCCTCCGCGCCGATGAGCGGGGAGGTGGCGAGCAGCGCGAGGCTGGCACGGAAGAGGAGGGGGCTCATGCCAGGATCTGCTTGATGACGTGTCCGTGGACGTCGGTCAGGCGGCGGTTGGCGCCGTTGTGATAATAGGTGAGCTTCTCGTGGTCGAGTCCGAGCAGCTGTAGGACCGTTGCGTAGAAATCGTAGCACGTCGTGATGTCGGTGACGCTGCGGCGGCCGAAGTCGTCGGTTGCGCCGTAGGAAACGCCACCCTTGACGCCGGCGCCCATCATCCAAGTCGTGTACGCGTCGGGGTTATGGTCACGGCCGGTGGTGCCGACCTGGTGGGTGGGCATGCGGCCGAACTCGGTGCACCAGATCACGAGGACGTCGTCGAGCATGCCGCGCTGCTTCAGGTCGGCGAGCAGGGCGGCGGTGGGCTGGTCGAAGACCGGGCAGTGGCGGTCGTAGTCGGCCTTGAGCGTGCGGTGGGCGTCCCAGTTGAGGAGCCCGTCGACATTGCTGGCGCGGGAGGCGCAGTACAGGCTCACGTAGCGGACACCTTTCTCAAGGAAGCGACGGGTCAGCAGGCAGTTCTTGGCGTAGGCGGCCTTGAGTGGATTGGCATCTTTCGTCCCATAGAGCTCGTGGACGTGATCCGGCTCGCGGGAGAGGTCGCTGACTTCAGGGGCGGCCAGCTGCATCTTGGCGGCAAGCTCGTAGGCGGCGATACGGGCGCGGAGCTCGTCGTTGCCGGGATGCTGCTCGGCGTGCTCGAGGTTTGTAGCGCGGAGGAATTCGCGGGTCGCCTCGTCTTCGGCGGAAGAGATGTCGGTCGGGCGACCAAGGTTACGCAGCGCCTGCTGTGACGCCATGCTCACGCCTTGATGGCGGGCCGGCAGGAATCCGTTGCCCCAGTTGGCCTTGCCGTTGGGCGGTTCGCCGCGGACGTCCTGGACGGAGATGTAGGTGGGCAGGTTCTGGTTGAGCGAGCCGAGGGCGTGGCTAATCCACGCACCACCGCTCGGATAGCCGTCGCGCGTAAAGCAGGTGTTCATCGCGACGCAGCCCGGGCCGTGGGTATTGCTGCGCGACGTCATCGAATGGATGAAAGCCATGTCGTCGACGTGCTGCGCCATGTGCGGCAGGTTCGAGCTGATCATCTTGCCGCTCTTGCCCGCCGGCTTGAAGGCCCAGGGGGACTTCATCAGGTTGCCGTTCTTGCCTTGGAAGGTCACTTCTTCCGGTCCTGGCAAGGGCGTGCCATCGTATTTATCCAAGAGCGGCTTATGATCCCAGAGGTCGATGTGGGAAGCCGCACCCGGGCAGAAGATCTGGAGCACCTGTTTGGCCTTCGGGGCGAAGTGCGTGCCGGGCGGCAAGGCGGCGCTGAGGTCGCTCATGAGCAGGCGCGACAACGCCAAACCCGTCATGCCAGTGGTCATCTGGCCGAGGAAACGGCGTCGGGTCAGCTCAAGGGGGTCGGACATGGGGTGTAATCATTCTACACTCATTCTGACAGCTTACTACTCCCATTGTTTCACGGGGTAGCACTATCATCTCACTTAGGCCTGCCCGGGTTTAAGGGCCTTGGCGGGATTGGCCCTTGTTCGCGTACCCTCGAAGGTCTCGGCGGCGAGAAGTGAGGTGGCAGCCAGTAACAAAAGGGCGATGAGCAGGTGATAGCAGCGAAACATGGAGCAGGGTTTGATAGGGGGTGTTGCTTGGTCTGGTAGCCGAGCAGGTTGCCGATGGCCACGAAACGGCGGGCGCCGATGCCGGCCCCTTTGGCTACCTGCACGGTGGGATTGCCGCTGAGGGCCTTCGCGCTGAGTGAGCACAGGCCGGGGAGGGCCAGGGATGCGCCTAAGGAACGGAGGATAAAACGACGACGATTCATATCAGGGGAGGACTAAGCGGGGGTATTGATATTTTGGATTATGCCGGGCTCCCGATGCGAGCCTTTCCTTGCTGGCCGGGAGTTATGGATGAGGGGTGGGGCATGGTGCCGGATCTGTGGTGTCCGATGGGTAGACACCTGAATCCTATTTGACAGTCCGCCACCCGCTAAGTTCCCCTCGCTGCAGTGAAGGCCTTGGCCCGCCTACTTGGCTTTTTGGGGGTAGATCGGGACCGGAGGGTCGCAGGCGATGACTTCATCCCCGCGCCAGCTGAGGTGGAACTGCCGATGGCTTGCGGGCATTTCCTCGGTGGTCTGCTTCTCCGGCAGGTCGTGCCTAATCTGGATAATCTGTCCAGTTCCTTTTGCGACCAGCAGATAGGGACCGTCCCAGGTTAGCGGGAGATCCTTGCCGTCCGCGGTTAGGTGCACGGATGACTTGGTCGCCCAGCTGGGTACGCGGATACGCAAGGCACGGGCTTCCTTGAGTTTGATTTCAAGCGTGGCTTCTTTCGCTCGTCGGCTGCGTGTCGAGAGGGTAGCTGTCTCGATATCGAAATGCAGGTTCACCGAGAGGGCGCCATCCGGTGTGGTGGTAACGATGTTCTCGTGGATATCTGCGAGCGAGTGGACTACGGCGGCGAAGACGTCGAGGATGGAGGCCTTGCCGAATGGATGGCTGTAGACGCCCCAGGCTCCGTCGCTGCGAGGGCGGGCTGGGTCGCTGATCTGCGAGGGGAAGATCCGGGCGCGGACGAGTCTTTCGACGTCGTCTAGCAGGTCGGTCTGGCCGTCACGCAGAGCCAGCCAGAGCGCGAGCTGGGCGACGTCCCCGCAGCTGGCATGTTCGCCGATGGGCTCGCCTTCCTTGTTGGCAAAGCGAGTCTTGCCTTGGTCGTGAGGCGTCCAGCCGGAGTAGCTGATGGTATGACCCCAGAGCCCCTTGCGATAGGTGTTCGCGACCGCGTCGATGAAGCGGCGATCGCCCGTGGCCAGGCCGTAAAGCAACAGTCCGCGCAGCGTGCCGCAGTAGGAGTGCGTATGGCTGATGCAGTCAGCCGCCAGGAGTTCCGGACGGATCTGCCCGCTGGGGTCGATGGATTTGCGCAAGTGGATCTCCGCGAGTCGGCCGGCGAGTTTCAAGGCTTCGGCGTCGCCCGTGGCGGCATGGAAGACGACGAGTCCTTCGAGGGCGCGTCCGGTGCTGCCCACAGCGTTGAACCACTGCCCCTGTGGGTAGTGGAGCATCATCAGTTTATCCGTAGTCAGAGGCTGGCCGATTAGCTGAGCAAGTCGTACATAGTCCATCTGTCCGTCCGGCTCGAGCAGTTCGGCCATCGTGCGTACGAGTTTCCGGCCCTGTGCGTCGGCCCAAGCGCTTTTCCGATAGCGGACCAGGGCCGCATAGGTGAGCAGCGTCTCGCGGAGGTTATGCGGATTGCATTTGCCGCTGGCTAGCAAGGCGGCAGGGTTATCCGTCAGGCGGCGGAGGTTCGCCATCATGGCCGCTTCGGCCTGAGCCGGGATACGTACGCCGCTTGCGGCTTCGTAGCGGAGCATGGCGTCCCACCAGCGTCCGGTGTCATGGGCGACTTCATAACCGCCGGTAGGGAGGAAGTCCTTTTCCGGATTCAGCCAAGCGAGGCAGCACTTAGCTCCTTGGTCCATCGACTTTGCCAGCGGGCTCTTGGCTGGTTCGGCCGCGCCGGTGCTGACGGCGACGAGCAGGGCGGCGAGGAGGGGGAGAAGGGGTTTCATTTTCTCAACGGATCCAGATACCTTTACCCGTGCCGCCCTTGGGGGTGGTCTTGGGGTAATCTGGATTAGGTTTCATTTCGACCACTTTCACGACCTGTTCGATGGGCAGGTCTGTTTGCACATCGCGGGTGCGGACGCCAGAGACAGTCAGGTTGCGTACGGTGCAGTCAAGGTCAGGGGAGAGGATTTCGACCCATGTGGTTGGGTCGCCGGGCTTGTGTTTATAGGTCGCCGACCACGGGCCGATTTTAATGAGGTGGTAGTCAGCGGGTGGCGCGAAGCGCAGGCTGACATCCCGGACGGTCAAGCCGTCGGTGTTGGCGTGCACCTTGATACCGCCAAGGTGATTCAAAGTGATTTTTTCGAATATGATATTCCGGAGCGTGCCCACGCCGACGCTGAAGTCGTTGGCGCGGCCAAGTTCCAGATTGGGTTGGTCGTAGAGCTTGAAGTCACGGATGTCCGTGATGTCGCGCATCGTGATATCGGTGATCGGACAATCGAGCAGGGTGCCGTCGCGGAAGCGTTTGACCCCGGGGAGTAGGCGGATGGCGTCCGTGCTGCGCTTCGCCGTCGGGCTGCCGAAGATGTGCTCGATGAGGATATTTCGGATTGGCCCGAAGCTCGCGCTGTATTGCTGCCAGTCCCAGGCTGTGAGGGAGACCGGATCGTCATTGGAATCGCCGCGGACGTTGCGGATGACGCCATCGCTGGCGGGCCCGTCCACATGCACGCCGTCGCGTCCGTGGCGGTCTAAGGTGAGTCCGTCGACGGTGAAGTCGCGGACGTTACCGAGATGGATGGCGAAGGGACGGCTTTGCCGCACCGTGATGTTACGCACGGTCACCTTCTTCACGTTGTGGAGTAGGATGACGCCATGGGTGCCGGGTACGGGCTGCTTGGCCGAGGACGCGCCGCGTAGGTTGCCGTTCGCGTTATTGGCCAAGTTCAATGTCGTCCAGATGCCGCCCTCGATTGTGATGTCGGTGTCGGGTTGGGTTTCCGCGGGTACTGGCTGCTCCGCGAAGCCGACAAGGTGAGCGTTGCGTACCATGCACGTGTTGGTGCTGGGCTTGAGGCGAATCTCGGCCGTGGGGTCGGCGGTGAGCGTCTGACCGGACTTCATCACCAGCGGGCCGTCGAGGTAATAGGGCTTCGCTCGGGCTGGGATATGCAGCCGGCCTTTGGCGTCTAGGTCCGCCTGGAAGGCCTCCGTCCAGATTTCGCCGGTCACGCTGATGGGCGCGGCCTTACCGGTGGAGTCGACCGTCTGTTCCGACCAAGTCTCCGTACGGACGGCCGCCCCTGACGCATGGTCTGGCATCGTAAGGATAAACGTTGCGAGAAGGAGTCTGAATGGGGGCATGGCTTGGCGGGGCGCGGGGTGGGCTTGCTGGCGAAGACCTTGGTCGGCTAAGGGCTCGTTGCAAGGGCGCTCGCTGGCACGCTTTCTCTTTATGGGCTTAAACATTATCTGATTCCGCCTCGATTGGGACCAAACAAAACGGCCCGCCAAAAAGGCGGGCCGTGAGGGGGAGGGCGCGGGGCGCTTACTTCTTGGCGAGGTCGAAGCGGTCGAGGTTCATGACCTTCGTCCAGGCGGCGACGAAGTCATGGACGAACTTCGTCTTGCCGTCGGCGCTGGCGTAGACCTCGGACAGGGCGCGGAGCTGCGAGTTGGAGCCGAAGACGAGGTCGACGGCGGTCGCGTTCCACCTTACCTGGCCGGTCTTGCTGTCGCGGCCTTCGAAGAAGTGCTCGCAGATCTTGGCCTTCTCCCAGACCACGGACTGGTCGAGGAGGTGGACGAAGAAGTCGTTGGTGAGGACGCCGGGCTGCTTGGTCAGCACGCCGAGGCCCGGGAAGAGCACCGTCGTGTCGAGCACGCGCATACCGCCGACGAGTACGGTCATCTCGGGAGGCGTGAGCGTGAGGAGCTGGGCGCGATCCACGAGATTCTCCGCGGCGGGGCGGTCGAGCTTGCGGCCGAGGTAGTTGCGGAAGCCATCATATTTCAGCTCCAGGAGCGCGACGGATTCGGTGTCGGTCATTGCTTGGGTGGCGTCGGTGCGTCCGGGGTGGAAGGGCACCTTGACCGGCGTGCCGGCCTTGGCAGCGGCGGCTTCGACGGCGGCGCAACCGCCGAGGACGATGAGGTCGGCGAGGGAGACCTTCTTGCCGCCGGTCTGGGCGGCGTTGAAGATCGCCTGCACCTTCTCGAGGACGGCAAGGACCTTCGCGAGTTCGGCGGGCTGGTTCACTTCCCAATCCTTCTGCGGGGCGAGGCGGATACGGGCGCCGTTGGCGCCGCCACGCTTGTCGCTACCACGGTAGCTTGCGGCGGAAGCCCAAGCGGTCGAAACAAGCTGTGCGTTGGTGAGGCCGGAAGTAAGGAGCGTCTTCTTCAGCGCTTCGATATCAGCGGAGTCGATCAAGATGTGGTCGACGGACGGGACGGGGTCCTGCCAGATCTGAGCCGGAGCCACGTGCGGTCCGAGGCAGCGGGAGTAAGGCCCCATGTCGCGGTGCGTGAGCTTATACCAGGCCTTGGCGAAAGCATCGGCGAACTCGGCCGGGTTATCGAGCCAGCGCTTGGTGATTTTGGCGTAAGCCGGATCCACCTTCAGCGCGATATCGGAGGTGAACATCATCGGCGCGTGACGCTTCGACGCATCGTGCGCATCCGGCACGGTGTCCTTGGCCGCTCCGTTCTTGGGCGTCCACTGGTAGGCGCCGGCGGGGGACTGGGTGAGTTCCCATTCGTAGTTCCAGAGGTTCTTGAGGTATTCGTTCGACCAGCGGGTCGGCATGCTGGACCAGGCGCCTTCGAGGCCGCTGGTGATCGTATCGGCTCCATTGCCTTTGCCGAAGGAGTTCTTCCAGCCGAGGCCCATCTCTTCGAGCGGGGCGCCTTCGGGTTCCGGGCCGACATGGCCGTCGGGCGTGGCGGCGCCGTGGGCTTTGCCGAAGGTGTGGCCACCGGCGATGAGCGCGACGGTCTCTTCATCATTCATCGCCATGCGGGCGAAGGTCTCGCGGATATCGCGAGCCGAGGCGAGCGGGTCGGGCTTGCCGTTGGGACCTTGCGGGTTGACGTAAATCAGGCCCATCTGGACGGCGCCGAGCGGGTCGGCGAGCTGGCGATCGCCGGTGTAGCGCTTATCGCCGAGCCACTCGGTTTCCGGACCCCAGTAGATGTCTTCCTGTGGTTCCCAGACGTCGGGACGGCCGCCGGCGAAGCCGAAGGTCTTGAAGCCCATGGTCTCGAGGGCGACGTTGCCGGTGAGGACCATGAGGTCGGCCCAGGAGATCTTCTGGCCATACTTCTGCTTGAGCGGCCAGAGGATGCGACGGGCCTTGTCGAGGTTGGCGTTATCCGGCCAGCTGTTCAGCGGGGCGAAGCGCAGCGTGCCGTAACCGGCGCCGCCACGGCCGTCGGTGACGCGGTAGGTGCCGGCGCTATGCCAGGCCATGCGGATGAAGAAGGGGCCGTAGTGACCGTAGTCGGCCGGCCACCATTCCTGCGAATCGGTCATCAGCGCAGCGAGGTCCTTGCGCAGGGCTTCGAGGTCGAGCTTCTTGAATTCTTCGGCGTAGTTGAAGCCCGGGTTGAGCGGATCGCTCTTCGAGGAGTTCTGGCGGAGGATGTTCAGGTTGAGCTGATTCGGCCACCAGTCACCGTTGTTCATCGCAGCGGCGGCGGTGTGGCGGTTTTGCGGGGCTAGGTGGCCCATCACGGGGCATTTGGAGATGTCAGACATATGCGTTAGGGAGAGTATGGAGTATCGAGTATGGAGTTTAGGGCGATGAAGGAGGTTTTAGCGGTCAGCGGTTTGATTCTAGGGCTCGGGGATGCTGAGGGGGCGAAAAACTAAGAACGAATAACGATGAACGACGTTAGGAACGTTTCTTTTTCTGACATGTTGGGCAGGTGCCCCAGTAGATCACTTCGGCTTCGTCGATCTTGAAGCCATGGTGCGAGTGTGCCGTGAGACACGGGGCTTCGCCGACGGCGCAGCAGACGTCTTCGGTCTTACCGCAGGAACGGCAGACGAGGTGGTGATGGTTGTCGCCGATGCGGTCTTCGTAGAGGGCGGCGGAATCAGCCGGCTGGATGCGGCGGATGATGCCTTTATCCGTGAGGACGTTCAGGACGTTATAGACTGACTGGCGAGAGATCGTCCCCAGTTCACCGCAGACGCTCGCGGTCAGGTCGTCGGCAGTGGCGTGCGGATGACGAGAGACGGCCCGGAGGACGGCCAAGCGCTGCGCCGTGACCGGCAGGGCGTGCTGGCGAAGGGTGGCTTCCGGGTCGCGCATCGAATACTAAGAAGTCCGAGATTTGGACTTTGTCAAAAAGAATGACAAAATTTACCGACTGGGTCATCCCCGGCCTCAGTGCATCTCGACCGAACAGGAGCCCAGGCCGCCGCGGTAGTAGTTGAACTGTACGCTCGGGTGGTCGGCGAGGAGGGACATCGGGACGGCCGAATCGGCGATCTGCTTCGAGATCATCAAGGCGGTCAGGCGCTGGCCGAGGGGGTTGTCGTGGGCGCCAGCGTGCCAAATGGAGACCTTGTCAGCCAACCAGGTTTCCTGCGGGCCGACGGTGATGGCCATCTTTGGGACCATGGTGATGTTACCGCCACCGGAGGTGCGGGCATTCTGGCTGAGGGTGACGGGGTGCAGCTCGACGATGCGGGTGCCGAGCTTGCGGTATTCGGCGGGCGAGGGCGGGTCGTCCTTGTATTTGCCGGTGCGCTTGAGCGGGTCGTTGAAGGCCCAGTGCTTGATGTCGCCCTGGCCGCCCTGCATGACCGCGCAGCGGACGCCGGCGTGCCACGTCTTCACGAAGTCGGCGATCTTCGCCTTGGGAAAGTGGAGGTTGGCCTCGGGCATCATCAGTTTCTTCTGGATGCGGTTAAAGCACAGTTCGCGGTCAGCGCGCTCGAAGGAGAGGGCGTGCGTGACCGGTACTTCCCTCTTGGTCTTTTCGTCATACCACTCGTCCATACCCCAGAAGTGGGCGTGCTTCAGGTTGAGACCGAGTTCGTTGACCAGGCGGGCGACTAGCGGGAGTTGTTCGGTGGGGCCGATCGGACCGCAGATGCCGACCGGGTTGTCGGCCGTGGCCTGCTTCCACGCCGCGATGTATTCCAAGGCCTCGGCCAGGTAGAAGTCCTCGAGGGTATCGTACATCACTACCTTGAAGCCCGGACGCGACAGCTGGCGCAGGTCGCGCTCCGTCAGCTTCGCCGCATCATTGATGAGCGAAGAGTCGAGCGTCGTGTAATCCCACCAGTCGGGGGCGATGTGGCTGAGCTTGCGGGCCATTGGTTCGAGGGCTGGAGGGCAGGAGGACGAGAGGACCGGAGGGAATTAAGCGCGGGGTTCTTCGGTGGATTTTTCGCGGAAGAGGGCGAGGAAGATCGGGATGAGGACGGCGCTCATGATGGCGGGGACGAGCCAGATGGACTTCCAGTCATGGACGCCGGCGGCGTTCGTGTAATTCTGCGCGACCACTCCGGCGAGCCAGGAGCCGACGAACATACCGGCACCGAGGGTGAAGACGGCGTGGAGGCCCTGCGCCGAGGCGCGGAGGCTGTCGCCCGCGGCTTTGTCGACATACATGCGACCCATGACGAAGATGAAGTCGTAGCTCATGCCGTGGAGGAGGATGCCGCCGAGGACCATCCAAGTGGCCGTGGGCTGTTCATGGAAATAGGCGAAGAGCGCGAAACGTGCGGCCCACGCGGCCATGCCGAGGATCATGATGCGCTTCGCCCCGAGGAAGGGCAGGAGGATGGGCAGCAACAGGAGGAACCCGACTTCGGAGACCTGGCCGAGGGTCATCTTCGAAGCGTAGTCGGCGACATTCAATTCGCTGAGGAAGGCGCTGGTCCAGGTGAAGTAGAAGCTCAGCGGGATGCAGATGAGGAAGGAGCAGAACATGAACACCGCGAACGAGCGGTCCTTGAAGAGCTTGAGCGCATCGAGGCCAAGGAGCTTGCTGGCCGAGACGGGTCCGGTGTCGCCCTTGGGGGGCGTGTTCGGAAGGGTGAACGAGTAGAGCGCGACCGCGAGGGCGACTCCGCAGGCGAGTTTGAACATGCCGTTATTGTCGGCGAGCCCGGCGAAGTTGATGACGTTGGCAGCGACGATCCAACCAGCCGAGGCGGCGACCATCACGATGGGGAACCATTTCGCGGGATTAGGCGTATGCGTGAGGGTGATGGTATTGATGAGACCGTGGCCGGCCATATATGTCAGCGTGTAGACAATGAGCGACGGGTAGAAGATGTTGAAGGTGGTCTGCTGGGAAATCCACCAGAGGAGGCCGGCCCCGAGCAGGTGCAGGACGCCGAGCAGCCGTTGGGCTGGCACGTAGCGGTCGGCGATGACGCCGATGAGGAAGGGCGAGACGAGCGCACCGACGGCGGTGGTGCCGTAGGCGAGTCCTATCTGGGTGCCGGTGAAGTTCAGCTTCCCGAGGTACACGGCCATGGTGTTGTACCAACAGCTCCACACGAAGTAATGGAGGAAGACCATCGTGGCTAAACGGATGTATAGGGTGGGGGTCATGATATTAGAAAAACGGCTAGGGG
>QYQK01000027.1 GCA_007280935.1 Opitutales bacterium
CTCCGGGACCGGTGACTTCGGTGAATTGATTACGGCGGACCAGCGTCCAGTTACCGTCGCCTTTCCAGGAGCCAAGCGCCCCGCTGACGATGGTCGGGTCGGTGAGGGCTAACGGTGATCGCTCGCCATTGTTGGCGAGGATGACCTGTCCTTGCCCGGAGTAGAGACCCTTGCCGTGGTAGCCTGGAAGGGTTGAGGTGATCGCGGCTGGGCTGGCTTCAGCGGTCTGGCCGGGCTTGGGCTTATTCATGATTTCCTTGATCAGGCCTTTCACGGCGAGCGTGTGGACATCGACTTCGTAAAGCCCGTCTTCCATCGGGGCGAAGTAGACCTTATTCGCCGGGTCGGTCAGGTGGCGCGCATTGCCGGTCAAGCGGCCGGGCATGAGCTTCGGCGGGATGACGCGCACGTTGCGTTGGGCATCGATGAAGTAAGGCCCGATGATGAGCTGCTTGGATTCATCATGGATCATCCGATTCGCCGGCGTGCCGCCGACGCTTTCAGGATAGATGATCTGTCGCAGTTCTGGCGTGATTTCGTAGAGCTTGTCGCTCGAGCCATACGGCAGGTGCGGGCCATAGGTGATCACCCAGAGGCGGTCTGCCCAAGGCACGACCGCACCCGTACCGCATTCGCCCTCGTTATTGAAATAGGCCAGCTCCGGATAGATGCCCGACCATGCTTGCGGAGCGGCCTGCGCCGGGAAAAAAGCCGACGAGTACACGACCAGCGAACCAAGCAGGAGTCGGCCAGCGAACGGGGTCATCAAAGCACTTTTGGGCTCGGCCTCCCTTGGGCAATTATTTTCCCATATTATATCAAAGTTAAGAGAAGCCAGCCGCCCAAGATCAGCGCCGGTACGCCGAGCAAGCGGGGGATACTGGTGGCTTCGGCTTGGAGGAGAAAGCAGCCGCTAAGCATGAGCGCGCCGACGGGTCCAAGCCAGCCGTGAAGAATGGGATAGTTGGCATTCACGCCGGGAATCTTGGCCGCGTAGGTCGCGAGCAAGGTCATGCCTTCGAGGCCAAGCGCGGCGAGGCCGTTGATCCAGCGGGCCAAGGGAAGCAGAAAGTCAAAGGGACTGCAGGCCGCCGAGGCCATCCCGAGGACCAAGGGAATTTCCGAGAGCGGCACCAAGAAAAGATTCACGAGGATGCCTCCCCAGCTCGCGGAACCAAAGTAAGCTAAGGTCAGGGGCGTGCCTGCGATCGTCGCGGCGCTTGAAATACAGAGTCCGCTGAAGATGAACCCGCGAATTTTCCAGCCGACTCGTTGTCGCCAGGTTTGCGCCGAGCGCGGCGTGAAGGCTGCAATTTTTGTCGGCCCGCCGCAGATCTTCGCGGCCGGCCCGCCCGCCGTGATGAGCGCAAGTACGGCAACGTAACTCAGTTGGAAGCCTGGGTCCGAGCAAGCTTCGGGACTCAGGATCAAGGTCACCGCGCAGGCGAGCGCGAGAGATTGCAGGGCGGGGGTGGCGCGTTCGCTGGTTTGACCGCCCCAAATGAACGCCGCCATGATCCATGCCCGCACCGAGGAAGGCGAAGCTCCCGTGATTTGCACATAAAGCCAAAGCAGGAGCAGGATCGCGACGCCGGTCGGAATTTCCGGTAATCGCAAGCGCCGGGCGCACCATAATAAGGCGGCGGCCATGCCGGCGATGTGCAGCCCGCTGATTGCAAAAAGATGCAGCGTCCCCGTTGTCGCAAAGGCGGCCTTGGCCTCGTCGGGCAACAAGGCGGTCCGCCCCAGCATGGTCGCCGCCAGCAAAGCCCCGCCGTCGGTATCGACCCAAGGTAACTGGCGAAGCCAGTCCTCGAGCCGCTCTTGTTCTTGTTGGCACCAAAGACTGAACGCTGATGGTTTTTCCAAAACCCCGAGATTATGTCCGCCACTTAATCTTAAAGTGGCACCTTGGGATGCGACCCAGGCGTCGTAGCCCTTGGGGTGTTCGTCTAATCCGGCAAGATGCCCGGAGATTTTCAATTCACATCCTGCGGCCGGAGTGGATCCGTTGACGGATAGCGCGATCCGCCTCCGGAAATAGGGGCCATCTCGATCGGTGATCATGCCTAAGCCCGTCCAACCGCGGCCATCGCGTCGGGCACTCGCGCGCTCGATGCTTACCGAAAGTTCTTCGTAATTCCGATGAGGTCGGATGGCCGATTGCGGCGGCAACTTCACTTGATGCCAGGCCGCACCCAGAGCGATGCTGGTGGCGATGAGGCAGAGCCCGCCGAGCTTGGTTAGCCGTGCCCCGAGCCAGGCGCCCGTCAAGGTGCCGATGGAGATGATCCACATCCATAAGGCATTCACTCCCCAGGTGGCATCGATGGCGCAGCCTATTAAAAGAGGGAGCGCGAGCCAAAGGGCAGGGGCGTGCCCAAACCGGCTACGGCTTAGGGTTGAGTCTTGATCCAGGGTGTCGGGCCTTGCCATACGCGGAGGCCTGCGCCTCCGATGGTCAAGGCGTCGACTTCAGCCTTAAGCGAAATCCAACCCCGATGATTGGCGAGTGTCGGCTCCTGAAGGAGTTGCCTTAGGGGAATCACCACAAAGCCCCGCTCTTTCCACCTAGGATGCGGGAGCGTCAGTTCGGG
This sequence comes from Opitutales bacterium, assembly GCA_007280935.1. Lineage (GTDB taxonomy): Bacteria > Verrucomicrobiota > Verrucomicrobiia > Opitutales > UBA953 > UBA953. Next base: position 2,598 of record QYQK01000027.1, read on the forward strand.
GGAATCGTGTTCGCCCGCCTCATCAAAAAGTAGGTCGATATCGATGACCCGCGGGCCATTTTTATTTTTTGTCCGAACACGCCCGAGCTGGTGTTCAATCGCCAAAGTTGCTTTAAGTAAATCACCAGCATTTAAACCGCAAGTAATTGCTATACAGCAGTTTAAGAAATTACCTTGGTCCTTAAATCCGACCGGGTCAGAGTCCATGACTTGGGAACAGGCTACAACTTCGGTTCCCGGGATGAGGTTTAGCGCCGCCATAGCGTTGGCGATGTTTTGCGGCCGGTCACCGAGATTGCTACCCAAGCCCAGGATTAACTGGCGGCCATGAGGGCTCACACTCTTTCGCGACGTATTTTAACCGAAATCGCGTCAAACTCTGCCGCTACAGGCGCAAAAGGTTTAGATACCTCGACCGTGACAGCTTTGGTTACGGGGAAAGTACCCAAAATACGGGCAGCGATTTGCTGGGCTAAGGTCTCGATCAAATAGACGGGCTTGCCGGTTAGTTGGCCCTCAACGGTGCGGATGACTTCGGCATAATTCACGGTCAGCTTGAGGTCATCAGCGGCGGCCGCTGGCCGGGTATCGATTTCCAGGTCGACGGAGACCGTAAATCGTTGCCCGAGTCGCTTTTCCTCGGGCAGAGCGCCGTGATGCCCAAAGGACTTGATGCCTGCTATCCTGATGATGTCCACGCCCTGATGAAGGACGGGTCGGTCCGCCCCTGCAAGCGCCTTCCCGTGGGGGGTTCTGCATTTGTTAGAAGTCCCCACTTGACCACCCTTCCAACGGTGGCTGACAGTCCGCGGAATACTATGCCAAAGAGGACCGATATCCAAACCATCCTCATCATCGGCTCGGGACCGATCATTATCGGTCAAGCCTGTGAGTTCGACTATTCCGGCACTCAGGCGTGCAAAGCGCTGCGTGAAGAAGGTTACCGTGTCATTCTTGTTAATTCTAATCCGGCGACGATTATGACTGACCCGGAGACGGCCGACGTCACGTACGTCGAGCCGCTGACGGTCGAATCCGTCGAGCGAATCATCGCTAAAGAGAAACCGGATGCGCTCTTGCCGACCCTCGGTGGCCAGACGGCGCTGAATCTTTCCCTCAAACTCGCCCGCACCGGAGTCCTGGCGAAATACGGCGTCGAGCTGATCGGAGCGAAGGAAGATGCGATCGAACGCGGCGAAGACCGCGAGATTTTTAAGAAGCTGATGATCGACATCGGACTCGATGTGCCGCGCTCGCGCGTGGTCAAATCGCTCGATTCCGCCCGCGAGACGATCCCGCTTATCGGCGGTGAGTTTCCCGTCATCATCCGTCCGTCCTACACGCTCGGGGGTACGGGCGGCGGCATCGCCTACAATAAGGAAGAATTCGAGCGCATGGCGCAGGCTGGCCTCGACGCCTCGCCGGTCCACGAGGTCCTCATTGAGGAGTGTCTCCTGGGCTGGAAAGAATATGAGATGGAAGTGATGCGCGACCACAAGGATCAGTGCGTCATTATCTGTTCGATCGAGAATTTCGACCCCATGGGCGTCCACACGGGCGACTCCATCACCGTCGCTCCGGCGATGACGCTCACCGACAAGGAATACCAGCTGATGCGCGACGCCTCTTTCGCGGTCATCCGGGCGGTCGGCGTCGAAACCGGCGGGTCTAATATCCAATTTTCCGTCAACCCGGAGAACGGCCGGATGATTGTGATCGAGATGAATCCGCGCGTGTCGCGTTCGTCCGCCTTGGCTTCGAAGGCCACGGGTTTCCCCATCGCTAAGATCGCCGCCAAACTCGCCGTCGGCTATTCGCTCGACGAGCTACAGAACGACATCACTAAGTCCACCACGGCCTGTTTTGAGCCGACCATTGATTACGTCGTCACTAAGATCCCCCGTTTCACTTTCGAGAAGTTTGTCGGCGCAGACACGACCCTGACTTCCGCCATGAAATCCGTCGGCGAAGCGATGGCCATCGGGCGGACTTTCAAAGAATCTTTTCAGAAGGCGCTCCGTTCCTTAGAGATCGGGGCCTGGGGCTTCGGTTGCGGCGGTAAGCATGGTGAAGATACTGTTACCGACCAGGTCGAGATCCGCGCGCGTCTGGCCCGCCCCAATCCGGAGCGCCCTTTCTTTATCCGCTACGCGATGCTCGTGGGTTTGACGGACAAGGAGATTTTCAGCCTCTCCAAGATTGATCCCTGGTTCCTCCGTCAACTCCGCGACATCTTCGATATTGAATTAGCCCTCAAAGCCGCCGGCGCGAAGGTCGATTCGGCGTTGCTCCGCCGTGCGAAGGAAGCCGGTTTCGCCGACCGGCAGATCGCCCATGCCACGGGCTTGAAGGCCGCCGCGGTCTACCAGCAGCGCAATGAGGCGGGCGTCCGCACCACCTTCCGCTTAGTCGATACCTGCGCCGCTGAATTCGAATCGTTCACGCCTTACTTTTATTCTTCTTATGGCGATGAGTCCGAAGTCCGGCCCTCAGCTAAGGAGAAGGTGATGATCCTCGGCGGCGGCCCTAATCGCATCGGTCAAGGCATCGAGTTTGACTATTGCTGCGTCCACGCCTCCTACGCCCTTCGCGCGGCGGGCTACGAGACGGTCATGGTCAATTCCAACCCCGAGACGGTCTCGACGGATTATGATACTTCCGACCGGCTTTATTTCGAACCGCTGACGTTGGAAGATATCTTAGAAATTTATCGTACGGAAAAGTGCATCGGCGCAATCGTGCAGTTCGGCGGTCAGACGCCTTTGAATCTCGCCGCAGACCTCGAAGCCAACGGCGTGAAGGTCGTCGGGAC
>QYQK01000066.1 GCA_007280935.1 Opitutales bacterium
ATTAGGATAAATCCAGTAATCCGACTTAGAGCGGCCCCGTTTAGCTTCCTTTGTTGCTCCCCCCTCCCCAGATAGTTTGATGAGGACATGGCCGACAAACTCGAAGAAATCTTCCAAATGCAAAAAGCGCTCAACCAGCGCATTGGCGTCGAAACCGCCGGCATGACCGAGGAAGAAAAAATCAAATGGATCCTCAACTACCTGCGCGCGATGCAGCAAGAAATGGCGGAGTTGACCGATTCGGTGCCCTGGAAGTGGTGGGCCAAATACCAGAAGTTCGACGAGCAGAATGCGCGCGTCGAAGTCATCGACCTCTTCCACTTCCTGATATCTATCGCTCAAGTCTTAGGGATGTCGGCCGAAGACGTTTACCAAGCCTATCTCAAAAAGAACGCCGTGAACCACCAGCGCCAAGATTCCGGCTACGTGAAGAAAGACGAGAACGATTCACGCCACATCTGAGCCCCATGAAAAACCAAAGTTTCCGACGTCGGCCGGGCTTTACGCTCATCGAACTCCTGATGGTGACGGCGATCATCGGCATCCTCGCCGGGGCGACCTTCGGGCTCTTTAAGGCTGCCAGCACTGCCCGCACCAAAGCGAAGGCGAAAGGCGAAATGCAGGGTATGATCATGGCCGCCGAGAATTTTAAAAAGAACTACGGCGATTATCCTTGTGCGCAAAGTAGCACGACGGACGACTATCGAATCGATTTCTACGATCAGATTATGGGGAGAAAAGTTCTGAAAAGTTCGCCCATCACTACCGGCGGTTCCTCTCTCAAGCTGTTGAATTATAACGACAATACATTACCGGGGAGCGGCAATCGAAAGCAGAAGCCCTTCCTGACCTCGGGCGACGTGCCCTCGAACGATGACACCAAATTCAGCGACCTGTCCGCGCGACTCGAATTCCGCGACCCTTGGGATAATCCCTTTGATTATCGCTACCGGATTCTTAACGGCAGCAGCTCAATCACCGACCCGAGTACCGGAAAATTAAACGCCCCCTACGCCAACTGGAAGTCTTCCAATTTCTTGCTGGTGAGTTGCGGCGGGAATTATGCCGAACCTACGGGCTCCGCACCCGCCCTGGAAGAATATTGGGATCCGACCGGCGTCGCGTCCAGCACCATGGAGAAATGCGGCATGATCCCGGCTTCTTACTTTGATCAACCTTCGGCCACGGGACCTTACCGGGCCGACAATATCGTTAACTGGCAGAACAATTAAGCGGTGCGGCGGGCCTGAGCATTCGAGCTAAGCCCGCACAGAGCACCCAAGCGAGTGCAGCGGTGACAACGGTATGGGAAATGAAATGTTCACCCCGAGCGATCTGATAAAGCCCCATCCCCCCGCCAAAGATACCGGCCAAGATGAGGCCGATACGACGAGGGCGAAATTCTGCCCAGGCAAAATAAATCGAAAGCAAAGCGAAGCCGCCACTGGCATGCCCTGCCGGAAAAGCGTGGCTGGGGTAACCAAGAGGCTTGGCATCAAAGAGCAACAGGTGAGGGAAGCTGGACGGCGCGCCATACATCGCCAAATCGCTCGGGGTCGCCATCTGCGTAATTGACCGCAGTTGCGTACAGACCACTGGAACGACGGCCAGGCAGGCTAACAAGTATAACGCGCGTCGACGTCCCAAGCAGGCGGGGAAATACGCCGGTAAAGCCGCCGCCAACAAAAGAAGTATCGCCCAGCTAATAATCAGTACCTTGGGACCGTTATAGGCAAGGGTATGAAAAAAACCTGAGTCCTTCGGAATGAGCCAAGCCGAACCGTTCCAAAAAATAGCCTGGAACCAAAGATCGAACGACTCGCCTCCCGTACCGTGAAAACCGAAGAAGCCGACCAAGCCGATCAAGATTGCACACGGCCAGAAGACGCCCGGACGGTCAGCGACTTGGGTTGGCGAGTCCACCTTGGTTAAAGAGTTCATCGGTGCCTTGATAATAAAAAACGGCTTCGTCCACGGCATCCGGACGGAGTTCCTGCAGCGGGACTAAAGCCCCCGTCGCGAGATCAGCCTGATATTGGACTACCTGTTTCACGGGTTTGAGCACGGTCAATAAACCGTCTTCGCGCAGCACAGCTACCTTTTGATAGTTACTGATAAAAGCGCGGGGCTGGTATGTCGGACTAAAAACATCCGAGCCGACGAAGCGGGCCACATAGGTTGCGTGCAACAAGCCTAGCACCGTAGGGGCAAGGTCGACTTGACTCATCATCTTGTCTTCCCGGCGAGCGGCTATCAGACCCGGAGCCCAAATAAAGAGCGGGATTTCATATTTCCTGATTTCTAATTCACGCTTGCCGGCGACGGACGCACAATGGTCGGCGACGATAATGAAGACCGTATCCTTGAACCAAGGCTTGGCTTCGGCCGCCTTAAGAAAGGCCCCAATCGCGTAATCGGTATAGGCTACTCCGCCCTCCCGCCCCACGAGCTTGGCATCGATTTTCCCGGCCGGCCAAGTGTAAGGCCGATGGTTTGATGTCGTCATCACAAAGTGGTGGAAAGGCTTCTGGGCGATAAAAGCTTTATCCGCCTCATGTAACGACCAGTTAAAAGCGTCTTCATCGCAGGCACCCCAGGCATTACCAAAAGTCATTTTCTCTCCGGCCTTCAAGGCCACCGGTTGATCCACGATACGATAGCCGTTATTTTCGAAGAAGTAATTCATATTATCGAAGAAGCCATCGCCCCCGTAAATGAAGGCATTGTCGTACCCTTGGGCGGCAAGGACTGAACCTAAGGTCGTAAGATCTTCGCACTTGGCGCGACGCAAAACCGATTGCCCGGGGATGGGAGGAATGGCCAGCGTGAGCGCCTCCATGCCGCGGACCGTCCGCGTGCCGCTGGCGTAGCAATGGCGAAACCAAAGGGACTCTTGGGCGATTCGATCCAAGACCGGCGTCAGGTGCTGCTCCGCATAAGGACTCTGACCGTAGCAGCTCAGGTATTCCGCACTCAAACTCTCGACCGTAATCTGGATGAGATTGAGCCGACGGCCTGGGCTCGGTGCGGCGATGATATGTCGTTTGACGCCTTTCGACTCATCCTTCGCCAGGGGGACACCCTGGCGGGCGAGCTGTGCACGCAAGCCGGCAACCGCATCAGGGCGCGACGGGTAAAAGCGCTGCCATTCCAATTGATTGGCCCAAAACGCCGCCAAAAAAGCGTATTCTCCATTCTTCGCTAATTCCGCATCATAGCTATTAGCCCAACCCGGCTGCGGTTCGCCCATGTGACGCAAGCCGGCCGTGATGCGTTCGCCCATCGAAGTCGCCACGTGAGAGGATGTCTTCAAATCTCGCCGACCAACCGTGTAAGCGAGGGCTAAGCAAAGGAACAACGGCAACAAAAGCCCGACCCAGGAGCGCCAACGCGGCGATATATCCGCCTGGGCGCCTTCCTGCCATCGCTTCCACCATCCTGACTTAATCCAGGCAAAAATGATAACTCCCACGGCCAATAAAATCCCCGCAACGATGGCAGCCATCGGGTAGGACTCTTTAATATTTTTGACGACCTCTTGCGTGTAGACCAGATAATCAACTGCGATAAAATTAAAGCGGACGCCAAATTCTTCCCAAAATAAAACCTCCGAGACCTTCCAGAAAACGAACAGGGAACAGCCGAAGACCCAAGCCAAGTAAAGCGGAACCCGGAGCCAGGAGCGCGCCCAGGCCCAAGACGGCCAGCAAGCGGACAACAAGCCGAAGGGCAACGTCAAGAGCCAGGCCATCATGACGTCGAAAAAGAACCCAATGACCAAAGCAGCATAAGTTGAAAGACCCCAAGACACCGCGGAAGCAGAAAAGATTAGAAGCCCTAAACGGAGGATTGTGCCCAGAACCAGGTAACTCGTAGCCAAGAGCAAAGTCCCTCCTTGGCGCGAAACGAGAACTCGGGAGAAAACAGTTTTCACTCCATGGATTTCGCCTTAAAACGCTGTTCAGGGCGAGAACATTAAGCCGATGAGCGACCCTGGGTGGTCATACTTCCGGCACTTCATCAACACCGGAGCCACCCCAAGGGTGACATCGCCCGATCCGCTTCAAACCGAGCCATGCACCCTTCAACAAACCAAAGCGTTGCAGGCTCGTAGCGGCATAACAGGAACAAGTGGGGTGAAATCGGCACCCAGACCCTGGTACGACCCGGTGCAAAGGAACGGAAATAAATCGCTGGTAAAAGCCGACCCCTTTCAGTGCCAAACGGGTAACGAAAGATAGGCTCTTGGGTTTCATTCCGCCTGACGTGCGGCCTGCGCGACCAGTTTGGTAGCAGCCAACGCATAGGCCGCCTTCAAGTCGGCAAACCGACGACGGAGCATCCCAGGCCGAATCACCAAGACAATCTCCCACCCCGGAGGGAAAGCGGCGGCATCAGCTCGGAATAGCTCTCGGGCCAAACGCTTGGCCCGGTTACGATTGACGGCCAACGGGATGGATTTCTTAGCTGCGATGACCGCAAAACGTGCGGGGACATCGCTCTTAGTGTGACGAAAATTCAAAAGAAAAGGCCCGCAATCGAGTCGCGAGCCTTGTTGGCGGAGACGCGTGAAATCGGCCGAGGCACGAATTCTACGCTCCCGCGGGAGACGCATGAGGATTAGGAGGCGCCGAGGCGCTTGCGACCAATGCTGCGGCGATTAGCCAAGACCTTGCGGCCACCCGGAGTCTTGGAACGGGCGCGGAAACCGCATTTACGGGCGCGGGAAATCTTAGACGGACGGTAGGTGGGATGCATGGCTTTAAAGGAAATAGCCAAGGCTACCCCGCCGAGCCTGTCAAGCACCACGCTTCCCGGCTTGGCAGAAGCCAAACTAAGGGAAAGATGGGGGGTATGAGCCCTGAAAAAGGTAAACTTAGGCCCACACCACCTCGGGCCTACCTAAATCCGGAGTTTATGCATAGCCCCCAGGCCCGGACGATTCGCGTCATGGCGGAGCTGATGGAGCCCTACCAGCGCTTTAAAAAGTATGGGGTGCGCAATACCGTGGTGATGTTCGGCTCCGCTCGCACACTGCCACCAGAAAAAGCTCAGGCGCGGCTCGAAGAAGTCAAAGCGATGATCGCCCGCGGTGAATGCTCGGGTGCCGAATGCGCCGGCCGTCTTCGCGTCGCTGAAATCAATTTGCGCAGCTCCGCCTACTTTGAGGCCTGCCGACAGCTCTCCTACGAGATGACCAAGTGGTCGATGTCGCTCCCGGAGTGGCAACGCTTTCTGATCTGTTCTGGCGGCGGCCCGGGCATCATGGAGGCCGCCAACATGGGCGCCCATCAAGCCGGCGGAAAATCCGTCGGCCTCGGCATCGCCCTACCCTTCGAGCAGGAACATAATCCTTATATCACCCCCGAGCTCGACCTGGAATTCCACTACTTCTTCGTCCGCAAATATTGGTTCCTTTATCTCGCCAAAGCACTCGTCGCTTTTCCCGGAGGCTTCGGTACCTTTGACGAACTTTTCGAAATGCTCACGCTCGTCCAGACAGGTAAGACTAAGAAGCGTATCCCCGTTTTACTTTTCGGTTCAGCCTTCTGGAAGAGCGTCCTGAATGTCGAAGTTTTCCACGAATGGGGCATGGTTTCTCCCGAAGACCGCGATCTTTATCGTCACGTCGATTCGGTGGAAGAAGCCCGCGACCTCCTCATTAGCATCATCACGGAGCAATATTTGAAGTCGGACAATATTGGTCATGACTGAAGTCCAAGCCATCGCCATTGCTTGGACAACCCTCCCGCAACGCGAAGAGGCCGAACGTCTCGCCAGCGAGGCCGTCGGCGCAGGCTTAGCGGCATGTGCGCAGGTGGACGGTCCCATCCGCTCGCATTTCACCTGGGAAGGCCGCACCCAAGTCGAAGACGAATTCCGCATAACCTTTAAATTTGCCGTGACGCAAGGACCCCACCTCGAAGCATGGGTTCACGCCCGACATCCTTACGCCCTACCGCAGTGGATTGTCATCGAAGCCGCCCATGTTTCCCCGGCCTACCGGGCCTGGATTCTGGGAGTTCGGTAATTTATGGACCGCACTACTGTCGAAGCCCTGCTTTATTTCGTTCTCGGTGCCTGCGTGCTCGCAGCCTGGGTAGGCGAATATCGCCAGCGACGTATAAAGAACAGCGGCGAACTCTTTTGGCCCGGCACAGAATCGGCCCCCTGGGCGACATACTTCGTCGCCGCCGCCGGGGCGCTGCTGATTACCATCGCCGAAGCGAGCGTCGAAGTCCGCTACGAAATCACCGATCAGCAATCCGTCCTGCCGGCGATCTCTATCCTGGCCTTGATTGGCGCCTCGATCATCGAAGAAGTCGTGTTCCGCGGCTTCACCGCCCCTTCGCACCTTACGGGACCGAAACTACTCGGCGTCATCTTCGTGGGCTCCCTTATTTTCGCCCTGATTCATGATTTTGATTTAAAAAGCGCCAGCGGGCGTAGCAGCACAATCTTCGCCTTCCTGACCTCGGTCTGGCTTTACCTCGCACGGTTTAATCCGCTGAACCCAAGCCGTTCCTTATTGCCCTGTTTTATAGCTCATACCGTGCGTAATCTGGCAGTCTTTGGGATTAAATGGAGCGAAGGGTTCATAAGTTAAAACTTTCGAGGGTAAAAAAGTAAATCCGTTGCAACCCATGTACGGTTTTACTGTTATGAATTTACCCCTATGCTAACCCCAGAAAGCCAGAGCCGTCGTGATTTTTTAAAACTCTCTGCTTTGGCCGGCATCGGCGGAATCAGCGCGGCTTCGACCGCCGAGGCTAAGCCTGACCCCGCTCAGTTAACCCATCTGACCGCCGACACGATCGGTAAGATGCGTCCGCGGCCCGCTGGAAATAAACCCGTCTGGGATCTTAACACCCGGCCCATCGGAAAAGTGCGCATCGGCGTCATCGGTCTCAATCGCGGTAGTGCCCACGTTAAATCAGGGAGCTTACTCCCGTTCGCCGAAGTTGTCGCGGTATGCGACATCCTGGATGACCGCGCTCAGGCCCAGGCGGAGATTGTCTTTAAGAACACCGGCAAACGTCCGGCAATCTACAGCGGTGATGAAAATGTCTGGGAGAAGATGGTCGACCGAGATGATATCGATGTCGTCTATGTCGCCACCCCGTGGGAATGGCACAAGCCGATGGCCGTCCGGGCGATGTCGCTCGGCAAGCATGCGTTTGTTGAAGTCAATTGTGGCGTCACCGTCGACGAATGCTGGGAACTTGTCGATGCCTCGGAAAAATATCAACGGCACTGCCCCATCCTCGAGAATGCCTGCTATGGTGAGGATGAACTCTTTGTCCTGAACCTCGTCCGCCAAGGCTTCTTCGGCGACCTCAAGCATGCCGAGTGCGCTTACATCCACGATCAAAGACATTCGGGGACTTACACGTTCCTGGACAAACAACGTGAATGGCGCCGCAACTACGCTACGTTCATGCATGGCAACGTCTATCCAACCCATGGCCTGGGCACCGTCTCGCAATACCTTGGCATGGGACGTGGAGATGCCTTCAAGTATGCCGTCTCGGTCTCATCTCCGGAATTCGGCCTTTCGCAGTTACGCGAGAAGACCAAGCCGAATCGCGACCGGTCGCAGGATCAGAAATTCGTTTGCGGCGACATGAACACTACGATCATCAAGACCGAGCTAGGCCGGACAATCGTGGTGCAACACGACAATACCAGCCCACGGCCTTATACTCGCGGCAACATGCTGAGCGGCTCCCAGGCCACTTTCTGCGGCTACCTCAACCGACTCGCCATCGACGAGGATAACAAACATCCAATACTCGACCCAAAGGAGAAACGAAATAGCCACAGCTGGACTTACGAAGGCGACAAGCTCACGAAATTCATGCAGGCCAACGCCCACCCGCTTATTAAAAAAGCGGGGACCGACGCCAAGAAAGTCGGCGGACACGGCGGCATGGACCATCTCATGAACTACCGCTTCCTGGATTGCATCCGCCAAGGTATCACGCCCGACCTGACGGTCTATGATGCAGCCTCTTGGTCATGCCTCATGGATCTCTCCGACCGCTCCGTTCGCGACGGCAGCCTGCCCATCGCCTATCCCGATTTCACCCGCGGTGGCTGGAAAGATCTAAAGCCCCTCCCACTCGTCTCTTAATAACCCAACAAGACTCCTCCTATGAACCTTCCCGAAAATCAGAACCGTCGCGACTTCCTCAAGCTTGGCGCCATCGCCGGTCTCGGCCTTGGCCTGAATGCCATCCCTTCGGCTGACGCCAAGCCTGATCCTCGCGACCTCAAACTCCTCGACGCCCACGACATCTCGGCCACTCGCCCGCGGCCAGCCGGCAATAAACCGGTCTGGAATCTTACGACCAAGCCCATCGAAAAAGTCAGGGTCGCCGTCATCGGTCTTAATCGCGGACGTAGCCACGTAAATTCGGCGGCTAGTATTCCTTTCGCCGAAGTGGTCGCCGTCTGCGACATCATCGAATCTCGCGCCAAAAGCGCCGCTGAAAACGTCAAGAAGAAGACCGGCAAAGAACCCGCCATGTACTTCGGTGACGAGCATGCCTGGGAAAAAATGCTTGAGCGCGACGATATAGACGTCGTCTTCGTCGCCACTCCTTGGGAATGGCACGTTCCCATGGCCCTCAAGGTCATGCAGCAAGGGAAGCACGCCTTCATCGAAGTCTCACCCGCGGTCACCGTCGACCAGTGCTGGCAACTCGTGGACATGGCCGAAAAGACCCAACGCCACTGCTCGATCATCGAGAACTGCTGCTACGGCGAAGAGGAGCTCTTCGTCCTGAACCTCGCCCGCCAGGGCTTCTTCGGCGACCTCAAGCATGCCGAGTGCGCCTATATCCATAACCTCGGCGGCGGCGTCCTTTGGAGTTTGGGCAGCGAAGGCGATTGGCGGCGCGATTATCACCGATTCATGGACGGAAACCTCTACCCCACCCATGGCCTCGGCCCAGTGGCGCAATATCTAAATATCGGACGCGGCGATGCCTTCAAATTCGTGGTCTCCGTCTCCTCCCCAGAATTCAACCTCACGCAGTATCGCGATAAGCACCAGCCTAATAACGGCCAGCACAAGGATGAGAAGTTCGTCTGCGGCGACATGAACACCTCTATCATCAAGACGCAGCTCGGACGCACCATCATGATTCAACACGACGTCGTAAGCCCGCGCCCGTATACGCGTATCAACGCCCTGTGCGGCACGGAGGCGACATTCTTCGGCTACCCCGCCCGTCTGGCGATCGACGCAGATAATAAACATCCGATCCTTGATCCGAAAGAAAAACGCAGTAGCCATGCATGGACCTACGAGAAAGAGAAGCTCACCAAGTTCATGAAAGAAAATCAACACCCGCTGATTAAAAAGATTGGCGAACTCGGCAAGAAGGTCGGCGGTCACGGCGGCATGGATTTCGTCATGGCCTACCGCATGCTTGACTGCGTGCGACAGGGTATCACGCCGGACATGACCGTCTACGACGCGGCCGACTGGTCCGCGATCCTCGAGATTTCCGCCCGCTCTGTAAAAGAAGGTAGCATGCCGATCCAGTGCCCCGACTTTACACGCGGGGGATGGAAGACCATCCCTCCGTTGGGGATAGTCTCCTAAGCCCGCAAGGACGCTTGCCCTATAACCGAGCCTCGGGAAGACTGCGCCCCATGGGACCGCCGTCTGACCTTGCCGCCTGGATTGCGGGCATCACCACCCGCTCAGGAATCGAAACCGAAAGAGCGGCGGCGGCCTTTGCCCAGTTACTACCCCGGGATACCGTCCTGGCTCTCGAGGGCAATTTGGGCGTCGGTAAAACCACCTTCGTACGCGGGCTGGTGCGAGGTTTCGGCGTCCGGGGGAACATCACCAGCCCGTCCTTCGCCTTGCTCAACGTGCACGAAGGAGATCGCCAGATTTTCCACGTCGATGCGTATCGCCTGAAAGACCCGGCCAGCTTCGATGAATTACTAATCTGGGATGTCGCCCAATCGCCCTGGAACGTAGTCGTCGAATGGCCCGAAAAAGTGGCCAGCCGACTCCCGAAGGATTTATGGAAAATAAAAGCCTCCATCCTGGCGGACGGAGGCCATCATTTTCAACTGACCAGCAACGTCGCCTAAGCGACCTTACTTGTCGAAGCGCTTGCGCTCGTTTTCCGTGAGGTAACGCTTGCGCATGCGGATGAAGTTCGGGGTCACTTCGACCAATTCATCGGTCTCAATATATTCGAGGCAGGCTTCAAGGGACATCTGACGCATCGGCTTAATCCGAGCCGAGTCATCCGAGCCCGAAGCGCGGACGTTGGAGAGCTTCTTATTAATGACCAAGTTGATTTCGAGGTCATTATCTTTACAATGCTCGCCGACGATCTGGCCCATATAGATCTCGTCGGTTGGCTTCACGAAGAAGTCACCACGGTCGTACAGACGGTCGAGGGAGTAAGCCGTGACGGCGCCTCCTTCTCCACCGATCATCACGCCAGCCGAGCGGTGAGGGGCTTCGCCTTTGACAGGCTCATAACCGAGAAGGTTATGATACATGACGGCATCGCCACGCGTGGTGGTGAGCATCAAGGTGCGCAGACCGAAAAGAGAACGGGAAGGAATCTTAAATTCCATGTGAATCCAGCCGCTGGTGCCGGCCTTGGCATCCATCGTCTGCAGTTCACCGCGACGGCTCAAGACAAGCGCCATGACATCGCTCTGCGAGGCCTCCGGACAATCGACAGCTAAAGTTTCGACGGGTTCGCACTGCACCCCTTCAATCTGCTTCATAATCACCGTGGGCTTACCTACGGAGAGTTCGTAACCTTCGCGACGCATCGTCTCGATCAGCACGCCAAGGTGCATCAACCCACGACCCGAAACCTGGAAGGCATCCGCTCCGGCTTCGCGTTCGACGCGCAAGGCCACGTTCTTTTCAAGTTCCTTAATGAGACGTTCGCCGACCTGACGGCCGGTGACGAATTTACCATCGCGTCCAGCAAAAGGAGAATCGTTGACGCGGAAGGCCATGGTCACGGTGGGCTCGTCGACACTGACGGGAGGCATCGGACGCGGATCTTCTTGGTCCGTGATCGTGGCACCGATCTCGACGTGATCGAGACCGATGACTGCGCAGATATCGCCGGCCAGGACTTCCTGGGACTTGACGCGACCGAGGGCTTCAAAGACTTCGACCTCCAGGACGCGCTGCTTGAACTGTTCACCATTACGGGTGACCATCATGACCGGCATACCGGGGGCAATCTTACCAGCGGTAACGCGGCCGACGGCGATACGACCGACGTAGTCCGAGTAAAGCATGGCCGTCACCATAATCTGGAGCGGGTTGGCGAGGGCCTCGACACGGGACTTAAAGCCGGCGGCGGCACCGCGAGAGGAACCTTCGGCGTAGGGCTCGGGGATCTTGTCGACGATGGTGTAGAAGAGGTCCATCAGGTCCTTCGGGCGCTTTCCCTCGACCGTTTTCGCCCGATCCAAAGTACCCCAGCCTTCGCGGCCGGAAGCATAAATGATTGGGAAATCGAGAGCCGATTCCGGAGCGTCGAGGGCGACGAGCAAGTCGAAGACTTCGTCGACGACGGCATCCGGGCGGGCCGATGATTTATCGATCTTATTAATAACGACAATCGGCTTGAGTCCGAGGGCGAGTGCCTTGGAAAGCACGAAGCGAGTTTGCGGCATCGGACCTTCGAAAGAGTCGACGACGAGGAGGCAACCATCAGCCATATTGAGCACGCGTTCGACTTCACCACCGAAGTCGGCGTGGCCCGGGGTGTCGATCAGGTTGATCTTGTATTCTTGCTGGTTACGTGGGTCGACCCACTTGATTGCGCAATTCTTGGCGGTGATCGTGATGCCACGTTCACGCTCGAGGTCACCCGAGTCCATGATGAGGCCGTGTTGGCCACCGGCGAGTTTATCAAGGTCCTCAGCCCGGAACATACCGGACTGGTAAAGGAGGCGGTCGGTCAGGGTAGTTTTACCATGGTCGACGTGAGCAATGACTGCGATGTTGCGGAGATGCATCTGTAAAGGTCTTACGCATAGGAAAATCCCCCTTGGCGCAAGGGGAATAAGGTTATCCGCCCATATTATTGGGGGATGGGGTCACGGACGTCTCCGAACCTTGTCAGGCTAGGCCATCCCGCACCAGCAGGGCTTCGGGATCGAGGTCGCGGCCCATAAAATCACGAAAAAGCTCCTCGGCCGGCTCGGAATTGCCTTTTGAGAGTATTTTAGCCCTCAATTCTCGACCCACCTGAGGATTAAGCACCCCCTCCTTCAGGAAGCGGGTAAAAGCATCGGCCTCGAGCGCTTCCGCCCATTTATAAGAATAATAGCCCGCGGCATAGCCCGTAGCTTCGGAGAACAGGTGGTTGAACCGGCGCGTCATGGCGGGCCCACGACGGGTAGCGCGGGCCTGCCAAGGCGCAAAATCCTCGTTCCAATGGGCATCTAAATCGCGCCCCTGGAGTTCTTCGGCACGAATATGTAAATCAAGGTCGAGCTTGGAAAAGGCAAGCTGGCGCATGCAGGTCGAGGCCGCGCGGAAATTCGCGGCCGCAGCAAGCTGCGCCAGCAGCTCCGCCGGCAAGGGGGCGCCGGTGACATGATGGCGGGCGAAGAGCGCTAACGATTCTTCCTCCCAACACCAGTTTTCTAAGATCTGCGAAGGGAGTTCGACGAAATCCCAAGCGACGCGCACGCCGGCCAGAGATTCGACTTCGACCTCTCCCAGCAAATGATGAAGCAGGTGGCCGAATTCATGGAAAACCGTCGTGACTTCGTCGTGGGTCAGTAGGGCCTGCTGACCCGTGACGGGCGGCGTGAAATTGCCGCACATCAAACCGAGGTGGGGGGCAAACGAACCGTCAGCTCGCGGCCCACCCGTCCGGAAGAAATTCATCCACGCCCCACCCCGCTTCGATTCACGCGGAAACCAATCCGTGTAAAATGAGCCAAGATGACGGGCGCCATCACGCACTTCATAAAAGCGTGCTTCCGGATGCCAAACCTCCACCGGAGCGCCTTCCACGCGTGGAGCGGCGGCCGTGACGGCCGAACGCACGCCGGTCAACGGATCAATCGAGAAGGTGTCTCGTGCCACCACTTGAATCCCGAATAAGCCGCCAAAGAGCTTGAACATGCCCGCGATGACGCCGTCGACGGGGAACCAAGGCCGTAAAGCCTCGTCATCAAAACCATGGCGCTCACGCCGCATCTTTTCGGAGAAATAACTAAACTCCCAGGGGTGTAACGGCCGCACCGCATCAGCGGATTTAGTCGCGCGATATTGCTCGAGCTCGATGACTTCGGCTTCGAATTTAGGCCGGATACGCTGGCCGATATCTTCGATAAATTTTAGGGCATTGGCACCCGTACGAGCCATCCGACGGGCGGTCGTGAAGTCCGCGAAGTGTAATTTACCCAAGAGTCGGGCCTTCTCGTGTCGGAGCGCCAGTATCTCGCCTACTAATACCGTGTTATCCCATTTATCTTTTAGGCCGACCTGACCGAGTCCTTCCCAGCAAAGCCGGCGCAAATTATCATCATCCGCATACTGGAGAATCGGAAAAACGGAGGGCGCCTGCAAAGTGAAACGCCACGATTCGGGGCGGTTCTTGGCGATTGCTGATTGCTTGGCCGCGGCGAGAGCGCTGGCGGGCAAGCCAGCGAGACGCTTCTCCTCATCGAGGAATAATTCCCAGTCGTTCGTCGAATCGAGCACGTTCTCCGAATACTTCTGCGTCTTCTCCGCCAAGGCGGCATTAATGGCCGCGAGCCGGTCCTTCTTGTCGGCAGGCAAGTCCGCCCCGTTCTCCTCGAAGTCCGCCATCGTCTCCTTGAGGAAGCGGAGCCGGACTCCCGTGAGCGCCTTGGCCTCGGCGGTATCCGCATAGCCCTTAAGCACGGCCCAAAGCGCCGGATCGAGAGTCAAAGAAGTAAAGAACGCCGTCACCTCCGGCATCAAAGCATTATAAACTTTTCTTAATTCTGGGGAATTAAGCACCGAATCTAAGTGTGAAACCAAACCCCAAGCACGCGAAAGTTCCCGCGTCGCCGACTCTAAGCCCAATAAAACCTGGGCGTAAGTAAGGTGTTCGGGCTTGAGGACCTTGATCGCCTCGACGGAGACACGGGCACGCCGAAGACCTTCGCGAATATCAGCCTCCACGCACGGCGGAGTCAAACGGCTCCACGCGAAAAGGAAGTCATCGTCGAGAAAAGGGTGCACCCTATAAAGTTGCCCATAAAACAGGTACCTTTCAAGGTCGGGTGCGGCTTAAAAGTAATTAAATTCGGGCTCGTCGTGCCTCGGGCTTGCGAAAAGGCCCCAGGCCGACAAGCATCCAGGCATGAGCAAACCGGAGGCAATCCCCGTCGTGGGCATCGAAGTCATCCCCACCAAAGGCGGGACGGCGGTTTTCCTCATAACCGAGAACAAAGCGATGGTGATCCAGGTCGACCCTTCGGTGGGCGAGGCCTTGCAGGGGGCCCTCAGCGGCAAAACCATTGATCGGCCTCAATCTCACGACCTGATGCTGCACCTTCTCCTCGGGCTCGACGCCGTGGTCGTGCACGTAATCATCGTTGACGTCAAAGACGGGGTTTTCTTTGCCCGCATAATCGTCGGGCAAGACGGCCCCGTGGCGCGCAAGGTCGCCGAAGTCGACGCTCGCCCGAGCGACGCCTTAGTCCTGGCC
Source organism: Opitutales bacterium (assembly GCA_007280935.1). Classification (GTDB taxonomy): domain Bacteria; phylum Verrucomicrobiota; class Verrucomicrobiia; order Opitutales; family UBA953; genus UBA953. The sequence goes on from QYQK01000066.1 coordinate 14,706, forward strand.
GTCAAGGCCAAACGCCCGGTCTTCATCGCCAAAGCCGTCCTGGATGCGTGTGATGATATGACCGAGATGCTCACCCGCCTGCGTAAGCAAGCTTGAGCACGCCCTTACCATCGCCCGTCGTCGCCGGCACCCGGCCCTCGGTGCTCGCACCGATGCAAGACGTCACCACCACGGGCTTCATGCGCGTGATCGGCCGAAGGGGGGTGCCCGATTGGTTCGTCACCGAATACTTCCGCGTCCATGAAACCTCGACGCCGGAAAAGCATATCGTCGATTCCATCCTGAATCACGGTACCGGACGTCCGGTCTTTGCGCAGCTCATCGGCGAAGACACCCCGCACATTCTTCGCACGATACGCGAGCTCGGCAAATTACCCATCGCCGGCATCGACCTCAACATGGGTTGTCCGGCGCCCAAAGTCTACCGCAAGAACGTCGGCGGTGGGTTACTGCGCGATCCAGCTAAGATTGATGAAATCCTCGGAGCCATGCGCCAAGAAATCGCGGGGCGCTTTACCGTCAAGATGCGGATCGGTTTCGACAGCCTCGAACGGTTCGATGAAATCCTGGCGATCGTCGCCAAACATAAAGTCGACCTCCTGACCGTGCATGGACGGACCGTCAAAGGACTGTATTGGTCCGAGGTCGATTATGCGGCGATTACGCACGCCGTAAAAGCCGTACCCTGTCCGGTGATTGCTAACGGCGACGTCATCAATGCGACTAAAGCTCAACGTTTGATTAATGAGACGGGGGCATGGGGCATGATGATGGGTCGGCACGCCATTCGTAATCCATGGATTTTCCGGCAATGGCGCGAAGTCCAACAGGGCCTCCCGATGTTCATTCCCACCCTCCACGACGTACGGGTTTACGTTCAGGAGCTGGCCGAGGAATGCTGCGACGTCACTCGCCCGGCGGAAAAACAAGCTGGGCGTTTAAAGAAATTCCTCAATTTCGTCGGACTGGCCGTCGATACCGAAGGCCAATTCCTCCACGACATGCGCCGCACCGAAACGATGACCGAACTGATGAGATGTTGTGATCAATACCTTCTCGGGGAAAAGGCAGCCCGGCCCTACCCTGACGAGCCCCATCGCGGACTCATTGCCCGCCCCACTCGGGAGACCCAACAGACCTGCGAGCTTTAAGAAGCTTGGTCAGATCGGACGCCGGCCCGAAGACGACGATCACGCGCCAGGATAAAGAGGAGCGGGCCACCCACGACCAGCAGGGACCAAAGGCCTAGGACCAAAGCCCAGAACCCGCCCAAAGAGCAATAGCAGGCCTGCTTCTTGCGTAATACGTAATACCAAGGGAGACAGAGCGCTAAACCTACGGCGGAACCGGCAATCGATTTACCTACAAATTTTTCCACCGCATCGGCCTGGCCACGAGCCCGATGCAATAACACCGGGATCCAGATCAGCCACGACAGCACCCAGACGCTCAGCACGCCCAGGGTGCATCCCGTCGAATCAAAAGTCTTCGGGTCGGCCTTAGGTGAAAAATAATAAAAATCAATCGAGGCAAAAAGGGGGATGGCGATGAACAGGCCGCCTAAAAAAGCCGCCGCCATGATACGAGGTCCGAGCGCCGTCTTTTCCGTCGAATGCGTCGGTAGATGGATGGGTACCAAGAGCAAACAAGCTTGCATGAAGGCGAGACCCCAAAGAACCAGCGGCCAGAAGAAATCCTTGAATTCGTCAGCCTTGAGCAATGACAGCGCGAAAAAGTTATCCGGTCCGATATCTTTAAAATTCCAGCTCACCACCCCGACAATCAACCACAATAGCAGATTAAAAAAGAAGGCCAAGGGTATCGAAAAAAGGAAGGCCTTAAGGAATCGGAGCATGGCTGGGGCTGGGGTTACTCCCAGCCTAGGTCATGGAGTCTTTAAATCCACGATAAAGAGGGTAACCTGGAACCACCCGCACCTTGACTCCCTGCAATTGCCCCTAAACTTATAAGGCATGATCAATCTCACCGAAGCCGCCGCCGGGCAGGTCCGCGTCCTCCAGCAACAGGCTAATCCTGAGTCTGTCTTGCGCGTGCTCGTCGAGACCGGGGGTTGCTCTGGCTTTGAATATGGCATGGCGTTTGATGTTCGGAAAGACGGCGACTTGGAATTCGAGAGCCAAGGCCTTAAAATCCTCATTGACCCCACCAGCCACGCCTACCTCGACGGCTCCACGGTACACTTTGACGACGGCCTGCATGGCAAAGGCTTTGAAGTTCGTAACCCTAACGCCAGCAGCACCTGCGGGTGTGGAAAATCCTTTAGCTAAAATCATGAAAGCTACCCTCTTCGCCTTCGCCGCCTGCGGGCTCATGTTCCTCGGCATCACGACCCCCGAAGCCGCCACTCAACCCATGAAAGAAAAATCCTCCGATCCGAGTGCTGCGAATAAAGTGCTCGTCACCCTTGATGACGGCAAAGGCGGCCTGACCAAGCCCCAGCTCGTCGACAGAGTCGTGAAGACCGATAAGGAATGGGCGGCACAACTCACCCCGGAGCAATATCGCATCACGCGTGCAAAAGGCACAGAACGGGCTTTTTGCGGTACCCTCTTGGATAACCATAAGACCGGTAATTACCACTGCATCTGCTGCGACCTACCGCTCTTCTCCTCTGACTCAAAATTTAATTCTGGTACCGGCTGGCCCAGCTTCTTCCAGCCTGTTTCCAAGGAGAACGTCGCGACCATCGTGGATAATGCCTACGGCATGACGCGGACGGAAATCCTCTGCGCCCGCTGCGACTGCCATCTCGGACACGTCTTCGAAGACGGCCCCAAGCCCACCGGCTTACGCTACTGCCTAAACTCCGAATCCCTTAAGTTCAAAGAGCGCCCAGCCGAAAAGAAGTAATCAGCCTTCTGGACTGCTTACTTCTTCTTCGATTTAGCGCGAGGGGCCACCTTCTTGACTGGGGTGGCCTTCTTTTTGACGGAAGGCTTAGCCTTCGGCGCTTTCTTTTTGACGCTAACGCGAGGCTTCACCGACGGCTTAGCCTTTTTAGAAACGGCGACAGGTTTCTTCTTAGCCGCGGCCGGCTTCTTCTTGGCTTTTACCACGATCTTCTTGGCTGATTTAGCTTTAGTGGCTGATTTCTTGACCTTAACCGGAGCCTTTTTCGCTTTAGAGAGCTTTTTGGCCAGATGAGATGAAGCCGTATCCTCCTCGATTAAAACGGGAGGCTGCGGACGCTCCGAAGGACTTCCCTTCACTGCCTTCCAAAGCTGCATACGCAAATCCTCTAATCCTTCGTGAGAGTAGCATGAAATCGGAATCACCAGATCCTTGATGCGCGCTTTGAATTCCTTGAGCATCTCGGCGGATGCTGGAAGGTCCATCTTGTTGGCCACAATCAGACGCGGCTTAGCGGCAAGGATTTTGGAATAGAGGCGTAATTCCTTTTCCAGGATACGGTGGTCATCCCAAGGCTTACGATTTTCGCTGCCGGCCATGTCGATAATAAAGACCAGCAAAGCACAGCGTTCGATATGCCGCAGGAATTGGTGACCGAGGCCGCGGTTATCATGAGCCCCCTCGATCAGACCTGGAATATCGGCCATGACGATACGACCGAAGACATGCGGGTATTCGATGACCCCGACATTGACGTGCAAAGTCGTGAAAGGATAAGGCGCCATCTTCGGCCGGGCCGCCGTGAGCAAATTAGTCAGCGAGGACTTACCGGCATTCGGATAACCCACGAGACCGATGTCGGCGATTGTCTTCAGCACGATGCGGAAGGAACCTTCTTCACCGGGATAACCAGGGGTCGTGCGACGAGGCGCTTGGTTCACCGAGCTTTTGAAATTCATATTACCCTGACCGCCCTTACCGCCCGCGAGCAAGATGACCCGTTCACCATGTTCGGTCAGTTCGGCGACCAAGCGGTTAGTGCCCTCTTCAAGGATCTGCGTCCCAGGAGGCACGGGCAGGATAAGATCGACCCCATCTGGACCGGCACATTGGCGGCCCATACCGGGCGTACCATTAGGAGCCCGACGATGAGGCTGCCAGCGGTAGGCTTGTAAATCGCCTTGGTTACGGTCGCAGAGAAAAACGACATCGCCACCCTTCCCGCCGTTACCGCCGTCGGGTCCGCCCTTCGGGATGAACTTCTCGCGACGGAAGCTAACGCAGCCATGGCCGCCGTCACCCGACTTCAAAATGACCTTGGCTTCGTCGATAAACATAAGCCGAAGGTTGAGACGACCCGAGCGGGGGTCGAGCAGGAAACTATTTACTTAAGCATTCAAAGCCCGCGCGAACGACGTAACCAGCGTTCCAAGGGGGCAAAGAAGATGAGATCGGCCAATAGACCGACCAGCACGACGACGGTCATAACGCCCATGACTTGATCCATCCTGAGGAGCTCGCGGCCGGCATGCAGTAGCGAGCCCAAACCGAAGCCTGTCAGGATGACCACGAAGATTTCGGCCGCCATCAACGAACGCCAGGCGAAGGCCCAGCCCTGCTTCATGCCGCTGAGGACGCCCGGAAGTGCCGCCGGCAGAATAACTCGTAACCAAAGATGCCAGCCCTTGGAGCCCATCGTCATGGCTGCGCGGAGATACAGCGGTTGGACGTTTAAGACGGATTCCTGAACCGCGATGACCACGGCCCAAATCGTCCCCATCACCACCACGAATAAAAGGGCAGATTCCTCCTGCCCAAACCAGAGTAATGCCAGCGGTACCCAGCACACGGAAGGCAGGGTCTGCAAGCCGAGGGCGAGGACCCCGAGCGTATCCCGAATCCAGCGGACGCGGGCACAGAGCGCGCCGAGCGGCACGCCTAGGGCCGCCCCGATGGCAAAACCGATGATCAGACGGCGCATCGTCACCCAAGTGGCTGAAAGCAATTCACCATTGAGCAACGAGTCCCAAAACCAATGCAGGATCTGCGAAGGAGCGGGCACTAACACGTCGTTGACGTGTCCGACGCGGACAAACCATTCCCAGCCGCCGAGAAAAGTAACGGCGACCAAAGTGGGGATGACAAAGCGGGGAAGTTTCATGCGAGGCCCTCTTGCGAGCGCGAAAGGTGGGAAGAAAGCGCATCGGTCACTTCGGCGGCGAGCGAGGCTAGTTCAGGGTCATTGATGCGGCGTGGCCGAGGGAGATTGATATCAAAAATCTGCCGGACCCTTCCGGGGTTAGGCGAAAGCAGAACCACCCGGTCACCCAAGCAAACCGCCTCACGGATATTATGGGTCACCAACACGATTGTCTTCTTCCGCTTGGTGAAGATATCTTGAATATCACGGTAGAGCTGATCGCGCGTCAGAGCGTCTAAGGCTGAAAACGGCTCATCCATCAGTAGCACCCGAGGGTTCGGAGCGAGCGAGCGAGCGAGGGCCACGCGTTGGCGCATGCCACCGGATAATTCATGTGGGCGAGCTTTCTCCTTATCCGCCAAGCCGACGAGCGAAAGGTAGTAGCGGGCCGATTCCAGCCGTTCGGCTTCCGTCAGATCAGGCTTTAACCGTAAACCGAACATCACGTTTTCCAAGGCGTTCAACCAAGGGAAGAGGGCGTCTTGCTGGAACATGACCAACCGATCACGACCCGGCGAGCGCACCGGTTCCTCACCTAAGCGAATCGCCCCTTCATCCACTTGATCGAGGCCGGCCAGTAAACTGAGCAAAGTGGATTTTCCGCAACCTGACGGACCGACTAAGACCAGAAATTCCCCTTCTTTGACGTCGAGCGTGATGTCATCGAGCGCCGTGACGCAACCGGCAGCGCCATTGAATCGTTTCGTAACATTACGGAGCGTCAGGGCGGCCGAAGGATGGGTCTTATAGGAAGCGGGATTCATGGGTTACCTGACGACAGGATTGCGGGGTGGAAGGGGAAACGTGGCAAGGTTAGTCGTTATTTTACGCTAGCCGTCGGCGAGGGGTCGGGCACCAACGACTCCAAGAGCGGATCGAGCGGAGCCGTCCCGACCAGCAAGCCGGAGTCCTGCGAATCTTTAAGGGAACGGGCAAAAAAATCCTTGAGACGGACGACGCGGGCCGAACTTTCTTCGCGAGCCTCTAAGCGGACTCGACCCAAGGAAGCAGCCATTAGACTTTCCGAAGGGGGCGCGGAATGGGTTTCCGCCCCCAGCCCTAAGCGCACGGCTTGGGCGTAGCGGACCGGGTCAGCAAGGAGCGCGTCTCGCAATAAATAATAGGACTGCACAAATGCACGGACCGCCGGACCGCGCTGTTCCAAGACTTTCCGGGAAGTTGCCAACACCGTCACGATCGAATCGGGCCGCTCGAGGAGGATTTCGCCCCCGAACTCCGTCGTCAGGCGCGTGACCCAAGGCTCGACCGTCCAGGCGCCCGCAATTTTACCTTGGGAAAAAAGCATGGCCATGTCCGCGCTACTAGCAGGAATAATCTGCACATCCCCGCCGCTCAGCATCACTTTAAGCCCTGCCCCACGAAGCCAAGCGCGGGCTTCAATGTCCTGGGTGTTGCCGAGTTGCGGTGTCACCAGCCGAAGCCCGCGAAAATTCTCCGCGGTCTTTAATCCAAGACCTTTACGCACCACCAGGGCGCTGCCACCCCGGGCGACGGAGGCCAGGACACGAATCTCCGCCCCCTTGGTTCGGAGATGAGCGTTCAGGACTGGGGATGGCCCGACAAAAGCCACATCTACCGATCCGACCAGTAAAGCCTCCATCGCCGAAGGCCCGGCGTTAAAGGAGCGCCATTCGATTTTTAAACCCGGCGGCAAGTGAGCTTGAAACCAGTCAGATTTTTCACGCTCCCACTGGCGTGCGACCAATGCCGGGGCATGCGTTAAATTAGGAAAATAGCCGACCTTCAAAGTCACGGCCTCTTGGGCCGCGGTCGTCAGGAGCGGAGCCAAATGTAAAAGGATAAGGCAGAAAAGTCGCATCAATCTAAAAGTTGATATTATTACTTATGATTAAATGATTATGCCAAAAAGGAAATACAAATCTAGAGAGTGTGCCTAACCCATTCATGAGCAGATATTTATATTAATTAATGAAAAAATCTGTCACAAACCAGAGGCTGGCGGAAACGACCACCACGGTGGCAAACCAGCCCAAAAGGTTAATCCACCGGGGTGAAACATAATTACCCATAAAGGCGGAGTCACCGGTCATTCTAACCAAAGGCCAGCAGGCAAAGCCGAGCTGCAAACTAAGAATCACCTGACTCCACAATAAGAGGGATTCCACCCTGCCCTCTCCGGATAATCCTAACACGACCAAGGCGGGCAGCAGCGCGGCCAGACGGGTGGCAATGCGGACGACCCAGCCCACGGTTTTGATCTTAAGGAATCCTTCGAGCACGATTTGACCGGCCAAAGTGCCAGTGATGGTCGCGTTTTGGCCGGAGGATAAAAGCGCCAAGGCAAAAAGCGTACCCGCGATCGTCGAACCAAGGACGCCATCAAGCAAGCGATGCGCTTCACGGATATCCGTCACCGCTTCGGGTCGCCCATGAAAAGCAGCGGCACTGAGTACGAGCAAGCCGGCGTTAACGAAGAAGGCAAAAGTCAGGGCGATGGTGGAATCTAAAGTCGCGAACCGAATGGCCTCCTTTTTCGACGCCTCCGTCAGCCCGAAAGACCGCGTCCCGACGATTGAGGAATGCAGGTAGAGATTATGTGGCATCACCGTGGCGCCGATAATGCCAAGGGCGATAAAGAGCATGCCTGGGCGCGCAAATACTTCCGTCGTCGGAATAAAACCCTGCAGCAACTCCGCCACCACGGGTTGGGCTAGAAAGAGTTCCACTCCGATGCAGGCGGCAGTGGTAAAAACAAGAACGGCGACAAAAGCCTCTAACCATCGATAGCCCAACCGCGTCAAGGCCAGCAAGATCAAGACATCAAGGGCCGTAATGATTGCTCCGAAAAAAAGCGGAATACCGAAAAGGATCTGAAGTGCGATGGCGGAGCCAAGCAGTTCGGCTAGGTCGCACGCAATGATGCCAAGTTGAGCTGAGGCCCAGAGGAATTTACCGACGAAGGGAGAGTAGCGCTGGCGGCAGGCCTGGGCGAGGTCGAGCCCCGTCGCGACATTCAAACGGACGCACAGATGCTGGAAAAGTACCGCCATTAAATTGGAAAGCAAGATGACCCAGAGGAGCGAGTAACCGTAGCGAGAACCGCCGGCCAGATCCGTCGCCCAATTCCCTGGGTCCATATAGCCCACGGCGACCAAAAAGCCCGGCCCCACAAATGCAAGAAAACGACGAAAAGCTGAGAAGCGGGACGCTTGGCGGGCTTGGGTCAGTTCATCTGTCTTCATCACCATTGAGCATCGCCGACCCCCTCACCCTGTCAACCCGCCGCCTTCGCGAAGGAAACGCCGGCCAAGACCGACCATCCCACCGTCCGCCAGACGTGCGAGCGGATCAGGTCGGCGAGAGCTGGCGACGAAGGCCCTTCTTTTTGAAGCCGCCCATGGCACGGCACGGACCAAGCGGCCGTCAGCACCCAACACACGAGCACGAGACCGAGGCCAATGCCACCGCCCGCGACGATAGTCAGCCAGACATGCCCGCCGAGTTGGGCGAGCAGCAGAGGCCCCACGACCCAGCCGACCCGACGGGTATAACCCTCATGCGCCTCGGCGAAGCCTTCG
>QYQK01000019.1 GCA_007280935.1 Opitutales bacterium
GTGAGCGGGGGCGTGAATCTCGCAACTCTTCCGTCGATCGGCGAAATCGCCCCAGACTTTGTTTCGAGTGGCGCCCTCACGCACGCCGCACCTTGGACCGATCTCGGCCTCGACTGGGATTAACGCTATGTCCTCCCTCGATAGCAGTATTCTTTTGGCCTTCCTCAAGGCAGGCGCTGCGCCGGTCAGCGGCGATAAGCTGGCGAAAGAATTAGGCATGTCGCGCGTCGCGATCTGGAGCCGGCTGGAGCGCTTGCGCGGCGTCGGATTTTCTTTCGAGGCCTCGACGCGCAAAGGCTATCGCTTGACGGAAGTTCCCCGTACCTTGAACGGCGCTTTGCTTGACGCCCATCTCCGGCTTTTGAAAGTCCGGACGGAAGTGGAATTATTACCGCTGGTGGATAGCACGAACTCTGAAGCGGAGCGCCGTCTCGCTGCGGGCCAAGAGGCGCCGTTCGGTGTGCTGGCTTGCGCTCAAAGTGCCGGCCGCGGCCGCCTCGGACGGCGGTGGCATAGCACGCAGCCGGGCAACTTATACCTCTCGCTCGCCTTTCGCCCTTTCATTCCGCCCGACCGCTTAAAGCCTTTCACCCTTTGGATGGGCTTGGCGCTTTGCGCACACATCGAAGCGCGCTTAGGCTTACGTTTGGGTTTGAAATGGCCTAACGATTTGCAGCTTCCCGACGGTCGGAAGGTCGCGGGCATGCTGACCGAAGCCCGGCTGGATGCGGACTCCGTTCGTGAATTAGTTTTTGGCTTGGGCCTGAATCTGACCGGCGCGCCCAAGGATTTCCCCGCCGAGATTCGCGCGACGGCTGGCTCGATTGAATGGGCCTTAGGCAAGACCTTGGATGTTAATCAAGAGGCCGCCGCGGTCATTGCCGCACTCTTACAGGCTTGGAAGGATTTTGAAGAGGGAGCCTGGAGTCGGACCTTCCGCGCTCGTTGGCAGTCCTACGATATTCTGACGGGAAAGTCGGTGCGAGTCACCTTGCGAGGCAAGCCGATTGCTGGTATTGTTGATTCAATCGATGCCGATGGCTCCCTGATCTTGCGGACGGGCGGTAAGCGCCGGACGATCGTCTCATCGGGCGAGGTCACCTTACGTAAGCGCTAACCAAGCAACCTTGCCCTCGGCGCTCCTCTCACTAAATCTCTCATCGTGCCCATTCTTTGCCTCGATATCGGAAATACGCACACCCATTGGGGTGTCCTCCGCGGGCGCGAAGTGCTTGAGCAGGGCGAGCTCATCACGGCTTTGCTGGATCCTGACCAAGTCCGGAAATGGCTGGGCGCCTTCCCGGTCAGCGGTATTGCCTTGGCGAGCGTGGTACCCAACGCGACCCGGATGGCGCTACCGATTTTGGAGTCCAGCGGACTGCCCTTTTATCAATTAAACCACGCGACCATCAAGGGGCTTGGTTTTGATTATCCCCGCCCGGCGGAAGTCGGCCAAGACCGCTTAGCCGATTGCGTCGGGGCGCAGCTGGTCTCGGGAGTGCCCGCCGTCGTCATCGGGATGGGCACCGCGACGACGGTGGATATCCTGACCGATAAAGGTTATGCCGGCGGAATCATCGCCCCGGGGCTTGGGGTTATGACAAAATACTTACACGAGCGGACGGCGCTGCTACCCGAGCTCGACCCATCTACGCTGCTGGGCGGGCCGGCTATCGGTAAATCTACGGTCGATGCCATGCGGGCGGGTTGCGCCTTGGGCTTTGCGGGAATGATTGGCGCCTTGCTCGATGGGGTTTGTGCTGAACTTGTCCGGGCGGGATCGCCTGCCCCCAGCGTCATCGTCACGGGAGGTGCGGCGATTTACCTCCCGGTCGCCTGGCAGGCTCGGGTCCGGCATGAGCCTCACCTGACCTTGATAGGCTTGGCTGAAGCCCATCGTAGGCATTTTGCCCATGGAAAAGCCTGACCCGCTGGTAAAACTCCGCCGGCTCTTGCCGTGGCTGGCCGCGGCGGTGATCGCCCAAGCTGGGTTACTCGTCATTGCGGTCTGGGCTAACCGCCTGCCCCCGGTTTGGCCGATCGTGGTCGGCGACCTGGGCTTTACCTCCATCCTGCTTTTCGTCCTTTGGCGGCTCTTGGGCCGTCGGCGTTAAGCCTTCATCATCTTCAGCAGGGCCTTCCGGCGGGCCCGGATCTCGGTACAGCCGGCTTTGGCGAGGCGATCGGTCGAGAAGGCTTCCACGGTCAAGCTGGCGACCGCAGTACCATAAATCATGGCTTGGCGAAGGGCGGCAAAGTCGGTTGACCCGGTCGCGGCCAGGTAGCCCAGGAGGGCGCCGGCAAAACTGTCGCCGGCCCCGGTGGGGTCGCGAAGCTCGGTGACGGGGTAGGCTGGCAGGGCGAAAAGGCCTTCTTCATGAAACAAGACTGCTCCATGTTCGCCTTTTTTGATGATGACTGTGCGACAGCCGTGTTCGCGTAATTTTCGGCCAGCGATGATGACATTCGCTTCACCGGTAAGCTTAGCGGACTCCGTATCATTGATCACGAGCAGGTCCGCACGGCGCATGACTTCCGCCAGCCGTTCGCGCTGGGTCTCGATCCAGATATCAATGGTATCGGCCAAGACAAAACGCGGACTCGTCAGCTGATCGAGGACGTTGAGTTGCAGGTCTGGGCGGATGTTGCCGAGCATCACGAACGGCGAAGCGCGGTGCGTCTCCGCCAAACGAGGCTTGAAGTGTTCAAAGACGTTCAGTTGCAAATCCTCCGTGTCACGACGGTTGTAGTTTTCGTGGTAGCGTCCGCTCCACGAGAAGGTGCGTCCGGTGGAGTCGGTGAGCAGCCCGTCGAGGTCGATCCCGCGCTTGGCCAATTTCTTGCGGTCACGTTCCAGGAAGTCATGGCCGACTACACCGACGATGCGGGGCGGAGCAAAATAACTGGCGGCCAAGCAGGCGTAAGAAGCGCTGCCGCCCAAGATGCGTTTGCCGGTCGCGTGTGGCGTGATGATGCTGTCGTAAGCCACCGAGCCGACGACGAGGACGGGCTCTGGGGTGCGACCTTTGAAATTAATTCGGCGAGGAGTGATCATAGGAAAAGTTGTGGACGGGCGTCGCGGAGTTGGTGCAGGGCGAGAAAAGCGAGGGAGTGCTGGGCCGGATTTTTGGCCGCTTCGGCGAGAGCCAACTTCGGCGAAAGCAAGAGCACTTCAATCTCCTCGTTTTCATCTGGGGAGATTTTGCCCGAGGGTGTTACGCCCTCTAAAAGCACGAAATAACAGCGATTTGATTGGATGGCGGGGTTCGGCGCGCAGACGCCGAGGAGCGTGGCGTGGCCACCGACGTAACCGGTTTCTTCTTCGGTTTCGCGTGCCGCGGTGAGCAGCGGATCTTCGTTTGTTTCCCGCACGCCACCCGGTGGCTCGGTCGAAAGATCGCGGATGCCAAAACGATATTGGCGTACCATCACGATTTTTCCATCCGGCGTAATCGGCAAGGCCAAGACCCAATCGTTTGCATGGATCACAAAAAAATCACCCTCTCGGTGATCGAGAGGGTGATTACAGTGTTCTTTGAAAACCCGGAAAACCTTACAGTCGGCGTGGAGCGCTTCATGCTGGACGAACCAGCGTGCGGGCGCCGACATGTGTGGACCTTACTTAGTTTTTAAGCGCTGACCGATTTGCAGCTGGGTCGCCTTGGCGTTAGGATTCAGATCCTGGAGAGCCTTAAGGGAGAGACCGGCTTTCTTGGCGATGGCGCCTAAGTTGTCACCTTTGACGACGACATATTCTCCAGGGCCGGCAGCGACCGAAGCCTTGCCACCTTTTTCGGAGGCAACCGCAGCAGGCTTTTTAGCCGCAGCTTGGAGGGCGGCGATGGCGTCGTTATAAGTTTTGTTGTTTGCGTCGACGCCTTGCTTGACGGAGCCGAGATCGGCAGCGACAGCTTGGAGGTCGGCGGCCGAAGCCTTGCCGGCGAGGGCGGCGCCCACTTCAGAGGCGGCCTGTTGGGCAGCCACGGCGGCGAGGTTGGCGTTGGCGGCTTCACCTTTGGCTTTGATGCCAAGGACGAGACCGGCGGCGCCGAGTGCGAAACCTACGATTCCCACGATGAGCGGGAGCTTAGATTCGGAGGAGGATGAGGAGATGCTGTCGTTTTCCATAGTGTGAGGAGTTTTGCGGGTTAGAACACTTGGAGATTAGCGGATTGACAAGGACGGCAACACAAAATCATTCTGCCTAACGGGTTTCGGGCAGTATCTCAATTGGTAGAGTCCCTGCTTTGGGAGCAGGGTGTTGCAGGTTCAAGTCCTGTCTGCCCGACCACCCGTCGCCTTTTACGCTCAATTAACAGTTAAGCGTAAGACAGCGTCCGGCCGTTTTTTACCACGGTGACGTGGTTGGCGCCACCCGGCAGGGCTGAAGGCTCGGTGCGGCCGATGACCTTGGCTTCCAGGCCCAAGCTGGCGGCTATCTCAAGGGCAACGGGCAAGTCTCTAGGCTCCAGGTAGACCTCCAGTCGGTGACCCATATTATAAACCTGATGCATCTCTTTCTCATCCGTCCCGCTGACTCGGGCAATTTCCGCAAAAATGGGCGGAGTGGGGAATAGATTATCCTTAATGAAGTGAACCTGGCTGCCAAAGCGGCGGCACTTCGTCTGCCCGCCCCCGGAGCAATGTACCAACCCTTTGACGCCAGCGGGGCCGAGGGCCTTGAGCAGGCGAATCGCGTAAGGCGCGTAGGTACGGGTGGGGGAGAGGAGGGCTTGGCCGACGGTCAGGGATGATCCAGGCAGGGGGTCGGTTAATTTATAGGGGCCACAGTAGGCCAGCTCCGCTGGGGTGGACTTGTCATAAGTCTCGGGATATTTCTCTGCGTAGTACTTGGACAGAAGTTCGTGCCGGGCGCTGGTCAGTCCATTAGAGCCGATACCGCTATTTTCACTGGCCTCATAATTACAGCGTCCGCCAGACGCGAGGCCGACGATGACAAGCCCGGGAATGACGCGGGCCGCGTCGACGACATCTTTGCGCCTTAGAATGGCTGTGGCCGTAGAATCCACCGTCAAAGTCGGGGTCAGGTCACCTACGTCAGCTGTTTCGCCGCCGCCGGAACTGATGCCAAAGCCTTGCTCGCGAAGCATCTCGAGGACTTCTTCCGTACCTTGGATGAGGTGCGCCAAGATTTCGCCGGGGATGGCCCGGGCGTTGCGATTGATGGTCGAAGAGAGAATCACCCCTTGCGTGACCCCGACGCACAGCAGGTCATCGATATTCATCACGATGCTGTCTTGGGCGATGCCACGGAAGACTTTCGCATCACCCGTTTCTTTCCACCAGAGGTAGGCCAAAAGCGCCTTGGTGCCGGAACCGTCGGAGTGTGTGACCACGCATTGCTCCGGGTCACCGGTGAGCCGGTCTTCGACGATTTTGCAAAAGGCGCGGGGGTAGAGGCCGGGGTCGAGGCGGTCTACGGCGGCGTGGACTTCGCTTTTAGAAGCGGAGACGCCTCGGGCCGCGTAACGGCCTGAATCGGAGGAGGGCTTGCTTTCGGA
>QYQK01000074.1 GCA_007280935.1 Opitutales bacterium
AAGACAGCTGGCTGTGCAGCGTGCCGGCGTTGAACAAGGTCGGGGTCGAGCTGCAGAACCGGCGCGACTTGTAGAGGGCATGCAGGCGGATCACCCAGCCTTCGCGGTTCGTCTCTTCCTTCAGGAAAAGGCCCATGGCGACGCGCATCCAGAAGAACTGCGGGGTCTCCAGGCGGCGAGCCGGCTTCACCGTCTTATCAATGATAAGATAACGGTCATACATTGTCTGCACGCCCAGAAGTTCGAACTCCCTATCGGCGGCGGGGTCGAGGGCTTCGGCTAATTTCGCCAGGTCGTACTTGCGCAGGTCGGGCGAGAGGCGGCCGATGGCGATGCCCCGTTCGACGTAGGCGGCGAACTGTGCGCGGTGGAATTCGCGGAGCTTGGTCACGCCGTCGCGGGTGATGCTCCAGCCGAGCACTTCTTCGTAGATATAGGTCAGGCTGATCCGCGCGGCGAACTTCGCGAAATCGGCGTCGCTCTCGACGAGGCTCTTAGCGTTCAACTCAATCGACTTACGCAGGTCGGCTTCGCTGATCTCGTTGAAGATACCGCGGCGCAATTCGGCTTCGATCTCGTCGGTCGGCTTGGTGAGTTCGAGCCCGGCGGCGGCGAAGGCGATCCGCTTGCGCAGGTCTTCGCCGTTCCACAGGAAAGTCGAACCATCGGGGCTCTTGACCAAGATCAACGACTCCTGACGGTCGTCGACGACCGGCGGCAGCGTGGCTTCTTCTTCGCGCTTCCGCGAACGGAACGCCCGGTAAAGGATATAGGATTGGGCGACCTTGTAGTGGCCCTGGCGCATCAGCTCCTCTTGTACGAGATCCTGGACTTCTTCGATGCCGATGATGCTCTGGCCGAGGTCGACGATGCGACGTGTCACGCCGGCGGCGACGCGCTCCGAGGGAGCGCCGTCAAGTTCGAGCGACAAGAATGCGTTACGTACCGCGATTTCGATCTTGTCCTGCTTCCACGGCACAAGCTGTCCGTTGCGACGCATGAGGCGCGTGATCACTTCGGGGACGACCACCAACGAGGGGCGGGAATCGAAAGAGAAATTTAGGCTCTTGGCCACGTCGTGACGATTGTGACGCACCAAGGCTTCTTCGATAGCCTGGATGACTTGCATCTCGGAAACCTGGACGCCGGAATGCGCGAGGTGGAGGGAGACGTCACAAGCGACGGCGGCGACGAATTCACGGTTCGAAGCCGTGAAGATTTCGGCGACTTGGCGGGAGACTAAAAGATCGGTCAAAGCGCCACCGACGATATCGGCGATATCGGCTGGGCCGAGATTCGCCTGCTCAGGCACGGCGGCACCCGTCGGCGAAGTCGGCAAGGACTCGCGCCAATTGAACCGAGGCTTGGCCTCGGCCGGCGTGCGGACGGCGTTCTTGAGAGCGATGTCGGAATGGAAAAAAGGAAGTTCAGGCTTCATGGTTGGTGAAAGGTTTTAAAAGATGGAGAGAGATCGCGCTGGCGTAGGCCGGCGCGAAAAAGTTAAGGTCGAGAGGATGGAGGGGTAAGAACAGGAAACATGCCAAATGAGCGCCGACGGGGGTGACGCTGGTATTTGGCCACAAGTCGCTTAAAGTTCGTCGTCGTTGACGACTTCGAGGGCGCCTTGTTTTTGGTATTCAGTCACGCGGCCCTCGAAGAAGTTTTGCTCCTTCTTGAGGTCCATCATTTCCGAAAGCCAGGGGAAGGGATTGACGACGTCGGTCGTCAGCGGATCAAGGCCGCAATTACGCAGGCGTCGGTCAGCGATGAAATCGATGTATTGCTCGAACTCTTTCGAGGAGAGGCCGATGCCGTTGACGGGCAGACAATCCCGGATGAATTCTTTTTCCAAGGTCACGGCGGTCACCATGAGCTGGCGTAATTCTTCCTTGAAGGCCGGCGTCCAGATGTCGGGATTTTCCGACACGAGCTCGAGGAGCAAGTTGCGGAAGAGGTCGATGTGATTCGATTCGTCGCGCAAGGTGTAGCGGAACATCTGACCGATGCCGGGGAATTTGTTCTGGCGGTAAAGCGAAAGCACCATGCCGAAGAGGCCGTAGAACTGGGTGCCTTCCATGCACTGACCGAATAAGAAAATGTTGTGGGCGAGCGCCTGCTTGTCTTCGAGCTTGGTGAGGTCGAGCTTGCGACGCAGCGCGCGCGAATTGCTGACGACGAAATTGGCTTTCTTCTCGATGGTCGGAATATCTTCGAACATCGCTTCGCACTCGTGCGGGTTGATGCCCAAGGACGAAATCATGTAGACCAGTGAATCGGCGTGGATATTTTCTTCGTGGGCGTGGCGGCCGAGCACGAGCTTGAGTTCAGGCGCCGTGACGACTTCGCGCACGACGTGGATGATGTTGTCGCCCACGATGCCTTCGGCGGCGGAAAAATAACCGATCGCCATCTTCACGATCCACCGGTCGATCTCGGTGATTTGTCCCGTCTGATCGCGCCACTGTTCGCAGTCTTTCTGCATGGGGATATCCTCTGGCTCCCAGTGGTTATTCTTCATCGTCTTATACAGGTCATACGCCCACTGATATTTGAGCGGCAGGATGTTGAAGAACATCGATTCGCGACCGTTGATGACGCGCTTATTGGCAAAGGCTTCTTCGGCTTTGGTTTTGTCTAAAATGAAGGTTTTGGGACCTACTTTGAGCGTAATGGTTTCCATGGCTTGGAGAGTGGCGAAAAGGGTGTATTTAGTGACCTGAAGAGGCCGCTACGAGAGTGGTATGGGTTGAAATTACTACTAGATATGTGGTCTGCAATTTTATTTCACCACTACATGTAGTGTTTTTATGCAAGCCACTGGTAATTCGTCACTTCGGGAAAAAACTTTATTCACAATTGGGGTTTTTGACGGGTTTTTTAATAAGGAGAAGACCCTAGGTCGATTTCGGACAAAACACCCCCCGGGCGAGGTAAGCAAATGCCACTTGTTGGTATTGCTCACGCTGTTCACCTGCCGGCCAGGCGGCCGGAGATTGCGGCCAGGCTCGGACCCCATCAAATTACGGCCATGACTCCCGGCTCAGCTGCTAAGACTTTATCCGAAAATGACCGCCCTAGCCTGCTCGAGGCCAGCTGGACACCACAAGCCCTCGTGGAACGCGGGTGGAAAGGCTCCTGCAAAGCGACCTGGCGCGTGATCGCGACCACCTGGCACGGCGTCCGAGATAATCGCCTGCCCCAGCAAGCCGCCGCCCTTACTTATTATACGTTGATGTCCCTGGGGCCTTTGCTCGCCCTCGCGCTGACCGTCTCCGGGTATATTCTGTCGCGCTCCAGCAGCCACGCGGACAACCCCGCCAAACAAGCAATCGTCGCGGCGGTCGAATACATCGCGCCTCAGGTCGTAGCGCAAGCGGCGGAACAAGGCCGGACGGCGACCTTGCTTGAAATCAACAAAGACTTGGACGGCTTGGTGGATCGCTTGCTGGCGAATGCGGCCAGCGGGCAGGCCGGCATCATCGGCCTGCTCCTGATCATCGGGCTGGCGGTGCTCATGCTCAGTCGCGTCGAAGATGCACTCAATGGCATCTGGGGCGTAAAGTTCGGGCGCAGCTGGCGCGACCGTTTCGCCAACTACCTACTCTTTCTTATTCTGTTTTTCTTAGTGGGTGCGACCACGCTCACCATGATGTCTGCGGCCTCGATTGCTTCGGCCATTGGCCAAGGCACTTCGTCGTTAAATTCTTTCTTTAATAAAATACCCGGCGGCGAAGGCTTACTTGATTTCATCAATGGTAGCGGGCCATTGCTCGTCTCCATCGTCTTGCTGGCTTTGGCTTTCGCCTCGTTCAACCGCATGATGCCTAACGTCCGCGTCCGTTGGTCGGCCGCCTTCGTCGGCGGATTATCCGTCGCGCTGCTCATCGCGATTAACCATCGCTTGGCCGCGCTCTACGTCGGCAAAGTCACCCAATTCCAAAGCCTTTACGGCGAGCTCAGCATCGTGCTCGTCTTGATGTTTGGCACTTACCTGACTTGGTTGTTCATCTTGATCGGCGGACAAGTGGCCTACGCTTTCCAAAATCGGCGCGCGCTGGCCCGACACAAAGCGTGGGAAGGCTTAAGTCATCGGGCTCGGCGCACGCTCGCTTTCGTCTGCGCAGCGGAAACGCTCCGCCGTTATAGCGCCGGACGGCCGGGGCCCACGGCGGACGATATTGCCGACACCGCCAAAGTGCCAGCGACGGTAGCCGAGGGATGTTTACAGATGCTGCGAGATGCGAACTTGTTGGCCGCCGAAAGCCGGACCGGCGGACACAAACCCGCCCGACCTTTGGAAAAAATGACCGTGGGAGAACTCTGGGCGCTCGTCGACCGGCATACCACCAGCAGCAGCGGCGAGCCTGACCTCACCTCGGATCCGGCGGCTCGCGAACTGAGCGTGATTGAGGTCAACCTCATGCAAAGCGCGGACTCGAAACTGACTCTCGGCGAAATTTCCAGCCGGCGATAATAAAGAGGCAGATCTAACAACCCTCTGACGTCTACCGGAGGCTCACAGGAGAGCCAAGGCCGGCAACGGTACGGCGATGTTAAAGATCATGCCACCTTCTCTGCATGGGCACGATAAAGGCTACCCAATGATCGCGTTCATCGGGTAGCCTTTAGGGGGTAAAGTCCGGCCGGAGGGAGATAGCTCCCGCCGGCGTACCTTGTAAATGAGGGGACCCCGGCCACCTTGCGGTGACCGGGGTCCGTAAACCTGGCGACGACCTACTCTCGCACACCAGCGGGGGTGCACTACCATCAGCGGCTACATGCTTAACTATCGTGTTCGGGAAGGGAACGAGTGTTTCCATGTGCCCATGATCACCAGAATGTGTCCTCGGGTAGCTCTCTGATGGGTGATCATGAGATGGTTTTCGCCAGGGGCGAGCTACCGTCATAGGGAAAGATAAACAGTTTGCGCATATTAAAACTACTAAAACGTAATGCTATCGGCCTAGACGTCCTTGAGACGGCTAAGAAGCCAATTGCAGATCAATCGAACATTAGTATCGCTAAACTCAACGTATCGCTACGCTTACATTTGCGACCTATCAACCAGGTGGTCTACCTGGGTTCTATAGGGAGATCTTATCTTGGGAAAGGCTTGGCGCTTAGATGCTTTCAGCGCTTATCCGTTCCATGCTTAGCTACCCGGCGGTGCCACGGACGTGACAACCGGAACACCAGAGGCATGTCATTTGCGGTCCTCTCGTACTAACAAATGAACCCCTCAAATCTCCTACGCCCACAGCGGATAGAGGACCGAACTGTCTCACGACGTTCTGAACCCAGCTCGCGTACCACTTTAATCGGCGAA
>QYQK01000137.1 GCA_007280935.1 Opitutales bacterium
GAAACTCGGACCCGGCGAAATTAACCGTCCGATTCCCTGGACTAGCCTCACCGATGAACAGCGCCGATTCCAGGCCACCAAGATGGCCATCCACGCCGCGATGGTCGACCGCATGGACCAAGAAATCGGCCGCATCATCGCCCAACTCAAAGCGATGGGCGCCTACGAGAACACGCTGATTCTTTTTGCCTCCGACAATGGCGCCAGCGCCGAAATCATGGTCCGTAACGGTGGCCACGACCCGCAGGCCGAGATGGGCAGCGAAGCCACGTTTCTCTGCCTCGGACCCGGCTTCTCCAGCGCCGCCAACACCCCGCATCGTCGGCACAAGACTTGGGTCCACGAAGGCGGCATCAGCACGCCCCTCATCGCCTCCTGGCCCGCCGGTATCGCCGCGCACGGCGAACTTCGCCATACCCCTGGCCACGTGGTAGACATCGTGCCCACAATCCTAGAACTCACCGGCATCCCCAAGCCGACCGATTGGAAAGGCGTCCCCATGCCCGAAGCTCCCGGCAAAAGCCTCGTGGCGGCACTTAAGAACGATATCACGATCGCCCGCGACAGCCTCTGGTGGCTGCACGAAGACAACAAGGCGATCCGCATCGGAGATTACAAATTAGTCGCGGCCAAAAACGATCCCTGGGAACTCTACGATCTTCGGACGGATCGCGCCGAGCAGCACAACCTCGCCAGCCAGATGCCGGACAAGGTGAAAGAACTTACCCAGTCGTGGGAAAAGCAGTTAGCCGCTTACTCCGAACTCGCTCAGAAAACCCTGTCCGAGCAGACCAAAGGCAAAGCGGGCAAAGGCAAAAAGGGTAAAGGCAAAGATGTTGACCAGGAATAATCTGATTTCATGAAAACCTTGCGTCTCCTCGCACTTCTTCTGCTCGCCCCCTGGGCGGCCTTCGCCGCGACCTCGGCGAAACCTAACATCGTCCTAATTTTCATTGATGATATGGGCTACGCGGACATCGGGCCCTTCGGCAACAAGACCCTCCGCACCCCGCACCTCGATAAACTGGCCTCCGAGGGCATGAAGTTCACGAGCTTCTACGCCACGCCTGTCTGCTCGATGTCGCGCGCCTGCCTGATGACCGGTTGCTACAACGCGCGCGTTTCGATCCCCGGCGTCCTCTTCCCCCAACACACCATCGGACTTAATCTCAACGAAGTAACCCTTCCTGAGATTCTAAAACCATCCGGCTATGCGACGATGATGATCGGTAAATGGCACCTCGGCCACTACCCGGAATTTCTCCCTACCCGCCAAGGCTTCGATCATTACTTCGGTCTGCCTTATAGTAATGATATGAAAGCCAGCCACAAAGGCTACCCGCCCCTCCCGCTATATCGTGATGAAAAAATCATCGAAACCGAACCCGACCAATCCTTGCTGACCAAGCGCTACACGGAAGAGGCGCTTAAATTCATCCGCGACAATAAAACCCAGCCTTTCTTCCTCTATCTGCCGCACACAATGATCCATAATCCGGTGGCGGCCTCCGAGGCCTTCGCCGGCAAGAGCACCGACGGATTACTGGGCGACGCGGTCGAAGAAATCGATTGGTCGGTCGGCCAAATCATGGCGACGCTCAAGGAGCTCCACCTCGACGAAAACACCTTGGTGATCTTTACCTCCGACAACGGCCCCGCCGGTCGCGACGCCCCGCCCTTCCGTGGCAACAAAGGCACGAATCTCGAAGGGGGAGTTCGCGAACCCTGCATCATGCGCTGGACGGGCAAAATCCCTGCTGGCACGACGTGTAACCAGATCGCCGGTAACATCGATATGTTACCTACTTTCGCGGCGCTCACGGGCGGTACAACTCCGAGCGACCGCGTCATCGATGGACGCGACATCTCCTCGCTGATGTTAACCGCGAACGCCCCTGCGGTCCGCGATACGCATCTCTATTTCAAAGGTTTCGCCCTCGAAGCGATTCGCATCGGGCAATGGAAGTTGCACCTAAAGTCTTCCACGGAAGCACACAAAGCGCTTCAGGCTAAGAATAAAAAAGCCGCCGCAACCGGGCCAGCCCTCTATGATGTCGTCAGCGATCTCTCCGAGTCGCATAACGTCGCCTCCGAACATCCCGACATTGTCGCGCGGCTCCAAAATGAGGCCACCACGCGTTTTGCCGAACTTGAAGCACATAAACGTCCGGCTGGCCAACACGAAGGCCCAGCGACGACCGCTCCGCTAAATCAAAATAAAAAGTCCGGCGCCGACCTCTCGAAACTCAAACTCGGTGACCATCTCGCCAAAGCCGGCGCACCGCAGATTGACGGCAAGGCCTTCACCTACACCTTCACGCTGCAAGGCGATCAGACAGATGCCATCGTCTTGGCGCACGGTGGTCTCAACGTCGGCTATGCCTTGCACCTCAAATCCGGCCATGTCGTCTTTAGCGTCCGCCACGCAATCGATAAGAACACTGACCTTAGTTCTGTCGACTCTCTCCCCGCGACGCCGACCCGTGTCATCGCATCCTTTAACCAATTAAACGGAAGGATGAGCCTGCAAGTCGGAGATCAGAAAGCCGTCACCACCAAATCTCCTGGTACGCTCAAGCAACCGGCGGAAGATTTCTGCCTCGGCTATGACAGCCTAAAGCCGGCCGCCAATTATTCCGTACCTAACCCCTACCAGGGAAAGATCACGGAATTGAACGTGACGGTCGACTGAGTCATGTCATCCGGTAAGTCTCCATTTGGCTTCGGGTCACGCGACCCCTTCAAAGAAAAGCGCACGGACGCCGCCGCGACCGATATTACCATCAACGGTGAAAAGATTCGCATGCTACTGCGGCATGAAGAAGTCCGCCAAGCCGCCAAAGATTGGCAGACGTTCAGTTCCGACACCCCTCTTCGCGTTCCGATTCCGTCCGAAGAGGCGGTCCGCTCGATGCGACAACTGCCCATCGAAACGAATCCGCCCGAGCATACGGAATACCGCGCCATCGTTGAACCATTCTTCAATCGCCCCAAACAACCGGAGTTCATCGCCAGGGTCGAAACCCTGATCGGCACGATGCTCGACGATGCTCTCCGCGGCGAAACCATCGAAGCCGTCCATGATTTCGCCCTGCCGATACAATCCCGCGCGTTGACCTACCTGCTCGATGTCCCGGAGAGCGAAGCGAAACAATATATCAGCTGGGGCATCCACGTCTTTAAGGTCACGAACGGCGAATTCAAGCAAGGCAACGCCCTTGACGATTACCTGTCCGCGCAACTTGATCGGGCGGCCGCTCATCCTGGAGATGATTTCTTCAGCGCCCTAACCCGTGCCCGCTATCAAGGGCGCCCGCTCACGCGCGAGGAGATGATGGGGTTCGCCAATCTGACCTTTGCGGGCGGACGCGATACCGTCATCCATAGCCTGACTTCGATCCTTGCCTACTTCGGCGAAAACCCCGCCGCCCTCAGTTACCTCCGGGAGGATCCGCGTCGCATCGTCCTTGCAAGCGAGGAGTTTTTCCGGGTCTTCATGCCCTTGACACACATCGGCCGCACCTGCCCCGTCGCCACCCAAGTACAGGGTGCCGAAGTGCCTGCTGGGCAGCGCATCTCACTGGGTTGGGCTTCGGCCAATTTCGACGAAAAAGCTTTTGCCGCCCCGCACGAAATCCGACTCGACCGTAAACCGAACCCCCACGTTTCCTTCGGCGTCGGCACGCACCTCTGCCTCGGTGCACCGCATGCCCGTCTGCTTGTGCGGACGCTACTACATCAACTTGTCGTGAAAGTCGGCCGCATCGATATCCTGAGCTCGGTAAGTCGCTTGGAGAAGGAACCCGACTTCGAAAGAAAGGTCGGATATGAATCCCTTACCCTACGGTTCACCGCCTCTTAATCCAACGATAGCCCCCAACGTAAAATTGTTATCAACCTGCATCGTCAAAGTTTCATTTTTACGCTCTGCCTCTCGCTCTTCATCGGGGGCATTGCTGGGACCGTTCATGCCGCCGACTTCGTGCTCGTCGCTAAGGATACTCCGCCGGCACCGATCATCGTTTTCAAGGACGCTCCCCCTCGCACCCGCGATGCAGCCGTGACGCTGGCGGAGTATATCGAGAAGATCAGCGGCCAGAAGCCTGCGATCCTCGATGGTGAACCGCAGCCATTGCCAGAGCGGGCGATTTGGATCGGCGTGCAGCCGGCAGTGAAGGCCTTGTTTCCGAAGACGGACTTCGATTTCAAAAACGCGGAGGAGACGCTCATCGTAGCAAATGAGAAATATCTCGTCATCGCCGGACGCGACCGCTGGGACCCAGCGCACATGGAGGAGAAAGGGCGGCTGGCGATGAAGACGGGTATCCAGCAGGAATATGGTACGGCGAACGCGGTGTATTCCTTCATCCAGGAACAGCTCGAGGTGCGCTGGCTGTGGCCGGACGAGGAAGACGTGATCAAACGCGAACGCCTGGCTATCGCGCCGATGGAGCGGCGTTATCATCCGCAGATTCGGGCGCGAGGGGGCATGATCGTGAGGACTTCCCTGGGCGACAATAAAGAGGACGGCCCGGAACTCTGGGCGCGCTTTCAGCGGATACAGCTCGACTCCATGGACATGAGTGGCGGGCATGGTTTCAGCGATTGGTGGGAGAAGTATGGTGCGGCGCATCCCGACTACTTCGCCGCCGCACCAGATGGCAGTCGCACGGCGGTGAAGGAGCGAGCCAG
Source organism: Opitutales bacterium (assembly GCA_007280935.1). Lineage (GTDB taxonomy): Bacteria > Verrucomicrobiota > Verrucomicrobiia > Opitutales > UBA953 > UBA953. Next base: position 4,693 of record QYQK01000137.1, read on the forward strand.
CAACACAAAACTTTGCGCGTCCAACCCCAAGGTATGGCAGCAGTGGCTGGAGGATGTTTCACTCAAAATCCGCTCGGACCCGCTGCTGAGCGTCATCAATGTCTCGCCCAACGACGGCTACACCAGCGGTCATTGCACCTGCGCAAACTGCCTCGCCTGGGATCATCCGGATGGCGAGAAGATGGAGTGGGTCTTCAGCGGCCATGTGAAGTTCCAGGGCGTGTCGCAAACGAATCGCGACGTGCGTTTCGCCAATACCCTCGCCCGCCTGCTGAAGGAGCGTTTTCCCGACCGCGACCTGTTCGTGCTGCTCAACGCGTATGGACTGGCCCGCAATCCACCCATAGGAATCGCTCCCGACGACAATGTGATCATCTCCAGCGTGGCCAATTTCCACCTGCGCTCGCCCAAGGAGCGCGAACTACCGATGCAGCAACACGCTGGCTGGGCGGCGACAGCGAAACACCTCATGTGGCGGCCGAATCTCGGTAGCCCGGCGGGCCTCAGCTGGGGCATGGCCGATGTGGCGATGACGCAGGCCGGCGAGGATTTTCGGTTCGTTGCCGAACATCATGCCATCGGCCTCTACTTCGATATGTTCTGGCTGCATTGGGCCAATCAAGGGCCCCATTACTACGCGCTGGCGCATCTCGCTTGGAATCCGCAGGTTGATGTCGCCGCCGTGATGGATGATTATTATGAACGCGGCTTCGGCCCGGCCGCCGCGGATGTAAAGGCCTATTGGCAGCTCCTGGAGCGCACGCGCATGGAGTTCGTCGCGAAGGAGCCGAGCCGTTTCCGCGCCTATGATCTGCCCAAAAAATACACCCCCGAGCTATTTGCCCAGGCCCAGGCCCATCTCGATAACGCCGCAAAGAAACTCGCCGACGCTGATGAAAAATACCGCCGCCGCCTGCATTTCATCCAATACGGCCTCGACTACGCCAAACTCCTCGTGGACACCCGCGCCGGGGTGCAGAAGCTCGAAGCCAGCAAAGGCCAGGACATCGATGCCAAAGCCAAAGTATACGCTAACTACTCCCGCGCCGAGCAGATGAAGCAAAACGCCCCCGCTCACGCCATCAACTGGCAAGCCGTCTTCCGCCTTCCCGGCTCTGGCGGTGGCGATGGCAACCAACGCGTAATGGGGTTACATCCTGATGTTCCGCTGAGCGGGAAGACGCTTAAGGAATTGCGCACGCCTGGACTGGAATGACCTTCAAGATTAGGTAACCATGAAGCCCGCACTCAAATTCCTCGCCTTCTTGCTACTCGCACCGCTGGCCGCGCTCCACGCCGCCGATGCGCCTGCGCCGATGCTGAATCTCCCCGGCACGGATGGCGATCCGTCGAAGGTGAAGTTTGCCCGGCTACCGTTACTCAAAGGAACTCATGCGGTCGTGTGCCAGCCGGACGAGCAGTGGAAGTTTCAACTGCACAACTATCTGCTGCATCATGGCGGAAAGTTTTGGTGCATGTGGAGTGCCGGGCCAAAGATTGAGGACTGGCCGACGCAGCATGTTCGCTATGCCACGAGTGATGATGGGTTGAAGTGGAGTGCGCCAAAGATGCTGACGCGCGAGCCCGACGAAGGTCGCGGCTTCTATGCTCGCGATTTCTGGGTGCGCGATGGCGAGTTGCTCGGATTGACTTCGAGCTTCAAAGGCCACGGTGGATTTGGGCCGGACCGGGACATGAATCTCCTTGCCTACGTTTGGGACGAGCCGAGCAACACATGGAAGGAGAAGGGCACGGTCTTCAAGAATGCGATCAACAACTTCGCGCCGCAGAAGCTCTCGACGGGCGACTGGATCACGACGCGGCGTGACTCGGGTTTCAATGTCTCCATGCTCATCGGCGGCACGAAGTCGCTGAGCGATTGGCGTGTGGTGCCCGTGGTGGACAAACAGGCCGCAAGCCCCAGCACCGGCCTCAGTCCCGATGAACCTATCTTCTGGGAGCAGCCGGACGGATTGCTCGTGGCCGTCTTTCGCGACAACGGCACCTCGGACCGCCTGTTCCGCGCCTTCTCGCATGACCACGGACAAACCTGGAGCGCACCGGTGAAGACGGAGTATCCGAACGCCAAGAGCAAACTCTTCTCGTTGCTCACCAGCCGTGGCTATCGCGTTCTCATTTCCAATGCCAACACGACCATGCGTCGTCGCGAACTGTATCTGGCGATCTCCGAAGACGGCCTCTCGTTCAACCGGATGGCACGGCTCGACATACCCACGACGTTCAACGACTCGCTGGCATACCCGCACGCCATCGAGCACGACGGCCAGTTGTGGATCGCCTTCTCACGCAATAAATCGACCACTGAACTCTTCAAGGTGCGGCTGGATGAATTGGAAAAACTGCGGGCAGCGAAATGAATCTTGGAGCCGGAAAGTTTAGCAAAGACATGAAACTCATCCTCACCGCCATCCTTGTTGCATTCGCGGCATCGGCGCTCTTCGCGCAGGATGTCGTCATTTACGGGAGCACTCCAGGAGGCATCGCTGCGGCTATCTCTGCTGCGCGGATGGGCCGCGAGGTGACGCTCATCGAATACCACGATCACATTGGCGGCATGACGACCAGCGGGCTCGGCAAGAGCGACATCGAGCACCGCGACATGATCGGCGGCATCTTCAAGGAGTTCGTCGCGGGCGTTCTTGAGCACTATGTGAAGACTTACGGCGCGGAGCACGAGAACACGAAGCTCTGCCAGGACGGCTACTACGCCGAGCCGCATGTCGCGGAGAAGGTCTTCGAAGCCATGCTCGCCAAGGAGCCTAGAATCACGGCGATGAAGGGCTGGCAGCTCCATTCAGCCAAGGTTACCGATAACAAGCTGCGCGGCATCGCCGTCGTGAATCGGCGAAGCGGCGACGAACGAACGCTAACGGCCAAGGTCTTCATCGACGCCACTTATGAAGGCGATCTGTATGCCGCCGCCGGTGCGAAGTTCCGCCTGGGTCGCGAATCGCGCGGGGAGTTCGGCGAGCCTCATGCGGGCATCGTTTATTTCGACTACCAGACCCATGAGTTCCTGCCCGGCACCACCGGCGCGGCGGATGACAGCCTGCCCGCCTACACTTACCGGCTGTGTTTGACCACTGACCCGGCCAACGCGCATCGCCTCACCGAACCGCCGCCGGGTTATGATCGCAAAGACTACCTCGGCTACTTCGACGATCTCAAAGCAGGCCGACTCGCGGGACCCAAAGTCATCAAGCCCGGTCGCGGCTACAATCCGAAGCACTTTGACACGCTCGTGCGCGCTTTGTCCGTGGCCGACATCCCGAACCACAAGTGCGACGTGAACATCAACCCACGTCCGCTCGGCTTTCCGTTCTCCGAGGAAAATCGCGGTTACATCGACGGCGACGGCACCACGCGCCAACGTATCTGCGCCCGACACCGCAGCCTCGTGCTCGGCCTGCTGTGGTTCCTGCAAAACGATCCCGAAGTGCCCGCAGCGCATCGTGCGCTTGCCAACGAAATGCACCTGCCGAAGGATGAGTTCACCGACAACGCGCACTTCCCCTGGCAACTGTATGTGCGCGAGGGCCGCCGACTCATCGGCGAATACACGCTCACCGAGCACGACATCACCGGCAAAGGCCAGGAGCCGAAACATCACGCCGACAGCATCGCCGTGGGCGAGTTTCCCATCGACAGCTTCCCCACCCGCAAACACCAACCGGGCGACACCCTCGTGCTCGAAGGCTACCTCGGCATGCTCGACTACATCACGCGCCCCTACGAGATCCCGTATCGCATCATGCTCCCCGAGAAGATCGACGGCCTCATCGTCCCCGTCGCTGCCAGCACCACTCACGTCGCCTTCTCCAGCATCCGCATGGAGCCCACTTGGATGAGCCTCGGCCAGGCCGCTGGCGTCGCGGCGCATTTGGCGATTCAAAACAACATCGAGCCGCGAAAGGTGCCGACGAATGAGCTGCAATCGCTCTTGAGGCAACAAGGACAAGTCCTGAGCCACTCGAACAGGTAGGATTCAGAAACCATTATGAACCCCACCCTCACACTCATCACCGGACTGTTGCTCGCTCCGCTGGCCGCGCTGCACGCCGCCGAGCCCATCACGAACTCCATCGGCATGAAGCTCGTGCCCATCGTGCCCGGCACGTTCACGATGGGGCAGGACGGGCCGCCGATTTCGGGCAATGCCAGCCTGGCGGCGCATCACGCGGAGTTTCGCTCGGCGGACTGGGATGAGAAGCCGGCGCATCGTGTGACCATCACGCAGCCATTTCACATGGGCATGACGGAGGTCACGCTGGGGCAGTTCCGGCAGTTTCAGCCTGGCTTTCGCCAGGGCACGGGTGCGGATGATGAGGCGGTAAATGGCATTACTTGGATTCAGGCGGTGGCGTTCTGCGAGTGGCTCTCGAAGAAGGAAGGCAAAACGTATCGACTGCCGACCGAGGCGGAGTGGGAGTATGCGTGCCGCGCGGGCACGACGACGATCTTCAACACCGGCGACACGTTGCCTTCGGGACAACAGAAGTGGTTCGGAGGAGAAGGCTGGCGCGAACGGTATTTCCCCGCTGGCAAGATGCCGCCGGAGTATGAATGGCAGGACGGCGCGACATCGCTCCGCGTCGCGCAGAAGTCGCCGAATGCCTGGGGCCTGTATGACATGCACGGCAATGTGGCCGAGTGGTGCCTCGATTGGTATGGGCCGTATGAAAGTGGCGGGCAAACCGACCCGCTGGGCCGGAGCGCTGGCGACTTCCGCGTCTTCCGAGGCGGCGCTCACTCGATGCTCACGCGCATGGTGCGGTCGGCGAATCGCGGTGGCTGGATTCCCGATTCGTCGAGGCCTGAGGTCGGCTTCCGTGTCGTGCTCGGCGAGTTGGCGAAAGGCACGCTGCTGCCGCCACCCGCACCGCCTTTGAACATGCAGAACGTCAGCCAGCAACCGGCGAAGATCGTGACTCAGGATGCGGACGTGCCCTTCTTTGAAGGCCCGCGCCTTTACGGCAGGATTCCGCCCGGTCAGGTTGGCCCGCTTTTCGCCCGGCACAATCACAGCCCTGCACTCGTCGAATGTCCGAATGGCGACCTGCTCGCCACGTGGTTCTCCTGCGTCGTGGAGTCCGGCCCCGAGCTGTGCGATGCCGCGAGTCGGCTCCGTTCCGGCGCGAAGGATTGGGAAGCGGCCTCGCCCTTCTGGGATGGCCCGGACATCAACGACCACGCCCCCAAGCTCTGGTGTGACGGCGCGAACACCCTCTTCCACCTGGTCTGGGCACACGACTCGATGAACATCCTGCGCACTTCCACGGACAACGGTGCCACGTGGTCCAAAGCGCGGTCGTTTCCCATGAGCGGCGAGTTTGGCAATGCCATGATCCGCACCCGCACGGGCGTGCTCGCCATCTCGCTCGACCACGCCTCGCTCGTCATCAGTCGCGACGAAGGCCGCACCTGGACGCAGACCGGCAAGCCGCGCGGCAAGAGCGAGCCGCGCCCCGGCGGCAGCGGTCCGCGCATCGCAGGCATCCATGCCCCGCTGGTCGAACTCGCCGATGGCCGGCTCATGGCGTTCGGACGCCTCAACGACATCGCCGACCAGGAACGCTTCGGCTTCAAGATGCCCGTGAGTTATACGAGCGACCTCGGCGAGACGTGGACTTACGAGGCCACCGAGTTCCCCGTCGTCAGCAAGGCGCAGCGCCCCGTGCTGCTGCGGCTGCGCGAAGGCCCCATCGTGCTCTGCTCCTTCACCGATCAGGACCGCGATCTGAAAAAAGGCCAGCCAGGCAAAGGCCTGACCTTCAGAAGCAAGAGCGGCGACTTCACCGGCGTGGGCCTCTTCTCCGCCGTGTCTTACGACGAAGGCAAGACCTGGCCCGACCGTCGTCTGATCACCGCAGACAACAGCACCAAAGCCGACACCAGCGGCTACCTCGCCATCGCCCAAACCCGCGACGGCCGCATCCAGCTCCTCACCAGCAGCAAGCACTACGTTTTCAACCTCGCGTGGATCAAAGCGCTGCCGCCTGCACCAGCCAAATGACCTTTGTGGAATTCATCCCATGAGAACAAAACGCACACTCCTCGTCGCCCTGCTGCTTGCACCGCTGGCCGTGCTCACCGCGGCTGACAAGCCCAAGGCCGTCCCCCAGGCGCCTAAGAAGCAAGACCGCCCAACGCCGCCGACGCGTGCGTTCGACGCTCCGGGCGCCCCGATTTTCGTCCGACTCGACACCAAGACCTCGCTCGCCGACGGCAACTACCTCGTGGGCCCGACCTACGTCGCCGCGCCGGAGACCAAGGCCGTCGAAGGCGTGCCGCGGGGTAAGATCCAGCAGTTCCAGATCGATTCCAAGACCACGCAGCGCTTCAACTCCGGCATCGCCCGCGACGAATTCGGCGTGCCTGACCCGAAGAACCCCAAGACCCTGATCGTCCAGACGCACACGATCGACTACAAGCGTACGATCACCGTCTACATCCCGGCCCAATACGTAGCCGGCACAGCCGCGCCGCTGCTCGTCACGCACGACGGCCCCGGCCTCGGTAAGCCCGACCAGAATACGGCGCGCATCCTCGACAACCTGATCGCGCAGAAACGCATCCCGGCCCTCATCATGGTGCAGATCGCGAATGGCGGCGGCGACGCCCAGGGCCATGAGCGCGGCAAGGAATACGATACCATGTCCGGCCTGTACGCCGAATACATCCAGCACGAGGTGCTCCCGCTCGTCGAAAAGAACTACGGCGTGAAGTTCACGTCCGACCCCGAAGGCCGCGCCACGATGGGCACGAGCTCCGGCGGTTCCGCCGCGCTGATCATGGCCTGGTATCACCCCGAGTGGTTCCGCCGCGTGCTCACCCTCTCCGGCACGTTCGTAAACCAGCAGTGGCCGTTCGACGCCAAGACCCCGGGCGGCGCCTGGGATTTCCACGACAGCCTCATCCCCCAGAGCGAGCGTAAGCCCATCCGCCTGTACATGGCCGTCGGCGATCGCGACAACTACAACCCGAACGTCATGAAGGACGGCATGCACGACTGGGTCGAAGCCAACCACCGCATGGCCAAGGTCCTCAAGGCCAAGGGCTACCCCTACCAGTATTACTTCTGCCAGGATTCCGGCCACGGTATCGGTAACGCCCGCGCCCAGCTCCTGCCTTCAGCCCTCGAATGGCTCTGGCAGGGCTATCAGGCCCGCTGAGGACCACGCCATGCGACGTTGCCTGCCTCTGCTGTTGGCCGCCCCCTTGCTGGCCCTCGACTACGCCCACAAACCGGCCGACCCCCAGCCGACGGGTTGGCCGCTCACGGCCGAAGAGAAAGCCTTCATCGCCCGACCAGAGTTCGAACGCCGGCCTGGCCGCGAGGTAAACAAACACCTCCCTCACCTTTGGCCAGCCGTGCCGTCCGCCGGTAGCTGGGGCGGCACGAGCTGGGTGGATACGCACGCCAAGCTGGTCGCCTACGTCCAGAAGAACGCGGGGCCGTGCGATGTACTCCTCGTCGGCGATTCGATCACCCAGCAATGGGGTAGCCCGCTCGACAAGGGAGTGCTAAACGCCGCTTGGCTGAAGGCCTTCACGGACGAGAAGACGATCAACATCGGCATCGGCGGCGACAAAGCCCAGAACGTGCTGTGGCGGCTCGATCATGGCGGCGTCGATGGACTGAAGCCGCGTGCGATTGTGCTGATGATAGGCAACAACAACATGTTCTTCACGCCCGAGACGGGCGTCGCCGCAGCCGCGCAAGGCGTGAAGGCGTGCCTCGCCAACCTGCGCGAGAAATTCCCCGAGGCCGACGTGGTCGTGGCAAAAATCCTGCCCTGCCACGCTCCGAAAGTCCGTTTCTACGAGGACATCCTCCTGACCAATGCCGAAATCGATAAACTGAACCTCGGCACCGACCCGAAGGTCAAGGTCCTCGACCTCACGAAGGACTTCCTCAACGCCGACGGCACCATCAAGAAAGAGCTCTTCACCCCGGATAATATCCACCTGTCCCTCGCCGGCTACGAAGTCTACGCCGCCCGCCTTAAACCTCTGCTGGACCCGACGCTCGGCGGCAAGGGATTGGGCTCTGCGGTGGTCATCCCCAAGAAGGAGACCGCGACCAAACCTGGTTCAGAACCAGCGGCGAAGCCAGCCACGCCCGCCGGACCGACGGCCAAATCTGCGGATGGTAAATCGCTGCTCTACCCCTACGCCCCTTACAACGACGGCAAGCTCGACCCTCAGCTGACAGGCTGGCCGCTGACCGAAGCCGAAATGGCCTGGGCTAACAAAGACGAATACACCCGCAAGCCCGGCCATGAAATCCAGAAGCACCTGCCCGAGATGTGGTTCGTCACCCCGACCGCCGGCCGCTGGCGCGGCGCCGACGCGACATATGGGAACGCCTGGCTCGCCCACCACGCCAAGAACATCGAGAACGTCAAAGCCGCCGGCGCCATCGATGTCGCGCTCATCGGCGACAGTATCACCCAAGGCTGGGGCGGCGGTTTCGACGGCACACCCTTCAATGCCGCCTGGCAGAAGCAGTTCGGCGGCCTCAAAACCGTGAACCTCGGCATCGGCGGTGATCGCATGGAGCACATCCTCTGGCGCCTTGACCACGGGGCACTCGAAGGAGCCTCGCCCAAGGTGATTGTACTCAAGATCGGCGTGAACAACGCTCCCCTGATCAAAGCCAACGGCGTACCCGTCAGCGCCGCCGCCCAAGGAATCAAACTATGCATCGAGAACCTCCGCCTCCGCTGCCCACAGTCGCAGATCATCGTCGTGAAGATCCTGCCGGCCTTCGACCCGAGCAAGGAAGTCGGCGCCAAAGTCCGCGAAGTAAACGTCGCCCTCGATACCCTGAAGCTGGACGCTGACCCGCAGGTCCACGTCATCGATGTCGGCGCCGACTTCACCCACGCCGACGGTTCGTTGAAGAGCGAACTCTATTCCGACAAATACCTGCACTTAAACCTGGCGGGCTATGAGGTCTTCGCGGACAAGCTGAAGGTCGCCGTCGACTCCGCCCTGAAGCGTTAAGATGTCCCTGCGGTTCGCCATCCTCACGTCACTCGCCGGTGCCCTCGCTTCAGCCGCGGAACCGCGCGCCTTCCTGGAGAAGCATTGCTACGAGTGCCACGACAAGGAGACGAAGAAAGGCGGGTTGGACCTAGAGTCACTAGGTTCGGAAAAGCAGCAGCTCGATTGCTGGATCAAGATCCACGACGCGGTCGCCGACGGCGAGATGCCCCCGGCTAAGAAGAAGTCGCGCCCACCCGAAGCCGATAAAGCTGCCTTCGTCAACGAACTCGACGCCCGACTGACCGCGGCCGCCACCGCCGCTCGTCCGGTGCACACGCAGCTCCGCCGTCTGACACGTCAGGAGTTCGAGAACTCGCTCAAGGACCTGCTGTCCCTACCACGCCTGGACATCACCGGCCTGCTCCCGGCCGACGGACGCGTGTCGGGCTACGATAAGATCGCCAGCGGACTCGACCTCTCACCCGGCCACCTCGCCGCCTACCAAGAAGCCATCGAGAAGGCGCTCGATGTCGCGATCGCCACCCAAAGAACCGCTCCGCGGGTGTATCAGAAGCGCATCTACCCGGCGGGGCTATTCAAGTTTGGCGGCAATCTCTCCCACGGACAATACGTGCTCCTCAAGGACAAGCAGCCCGACCCCGCCCTGCCCGTCCGTGGCGGCTTCGAAGACAAGAAGGGGCACGTAGGCCATGAAGGGCCTGATCTCAAGGACCGTGGCCTGCTCGTGAAAAGCCCGGCCGTAGCCCAGAGCCAGAGCGCCGTCGGACTCCTCAACCCCAACCTCGCCGGCTACGAAGCGGCGATGAACGTCGCTCCGATCTTCGCCGGCACGTATCGCCTGCGCCTCTCGACCTGGGGTTTCCGTTGGGCGAACGGGAAGCCGAATCCTTGCGACGCACCTCAAGCCGCCGTGCTACGCGCGCACGAAGAAGGCAAACAACAGGAAGGCGGCCGACTTCTCGCCGCTTTCACCGCCCCCTCGATGGAATCAAAGGTCGGCGAGATCACCACCTGGCTCGACGCCCATGAATCGATCGTCTTCGATCCCGTGTCGGTTCCGTGGGTTGGCCTTCGTGTCGGCCAGATCGCCGGCCGCGCCGCCAAACACGTCGGCCCTGGCGTCGCCCTCGACTGGTTCGAGATCGAAGGCCCGCTCAACCCCGTCTGGCCGCCCGTCAGCCATACGCGACTCTTCGGCCACCTACCGATCAAGCCCTTCGTCGCCGGGGGCGACATCGTACCGCCGCACCGCGAGAAGATTCGTAACCCCGGCGGCTACCTCCCCAACGCATACCTCGACCTCGCTCCGGCCGAACGTGAACCGAAGCTCGAGACGGTTCAATCCACTCAGCCGATTGAAGATGCCTGCAAACTCCTCGCTGACTTCCTGCCGCACGCTTTCCGCCGCGACGTCACCGCGACGGAGATCGAACCTTATCTGAAACTCCTGCAGACGCGGCTCGACGCGAAAGATTGCTTCGAAGACGCCATGCGCCGCGTCTACGTCGCCATACTGACTTCCCCGGAATTCCTCTTCCTCCCCGCGCCGGCCGACGACACGGCCCTCGCTACTCGCCTCGCCTATTGGCTTTGGAACGGGCCACCTGACGACGCCCTGCTCGCCGCAGCCCGCGATCGCTCGCTGCACCAGCCGGAAATCCTCCGCACCCAGATTGATCGCCTGCTCGCCGATCCGCGCTCCGAACGCTTTTATCAGGACTTCGCCCGCCAGTGGCTCGAGCTGGGACGGTTAGACGAGACGAACCCTGACCCGCTCCTCTACCCGGAATACCGCTTCCTGCTCGGACAGGGCGTCGCCAACGAAACCCCATCCTTCGTCCGCGAGCTGATTACGAAAGATCTCCCCGCTCGTTCCCTAGTGAAGCCCGGCTTCGCGATGCTCACCCAGCGACTCGCCGAACACTACGGCATCGCCGGTGTCACGGGCGTGGAAGTACGCAAGGTCGCCCTGCCTGCCGAAAGCCTCCGCGGTGGCCTGCTCGGCCAGGCTTCCATCCACAAGCTGACCGCCAACGGCACGACGACCTCACCGGTCAAACGCGGCGTCTGGGTCTCCGATCGTCTCCTCGACGCACCAGCGCCTCCGCCGCCACCCGGCGTCTCGGCGGTCGACCCCGACACCCGCGGTACGACGACGATCCGCGAACAGTTGAACAAGCACCGCTCCGACCCGAGCTGTGCCGCCTGTCACGCCAAGATTGATGCCCCAGGCTTCGCCCTCGAAGCGTTCGATCCTATCGGCGGCCTTCGCACGCGCTATCGCTCAAACGGCCAAGGCGACTTGCCGCCCGAAAAGGGCCACATCGACTGGAAGGTCGAATATAAACTTGGCCCGAAGGTCGACGCCTCCGGCGCACTGCGCGACGGTCGTGCCTTCCGCGATACGGCCACGTTCGTCGAGCTACTCGCCTCCGATGACGAGAAACTCGCCCGTGCGTTCGTGGCGCACCTCGCCCGCTACGCCACCGGTACGGAAATCAGCTACGCCGATCGTGCCGAGATCCGCCGCATCGTCGCGCAGACGAAGGCGAACGGATACGGCCTGCGTTCACTCATCCATGAGCTCGCCCAGAGCGCACTCTTCCTCCCTCTTTCTCGCTGACCATGAACCGACGTGATTTCCTCTTTGCCGCTGGCGCCTGTTTGGCCTTGCCCGCGCTCGCCAAAGTCGCGGAGAAGGCTCCGCCCAATCGTCTGCTGGCCATCCACGTGCCCCTCGGGATGATGCCCGCCTTTTTCTTCCCGAAGGTCGGCGAGACCTCGAGCCCCTACCTCGATCTGCTGGCGAAGCAGCGCGATCAGTTCACGACCTTCGCCGGACTCTCCCACCCCGGAGTCGACGGCAATCACCATGCTGGTCAATGCTTCCTGTCTGGTGCGCCGCATCCGGGTCAGCCAACTTTCCGTAACAGCCTCTCACTCGACCAACTGGCCGCAGAGAAAATCGGCGAAGACACCCGCTTCTCCTCGCTCGCCGTGGCCGTCCGCCAAGGCGAACATTATGCGGACTCCGTCGCCGTCTCTCGTTCCGGCGTCATCCTGCCCGCCGAGGCCAGCGCTGAACGACTCTACCGGAAGCTCTTCGTCGCCGGCACGCCCGAAGAGAAAGCCGCCACCATGCGTCGTATCCAGGCCGGCGGTAGCGTACTCGACCTGATCCTCGACAAGGCCAAGCGACTCGAAAAGAGCTCTGACGCGCAAGACCGCGCACGTCTTGATCAATACTTCCAGAGCGTCCGCGAACTCGAAGGACGCCTCGAACGTAGCATCGCCTGGGAGAACCGACCCAAGCCGAAGGTCGATTACCCGATGCCGAAGGACATCGCCGACGCCAACGAAATCGTCGCCCGCTCGCGCCTGATGTTCGACCTCGTCCGCCTCGCACTGCAGACCGACAGCACCCGTGTCGTCACGCTTTCTCTCAGCACTTTCTCCGTCGTGCCTCACGTCCCCGGCGTGAAGAACGAGACCCACGGCCTCACCCACCATGGCAACGAGCCGGACAAGATCTCCGAACTCCGCAAAATAGAGGAAGCCCAGCTGGCCGTCTTCGGCGAGATGCTCTCGACCTTCCGCGACACCCGCGAAACCGGCGGCAACCTCCTCGACCGCACCCAAATCCTCTACGGCAGCTGCCTCGGCAACGCCAACTCGCACAGCAACCAGAACTTGCCGCTCATCCTCGCCGGCGGCGGCTTCCGCCACGGCCAGCACCTTACGTTCGACACCGTCAACAACACCCCGCTAGCCAATCTCTACGTGAGCATACTCCAGAACCTTGGCGTCGAGGCCGATAAGTTCGCCACCAGTACCGGGACCCTGCGCGGACTGCGCTCTTAAGGAACGGGATTGCAGGGTCGAAGAGACCTGCTACATAAGTGCATCCCCATGCGCACCCTGCTACTTGCCCTGCTCGGCCTGACCGCCGCCCTCGACGCGGCCGAAGCCAAGAAAGCCGACACCCGACCCAACATCCTATTCATCATCGTAGATCAGCAACACGCGGAAATGTTGAGTTGCGCCGGCAACCCCAACCTCAAAACCCCTGCGATGGACAGCCTGGCCGCCTCAGGTGCGCGCTTCTCTCTCTCCTACTGCGCCGACCCCGTGTGCGTCCCTTCCCGCTATAGCATGATGACTGGTACCATGCCCAGCCGCGTCCGCATGGAAACCAACGAGGACTCGAACAAGAGTAAAGTATCCCCAGCTCTGCTTCAAAATACGATGGGGCAAATATTCTCGAAGGCTGGCTATGAGACAATCTATGGGGGGAAGGCACACTTCCCGATGTCAATCGAGGATGCCGGCTTCAAGCAACACGATCGTAAAAACGGAACAGACCTGGCTGGCAAAGGCCTCACGAAAAACAGCGTGCAGTTCATCCGTCAGCCCCACGCCAAACCTTTCCTCATGGTAAGTTCGTTCATCAATCCGCACGACATCTGCTTCATGGCGATTTCTTCGGCCAAGAAACCTGGGACCATCACGGGACCCAAGCCGATGATGGAAGCCATGAAGATGCCAGCGGGTGTGACCCGTGAAGATTTTTTTGGCAAGATTTGCCCGCCCTTGCCGACGAATTACGCCATCCCGCTGGGAGAACCGGAAGCCATCCTCGCTGCCGATCAACGCGGCTTTCGCGTCCATGCCCGAAATGAATGGTCCGAGGAAGAATGGCGTATGCACCGATGGACTTATGCCCGTCTCACCGAAGAAGTAGACTCGCAAATCGGGGAAGTGCTGAAGGCCTTGAAAGAAACCGGCCTCGATGAGAACACCTTGGTCGTCTTCACGAGCGACCACGGGGATATGGACGGCTCGCATCGCCTGGAACATAAGTCAGTTCTCTACGACGAAGCTTCACGCGTCCCGTTCATCGTCAGCTGGAAAGGCGTCACCAAAGCCGGCCTAATCGACAAGGAACACCTCGTCTCGACCGGACTCGACATCATTCCCACCCTGTGCGATTTCGCCGGAATCCCGATTCCCACCGAACTCAAAGGACGCAGCGTTCGCGCCCTGGCCGAAGGGCGCGCCCCCGCCTCATGGCGCGAGACCGTAGTGACTGAAAACGGCGGAAGCCGCATGCTGAGATCGGCGCGTTATAAATACGTCGTCTACGCCACTGGAAAACGGAATGAGATGCTCACCGATATGAAGGACGACCCAGGTGAGATGACAAATCTGGCCCTCGACCCCGCCTTCGCCTCCGTACTGACGGAACATCGTCGTCTTCTCAAAGAGTGGTACCCGGCAAACGGCGAAGTGCTCGACGCGAAATATAACATCAAGGGAAACTGAACTAACGGCGGCACCGCCCTAGACCCCCACCTAATGAGATCATCCCTCTTCTTTCTGCTGACACTCATCCCATTGGCCGCGCTCCCTGCCGCCGAAGTTAATCAGCCTAAGCCGACCCTTCTGCTACGGATCATGACGTCGGCGGATAAGAACAGGGACGGCAAACTTTCGGTGGTTGAATACAAGACGCTGGACATCCAAGCGACGCATCACGGCGACGACCACTTCGCACTGAGCGATACCAATAAAGACGGCTTCATCGATAGCTCCGAACTCGTAGGCGCGCTCAGCCGTCAGACTTGGTATGCCATCCTCAGCGAAGGAACCGAAGCCTGCTTCACCCGTCTCGACTCGAACAAAGACGCTAAGCTCGACCTGAAAGAGTTCCGGCCGATCTCCAAGATGGGCGCACACACTGAACAACACTTTAAAAGCGCCGATACCAATAAGGATGGAAACTTGGATCTCGCCGAATTTTCCGTTCTCGCTGAACACAAAATCGTAAAAGCTCCCGAAGTCAGTCCGCCCAAAAAGAAGTAAGACAAAGCCATTGGGGTAATTGACTGAAAATAAGGGGGTTTTGGACTAACTTTGGCTTGGGGCTGGGGTTGCCATAATAGATAACCCATAGAACCCCTTTCGATGAAACCCCTTACCCTTCTCTTAGCCCTTCTGCTCACGCCTTTTGCCTCCTTACAAGGCGCTGACACCCCGAAGCCGAACATCCTGCTGGTGATGGTCGATGACATGGGCTTCTCCGACCTAGGTTGCTACGGCAGCGAGATCGCCACCCCCAACATGGACAAGCTCGCCGCCAACGGCGTGCGCTTCTCGCAATTCTACAATACGGCCAAATGCCACTCCTCACGCGTCAGCCTGCTCACGGGTCGCTGGTGCAAACAAGCAGGCGACCAAGGCATGAGCCGGGCGGTGACGATCCCCGAGGTTCTCCACCCGGCTGGCTACTACACGGCGATGACGGGCAAGTGGCACCTAGACAAGGAGCCGACCGACTTCGGTTTCGATCGCTACTTCGGACATCTTTCCGGCGCGACCAACTACTACAAGGGCGACAAGACCTTCCGCCTCGACGGCAAGCCCTGGACGGTACCCGCGCAAGGCTTCTACACCACGATAGCTAACGTCGATCACGCCATCGATTTCCTCGATGCCGCTCGCACGGCCAAGAAACCCTGGTTCCTTTACATCGCCTTCAACGCACCCCACGGCGCCCTGCAGCCCTTAAAGGTCGATTACGAGAAATATCTTGGGCGCTATGATGCGGGCTGGGATGTCGTCCGCGCCGCTCGAGTGGCTAAGCAGAAACAAATCGGACTACTTCCGGCTGACACCGTGGAATGCTCGCGTCCGGAGCATATTCCCGCGTGGGACAAGTTGCCCTCCGAACAAAAGACCTGGGAGTCGCAACGCATGGCCGCCTATGCCGGACTCATCGATCGCATCGATCAAGAGATGGGGCGCCTACTGGCCAATCTCCAAAGTGCCGGCGAAATGGAAAACACCCTCATCGTCTTCGTCTCCGATAACGGCGCCTGTCCTTACGATCGCGGCCGTCCCCAAATCGGCACTCATCCTTACGACCCTGACACCAGGTGGTCAGATAGCACCGGCTGGGCCTGGGCCCGCAACTCACCATTTCGATTTTACAAACAGAACCAATTCGAAGGCGGTATCGCTACACCCGCCATCATGCATTGGCCAGCTGGAGTGAAGGCCAAATCTGGGTCGATCGTCAGCAGCCCAGCCCACCTCGTCGACCTGCTCCCCACCTTTGCCGAGATCACTGGGACAAAATCACCGGAGACTTTCCCCGGCCGTCAACCTTCGCCGCTCGCAGGCATTTCACTCGCGCCGATCTTAGCGGGCGGGGAAATCAAGTCGCGGCCACCGATTCATCTACTGTTCAGCAGCGATCGCGGCTTACGCGACGGGGAATGGAAAATCGTCAGTTTCCAAAGCCAACCCTGGGAACTCTACCAAATGTCGACGGATCGTACCGAACTGAACGACCTCGCCACGCAGCACCCCGACATCCTCAGCCGCATGGTCAAACAATGGCATGACCTCACCGCCAACGTACTCCTATCGACCGGCAAAGACAACAAGCCGGTCTCGACCAAAGTCATCCCGAAAACCCACATTGGATGGACCGATTACACCGCCCCTCTTACCGCAGGAAAAATCAGAGGGAAAGGAAAGCAATCGACGGTCAACGCGGATTCCACGAGCGGCACCCTTCCGCGCGGACGGGCTGGCACCAAGCTCAAGGTAGAGGGGAAGCAACTCGTCCTCACCTGCTCAAGTAAGGAACCCGGTCTCGCGTTCGATAAAATGGGCGTAAGTGCACCTGGCCCCTACACCCTAACCTTCCGCGTGCAAAGCAAGTCGAGCGGTGAAGGTAAATTCTTTTGGACAACGGATGCGGAGACAGTCTTGCCCAAAGGAAAACTCCAACCATTTACCGTCACGCATGACGGAGAGTGGCAGAACATCTCTTTGACCATTGCGGAAACCAAAACGCTCTACGGTATGCGCCTGGACCCCTGCGCCGGCGAAGGCGAAGTCCGCATCGAATCGCTGCAGCTCAAGGACGCAAAGGGTGCATTGCTTAAAAACTGGCCCTAAGTTCAAACGCATAACCTTTTCATAGACCCAAGATGAAATCGCTCATTTTCTTCGCTCTTTTATTCCTGCCTCTGGTCGGACTGCAAGCAGCCGACACCAAGAAGCCGAACATCCTGTTCATTGTCGCCGATGACCTCGGCTACGGCGAATTGGGCTGCTATGGCGGCAACGGCATCCCGACGCCGAACATCGACCGGCTCATCGCCAAGGGCGCCCGCTTCACCGATGGCTATGTCACGGCCCCTTTCTGCGCCGCTTCTCGTGCCGCGCTGCTGACCGGCCGTTATCAGACGAGCTTTGGTTTTGAATTCAACCCGATCGGCAGCAAGAACCTGCAGCCAGGCATCGGCCTCCCCGTCGGCATCCCGACCGTCGCCGATCGCCTGCGCACCGCAGGGTATCACACGGGTCTTGTCGGCAAATGGCACCTAGGGGGCACCGCCCCCTTCCACCCGCAGCAGCGAGGCTTTGATGAATTTTTCGGCTTCCTCCACGAGGGCCACTACTTCGAACCCCAACCCGGCAAGGGCAATACGACTTGGCTGCGCCGTAAGAATCTGCCCGATGGTGCGATGGGCCGCTGGACCTCGCCGGATGGCCGCCTGATCCTCAGCGATCATCTGAAGTCCGACGAACCCGAATACAACAAGGACAATCCCATCCTCCGCGGTAACGTCGTCGTCAATGAACCAAGCAACCTCACCGACGCGTTCACGCGCGAAGCGATGGACTTCTTTGACCGTTCGAAAGAAAAACCTTTCTTCCTCTATCTCGCCTATAACGCCGTCCACAGCCCGATGCAAGGAACCGACGCGCATATGAAACGCTTCAAGGAAATCCCCGACGTGCATCGCAGGGTCTTCGCCGCGATGCTCACGCACCTCGATGAATCCGTAGGCAAACTCATGGCCAAGCTCGACGCCAATGGCCAGACGGAGAACACCCTCATCGTCTTCCTTAGCGACAACGGCGGCCCCACGCGTGAGCTTACCTCCAGCAACCATCCCCTCCGCGGCGAAAAAGGTCAGCTGCTCGAAGGCGGTATCCGGATACCTTTCGCCATCACGTGGCCTGGCGTCACGAAACCCGGCACCATCATCAAGACGCCCGCCATCGCTACTGACCTAGCCGTCACCGCCCTTGCCGCTGCAGGCCTTGATCGCCATACCGATGCCGATGGCAAAGACCTACGCAGCCTGCTCGCGAGCCCGTCCGCTGGCCCCCTTCATGAAACGCTCTTCTGGCGCGTAGGGAAGAATGCCGCCCTCCGAACGGGGAAATGGAAGCTTTTCCGCGCAGGCGCCCGCTGGGAGCTCTACGACCTCGAAGCGGACCCTTCCGAGAGCCAGGACGTCGCTGCGGGCAACAAAGAACTAACCAAGACCTTGGTCGAGAGATGGGAAGCCTGGAGTAAGACGCAGGCCGAACCGCTCTGGCGTTAAGCCCTTTGACACCTTTCATTCGCCGACCTAACCATCTGTCACCCCATTCTATGCGTTCTGCTTTCCTCTTCTCCTGGCTGGCTTTCATCCTGTCGGCCCAAGCCGCTCCCCAACCTAATATTGTCTTCCTGCTGATCGACGACTTGGGCTACGCCGACTGCGGCTTCAACGGCGGCACAGAAATCAAGACGCCGAACATCGACCGACTCGCCAAGAGCGGCACGATCATCGAGAGCCATTACGTCCAGCCCGTCTGCTCACCGACCCGCTCCACCCTGCTGACGGGACGATACCCGACGCATACTGGCGTCTACACCATCGTTTCGCCGGGGGCGCCTTGGGGCCTTCCGCTCGCCGAACGCACCTTGGCCGATGCCCTCCGCTCGGCCGGGTATCACACCTCGCTCACGGGCAAGTGGCACCTCGGCGAATTCGAGAAAGCCTATCAGCCGAATGCACGCGGCTTTGACCGGCAGTATGGCCACTTCTTCGGCATGCTCGACTAC
>QYQK01000026.1 GCA_007280935.1 Opitutales bacterium
GACCGGCGCACCGGTCGTCGAACTTCACACGGGGGCCTTTGCGAATGCCTGGAAATCTCCGGAGGCGGCGAGCGAACTCGAACGGCTTCGGCAAGGCTGCGTCCTAGCTCAAGACCTCGGACTGATTGTCAATGCCGGCCATGGTATCAATTACGATAACATCAGGACCGTCCTCACCTTGCCCCATCTGCACGAACTGAACATCGGCCACTCCATCGTCTCCCGGGCGCTCTTCACTGGCATACGCAGCGCTGTCGCCGAAATGCAGGGCCATTTACGCCGCCCATGAAACTCGAAGGCGGCAATGTAATCGGCGTCGGCGTCGACCTCACCGAAGTCGCGCGCATCCGCGCCGCCCATCAAAGGCACGGCGCGCATTTCTTGGATAAGATTTTTACGGCCTCCGAACAGAAAATCTGCCTCGCCAAAGCCGACCCCTATCCTTCTTTCGCCGCGCGCTTCGCCGCCAAAGAAGCCGTGAGCAAAGCTTTCGGCACGGGTATCGGTGCGGAGTTTTCTCTCACCAGCGTGGCCATCCTCGGCGGCCCCGAAGGTGAACCGATGGTCGAACTCGATGCCAAAGCCCAAGCCTTGCTCGTCAAGCGAGGCGCTGTGAAGGTTTTGGTTTCGTTGACGCACACCGACACCTTGGCCCAAGCCTTCGCGGTCTTGGTCAGCTGACGAGGAAGCGGTTGAATTAGCCGTCGGCTGGCATGGATGCTCGGCTGATATCCTAAGTAGAAAACAGGGGGAAGAGGCAGTGAGAACTACCGACCTCCTTTCTGGGTTATCCTCGGCCTTGCTGAGTTAACCTGACTCCTGCTCGCTGGTGAAGTGGTATCCATCCCGCTTCAACCCCTCGCCCAACGCCTCTTGCTGAATGGACTGCCCGGCGTCGGCCCGGTCACCGTCCGTCGTCTCCTTGAGGCTTTTGGCAATGACCTCTCCTTGGCCCTTGCGGCGCCGCGCGAGCGGTTGCAACGCATCAAGGGCATCACTAAGAACGCGGCTGATTCCATCGCCTGTCGCGAGTTTGATTGGGCGAAAGAATTGTCCGAAACGGAACGCTTAGGCTTCCGTTTACTGACCGAAGAATCGCCATCGTGGCCGGTCTCATTGGCCCAGCTTTGGGATCCGCCCCTAGTCCTTTACGCCGAAGGTACCCAGGTGCCTGACGCACGCTCAGTCTCGATCATCGGTTCAAGACATTGCACGCCTTATGGAGCTTCGTTAGCTCGCTCCTTGGGACGAGATCTGGCCAAAGAAGGCTGGTGGATTGTGAGCGGACTCGCGCGCGGCATCGATACGGCCGCCCACGAGGGTGCGCTCGATGCGGACGGAAAAACGGCGGCGGTCTTAGGGCATGGTCTCGATTTAACCTATCCGCCCGAAGCCCTGAAACTTCGCCGACGTATCGTCGAACACGGATGTATCCTTTCGGAATTTCCCTTAGGCCGTCCGGCCGATCGCCAAAGTTTTCCGCAACGGAACCGCATCGTGGCCGCGCTGGCCCGCACCATTATCGTCGTCGAAACGGACGTCGACGGTGGCAGCATGATCACCGCCCGTTTCGCCGGCGACCTGGGCAAGACGATTTGTGCGCTCCCCGGACGAGCGGACAGTCCGGCGAGTCGTGGCTGCCATGCCTTGATTCGCGATGGAGCCACTTTAGTTTCGGGCGTGGATGAAATCCTCCAAGAGTTAGGCGAGTCGCGTGGATGCCCGGCGCTGCCGCTTGCGACCGAGGCGCCGGAGCACGCGCGTTGGTTACGGCATTTCGCTGGCGGGACCGCCCATGATGCCGAATCGCTCGCCACCGCCGCCCCCTGCGCCATCGCCGAAGCCGCCGTGATGCTGACGCTCTTGGAAATACGGGGGATCTTGACCAGGCGCCCCGATGGTCGCCACGAGCGCGCCTGAGCTACCGGCGCAGATGGTTGCCTTCGTTGGCTGGCATCGACGTCTGCAACGTATCGCCCATCACCCAATCGATGATCGCCTTGGGTTTAGCAAAAAAATCACGCAACCATGATCGCCAAACACTGAACCCGGAGCCGAACCCCGCGGGGTAGGCCGTAGCGTTTAATCCCGCTCGGTCGGCGAGCCAAAGGGCCCGCACGCAATGCCAGTCCTGCGAAATAAAAATAATATGCTCGTTGGGATAATGCGCTTTCGCCCGGACGACCGAATCTAAAGTCCGCCAGCCGTAAGGATCTTCGACCAACGGACATTTGACTCCGGCGGCTTGTAATTGCTGCGCCATGGAAAGCGATTGCTCCATCAAACCCGAACAGACCACGGCTTTGATCTTGGCCTGACGGCAGAGCTCGATCGTCGCATCGATGCGCGGCTGATACGTCCCCGTGGGCTCTCGTGATTCGGGCATATACTGATTGGTGCCCAAAAGGACGACGATGGAGTCCGGCGGGACCTGGCTCGCATCCGTGGTGAGTCGCCCCCATCCGGCCGACCAGACCCAAACATTCGTTAGCACAAAGAACGCCGCGACACCCCAAAGAGTCCACCGGAGGGCTGTTTTAAAGATTCGGGGCATTCCAAGAGCATTAGTGAGGTTAAATGAATGGCAAGGGGGCTATTATAGCTCAATTTGTCTAAAAATAAGCATACTTCGTTTGTGCTTAAGGGTGATATCGTTCAAATTGGTATTGCCCAGTCCTCTGGCACGAAATCTGCCTACTTTTACTCATATGAGCCCGAACCCATCCGCAACATCCGCCAAAATCATCGTCATCGATGACGATAAGGACCTGCGCTACTCCCTTCGTCGGGCTCTCTCGGGCTTGGGTCATACCGTTCTCGAGGCCGATAGCGGCGAAAGCGGAGTCAGCCTAGCCAAGCGTGAACAGCCCGACGTTATTCTGCTCGATAACCGCATGGGCGGTATGACCGGCATCGAAACTTTGCAAATGCTCCGCGGCGCCCAACCGCAGGCGATGGTGATCCTGATGACGGCTTTTGGCACGACCCAGACCGCCATCGAGGCCATGAAATTTGGTGCCTACGATTACGTCATGAAGCCGTTCGATCAGGCTAAGCTGATCAACCTCGTGGACAAAGCCCTTTCGGCTCGGCGCGATTTGGCCAATGCCGGCAAATCCGTCAAATCGCTCGTCAACCCAGCCGACTACAAAGAAGGCATCGTGGGCAGTTCTGAACCGATGCAGGAAGTCTTGAAGGCGATTGGGCAGGTCGCCGCGAGCGATGCAACTGTGCTCATCACGGGCGAAAGCGGCACGGGCAAAGAACTCGTGGCCCGCTGCATCCATCAGCACTCACTGCGCTCGAAGGGTCCCTTCGTCGCCGTCAATTGCGCCGCGATTCCGGAGAACCTAATCGAATCCGAACTCTTCGGACACGAGAAGGGCTCGTTTACCGGTGCGACGAACATGAAGCCCGGTAAATTCGAGCTCTGCGACGGCGGCACGATTTTCCTCGATGAAATCGGCGATATGTCACTGCCCACGCAGACCAAAGTCTTGCGCGCGATCCAAGAAGGCGAAATCCAGCGCGTCGGCGGGACCGTGACGTTGAAAGTAAGCGTGCGCCTCGTGGCGGCGACTAACAAAGACCTCGAGGCCATGGTGGCGTTGCGTCAATTCCGCGAAGACCTTTACTACCGCTTGAACGTCTTCCGCATCCGGTTGCCCGCTCTGCGCAACCGCAAGGGCGACGTGCCTTTGCTCGTCGACTTCATGCTCCAGCGCCAAGCGGCCGCGAAAAAAACCCGCCCGAAGCGCCTCTCCAGCGAAGCACTTGAAGCCCTGCTCACTTATGATTGGCCAGGTAATGTCCGCGAACTCGAGAATGTGATCCAGCGCGCCAACGTCTTGGCCAAAGGCGAAACCATTCTCCCGAAGGACCTGCCGCAAGACGTGCTCACACCTCGCAAAGCCACCGTCGTAGCCGCGGCCACCGACGTAGCCCGACCCGCCGCTGATCCAGCGATTGCCGCCATTTCTCCGACTAATCTCCTGCCCGCCTATGATGCGATTTACCGGCAGTGCCGAGTCGGCGACGCCAAGGGCATTCTGAACGTGATCGAGTTGGAAATGATTCGCCGGGCCATGGAGGAAACGCGCGGTAATCAACTGCGCTCGGCCATGATCCTGGGCATCAATCGCTCGACTCTTAAAAAGCGGCTGCTTGAGATGCGCGAGGCCGGCATCAAAGTTTTCACTTAACCTTTGCCTTGGCCTAGCGGGGAAGTTGGATGAAGGGGTATGACCACCCCCTCATCCCTCCGCCTCGCCTTGTTGGCCGCTGGAAGCTTGCTTCTGGCCACCCCCTCGAGCTTAGCAGGCGAAACCATCAACCTCTTCGACGGCAAGTCCCTCGCCGGCTGGAAGGCGACGAAGACCGCCCCTGAAGGTACTTATAAATTCGTCGACGGAATTTTGGAAGTTCGCGGCGGTAAGGCCGACCACCTGTTCTACGTTGGCCCTGATGGTAAAGCATCCTTCACGAACTTCGACTTCAAGGGTAAGGTAAAAACCTACCCCGGCGCTAACTCTGGCATCTACTTCCACACCACCTACCAAGAAGAAAAATGGCCGAAGCTCGGCTTCGAGTGCCAGGTCAACGCCAGCCATGGAGACATCAAGCGCACCGGCGGCCTTTATGCCGTGCAAGACGTCCTCAATACGCCCGCCGCCCCAGATAACGTCTGGTTCGAATACCACATCCGCGTCGAAGGAAAACATGTCCAAATCTGGATCGACGGAAAGCAGACCGTGAATTTCACCCAGCCCGAAAATTGGGTTCCGCCCAAGGGCATGGATGGTCGTAGAATCGGCTCCGGTACCTTCGCGCTGCAAGCCCACGATCCGACGTGCAAAGTCGACTACAAGGACTTCGTTGTCGAGCGTCTGCCTTGAACCGTTACTAAGCTAAGGCGCCCTTAAGCGCTGCAATCAGGCGGGCCCTTACGGGTTCCGCCTTTTTTGTGAGCCGGCGTTGCTCGCTCTCGTAAGCGGCACGGCCTTCCGGCGTCTCGATACATATCGGTTCCAAGCCGACCGCCGAAAAATCATAAGGACTCGCCCGCATATCCACCGCGCGGGCATCACGCGCGAGCTCAAAGCTATCGGCGGCCAACTCCGAACTCACCCAAGGCTGTGCCTTCATTGTCCATTTATAAAGGTCCATGGTGACATGCACGCATCCCGGCTGTTCGTTCTGCACGCGTTGCTCCAGCGTCGGCGTCAGGCGATTCAAGGGCCGGGCGCCCGGCGTAAAGAAGCGGAAGGCGTCATAGTGCGTGCACCGGATGGCGGAAGCGCGCACCACGGCGTCCGTGCCCTCGGCGCCCAGTCGCAGGGGCCAATCTCCATGGCGCCGGTCGGCGGCTTGATTGAAAACCATCGCCCATTCGTGCAACCCGAAGCAGCCCAAGAAAGCCGGGCGTAAAGCGATCGCTTGGCTTAATTCCAAAGTGAAATTCAACCGATGCCTTTCGGCGTCGGTCGGCCGCACCACGCGCACCAAGCCATCCGCCGAAAGCTCGAAACGATGACCACCCACCAATTCGGCAGCATCTTCCAGCCCGACGCCTGCTCCGGGCGACCAACGCTGCAAGGCGGAGAAACGGAACGGGTAGTAGGTGAATAAAAAATCTTCCACCGGCTCCTTGATACCCAAGGCCGCCCTTTGTCGACGGGCCTCGATCAACGTCGCCGTCCGCGCCTCATGGGCTGCTCGCCGAGCACGCCAATCACGCGCCGAGAGGATCAGGCCGGCGGAATGTTCCGTGAGCTCGCTCACTCGAAACGACGATGGAAAGTGGCGACCTTGATATATTTCTCCGCCCAACCCGGCAGCGCCGCCTGCTCGGTGGCAGTCAAAGGTCGGATAATTTTGGCCGGAGCCCCCATGACCATACACCCCGGAGGGATGATGGTTCCTTTGGTCACCAAGGCATGGGCGCCGATGATCGAACGCGCTCCGACGACCGCCCCATCAAGCACCGTCGCTTGCATGCCGATTAAGCATTCATCACCGATGGTGCAGGCATGAATCATCGCCAGATGCCCGACCGTTACGCGGGCGCCGATTTTCGCCGGCAAGCCGTCGGCGACGTGCACCACGGCTCCATCCTGAATGTTAGTCCCCTCTCCGATTTCGATGGGTGCCACGTCGCCACGCAAAACCGCACAGGGCCAGACGCTGGCCCGCGGACCGATAAGCACATTCCCGATGACCACCGCCCGAGCGTGGACAAAGGCCGTGGCATGGACGGTGGGGCCCCGGGCCAGATTGCGGGTAATCTCCCGTTCGAGATCTTCGTCAGGGGTGCTAGCGGGGCCATTGGGGTGAAATGGGTTCACCCACCAACGATGGGGGCGGGGGCGACCGCAGGAAAGAACGAACCTATCCCCATTGCGTCCTTATACCCAAAACGGGGGCGACTTAGCCCTTTTTAAAGGAGTTTATGGCCCGGCGAACCACCCCCGCGGCCATCCGGCGTCGCTCCGGCCAGCCTCATTTACCCGTGACCCCTAAATTCCCCTTGCCAACCCCTCATCTGTCCGTTTGCTCCGACCTTCCGACAGCCATGAAGGCCACATTTATCACCTCCGGTCGCCAATTCACCGTCAAGCAAGGCGACATCCTCATCGTTAACCAGTACCCTGGTAAAAACGAAGGCGACGTCCTCACGTTTGACCAAGTCCTCCTCGTTGGAGAAGGCGTCGACGCCAAGATCGGCACCCCCACCGTCCCAGGCGCCAAGGTGACCGCCACCATTCTTGAAAACAAGCGCGGTGAGAAGATTCGTATCTTCAAGCACCGTCGCCGTAAGGGTTACTACCGTCGTCGCGGCCACCGCCAAGAGCTCTCGGTCATCAAGGTAGACTCTATTTCCGCTTAACCCCTTAAATCAGAAACTACCATGGCAACAAAGAAAGGTGGAGGAACTTCAAGCAACGGACGCGATTCTCGCTCCAAGCGTCTCGGGGTTAAACTTTACAGCGGCGAATTCGCCACCGCCGGTTCAATCATCATCCGTCAACGCGGCACGCGCATGAATGCTGGCCGCAACGTCGGAATGGGCCGCGATCACACCCTCTTCGCCAAGGCCGATGGTCTGGTGAAGTGGGACGCTGAGCACCGCAAGGTCGAAATCGTTCCTACGGTTTCCACCTCCTGCTCCCTCTCGTAAGCCGAGAGTAAAGCGCCCTCAAGAAGCAGACCATCAGGTCGGCTTCTTTGTTTTGGGTACGAACGACTAGACGATATCACCCCACCCCGGAAATAGCTTCCGGGCTGCATGACGGACGCTCGTCATAAGTCTAACCGGCCTGACGGCGATGGATGTTTTCCAGGGCTGACCGGAAAATCGATCGGGTGGAATCAGCATACACCGGATCGTGCACGACGTAGTCGCACACGCGCTCAAGTGCCCGGCGATGAACTCCACGCACGCGGCGAAGCGTGCTCAACTCGATGACGAGCATTTGGAGTTTCTCTAAGGACATGAGCACGGTATCTGCCTCGGCTTCCTCGCGGAAACCGTATTCTGGATCTTCATCCATCTCCTGATTAGAGGTGATGTATTGAGTTTGGTGCATTTGGGGTGCGACTCTAAGGGTAGCGCTACTCCGCCCCCCGCAAAGCCAGCGGTTGTTAAGATTGGCCTGCCGCCCTGTGTCAGTCGAGTGACAGCCTAGGCGTCGACTCCGGCCTGCGCCGCCCGACGGAACTTCCAAGTCATCGCCAGCGCGACGAGGATCAACCCGCTGGCGAGGGAAATCCAGATACCCACCGCACCCAAACCCCAGACCCCGACGGGCAATCCGAACAACCGGAACCCAAACGGAAACGCCAAAGCCAAGGCCAGAGGTAGGCAGAAAAGCCAGTAGACCGTAAAGACGCTCCAGGACGCCCATGCCGCGCAATTCACCGAGCGCAGAAGGTAAGCAGCGACGACTTGTACGCCATCAAAGGGCGCCCACACGGCGGCGAAGATAAGCAAGGTCGAGGCCAACATGGCGGTCTCGGTGCCAGCCACGCCATAAGTGGCCATGAGCAACGGACGAAGCAGAATCATACCGAGTCCGTAGACCGTCATAATAAGCCCGCCCAAGATAAGTGCGCCAAGACCGACCGCCTGGACCTTACGCGGATCTTTGGCGCCATACGCTTCGCCGACGCGAATCCCGGCGGCGATGCCGAGGCCGAGCGGCAGCATGAACGCGGCCGAAGCGGTGCTGATGGCGACCTGGTGCGCGGCCTGGGCCGTGGCGTTGATCCAGCCCGCCATGACGGGGACAATCGCAAAGATGCCGACTTCGCTCAAGCTGTGCAACCCCGCGGGCCAGCCGGTCTTCATGAGGCGCTGGAACACAGCCATCTGCAGGCCGTCCGCCCAGCGCACTTCGCCTCGGCCTGGTGTGAACCATAGGCCAATGAGCATGACGAGACGAGCGACGAGCGTAGCCCAACCGGCGCCCGCCAAACCCATCGGCGCAAAACCCCAATGCCCAAACATCCAAAGCCAATTGAAAAAGATGTTGGCCAGAATGCCAAGCGACAGCCAAGCGAGCGAGATCCAAGGCTGATGCTGCGAGTCGCGATGCCCGCGTAGCGCATGGAATGCGAGCCCAGGCACCATCGCCCATGACATGAGGATGAAAAACTCCTGCGCTTCAGCCGTCACGGCGGGCGAAGAGCCGAGCAAAGGGATGAACCGTGCGGCGCCATGCGAGAGGATAGCGGCGACAATACTGATGACGACGGCCAGCACCATGCCGTGCCGCAGGATCGCGGGTGACGACTCCTCGACGCCGGCCCCGTTATCCTGCGACTGATACACCGCGATGGCGCCGACAACGCCGATGCCGAAGACATACGGGATATAATTAAGATTCGAAGCCAACGCCGAAGCCGCCAGCGCAGTCTCGCCGAGGTGGCCAGCCATCGCGACATCCACGACGAACATCAGCCCGTAGCCGAGCATCCCGAGCATAATCGGAATCGCCAACTTCAACGTGGGTCCAATTTCAGAACGAATGGTAGGCGAAGTTTCCAAGCCCCCAGAAGGAAAGGATAATCCTTCCCTTGCGAGTCAGTTCTTCGGGATGCGGTTCAACGTGTAATACGCGTCCGCATGATCCAGAGATTCTCCGGACACAGAGCGGAGGGCATCGGCATGCAGCTCGTGAATGTAAAGTTCGCGAAGGCCATCGACCTTGAGGCGCACGCTGAGGCCGTCCGCGGCGATCTTGGCGGAGACGATACCGTTCGGCGCGCACTGAATCTCGTCGCTGCCATACGCGCTCGAATAAAAGAGGGTATAGTTACTCATGCGGTACGAGGCGATGTCCCCGGCGCGGGCGACATCGACGGGCTTGGTAAAGGTGAGTTCGAAGCCGTCGGGCTTGGCTTTCATTTCCTTGATAGCGAACGGTACGGTGCCGTTGTAACGTAAACGTTGCAGGCCGTAGGCCTTGGTGCCGAGCGACGACCAGCCGCGACTGGTCATGCCGACCATAAGTGACCCGTCCGGGGCGAAACTAAGGCGCACGATGCCGGAGGCGAAGCCGCCGACGAACGGGAAACACGCGCCTTGATACTCGCCGTCGACCTTTTCCATGAAGACCCGACTGATCTTGGCATCGGTGAACTCGGCGACGAACATCTGCCCGTCGAACGGCCCGAACTTGCCACCGGCATCGCACGTGGCGAGGTCAGTGCCGCTCCGGCCCACTTTGTTATAAGGCATCCAGACCGCCGGCGGGCGCATCTCGGGCAAAGCCTTGAGGGCTTCGGGATAGGGACGCTTCTCGGGAATCTTCGCCGAGAGCTTGAGCGGCGACTCGGGAAGGTTCTCGGAGGCGATGCCTTCGGGGTTCAGGAAGAACGCGCCTTTGCGCAGATGGTAGATCGGCGTGGTCGGAATCCAGGTGCCCTGCTGGTCGACGCAGAACATGTCGCCGGCGAGGTTCGTGCCGAGGCCGCACGGCGAACGCATGCCGGCCGCCATGGGAATGAATTTTCCGTCCTGACCAAGTACGCCGCCCCAACCGCGCCACGGGGCCTTGTTGTCGGCGTGATCGCCCATGTCGACGTTGAGTGTGACCCAGAGCTGTCCCAAGCCGTCGCGCTTGGGTCCGTAAGCATAGCCGTGATAGGCGCCGGAGACGTTCCAGCCCGCGCCAGCGGTAAGGTATTCGTCGGCGACGCCATCGCCGTTGGTGTCACGCAGACGCGTGGTCTCGGTACGCTGGGTGACGAGCAGGTCCTTACCGTCGCGCAGCAGGCCGAGCGGCTCATGCAGACCGGAGGCGAAGAGCTGGTAGCCGACCTTGTTCGGCTTGGCGTCGAGGACGCCGTCGAGCAGCCAGACCTCGCCCTTGCGGATCGAGAGGGCGAGTTTGCCGTCGGCGGTCCAGTCCATGCCACTGACCTCAAGCGCCAGACCATCGCCGGGCTTCCAGTCCTTGGCGCGCGTATCAAGGACGGTACTCGCGGTCAGGATATCGGCGATGTCATAGGACGCTGCGGAAAGCGAGGCGGTCGCAAGGAGAGCTGCGAATAGAATTTTCATTTCCAGAGATAGGTGAAGACGCGGCGGCCTTGGGCGGAGGATTCTTCTGTCGGCTTCAGATCCGCAGGATGCGTGATCGTCGGGCTAAAGTCTGGCGTCGGTGCCCAGGTGATGGCACGGCGAAGGCCGTTCTCGATGCCCTCGTAAGTCTCTTCGACCTTCACCCCACCCTGCTCGTTGAGGAACGTGGGGTTACCCTTGGCATCGAGACGGTAGCCGAGGAATCGGCCGGAGGGCTTAGGCCAGGCGACGACTTGTTCGCCGATGGGTTTCTCAAACGTTGGGAAGCGTGAGAACCAGGTGAGGTAGGCGTCGAAGAAACGGCCCTTCCACGCGAGGCCGGGGCCGCCCTTGTCACCGTCATAGGCGAGGTGCACACCGGTCGGGAAGCCGACGAGAATCGCACGCACGCCTACGCCGTCGAGGAACGCGCGCTGTACGACAGGCCGGTCCTTCGGAATAATCTCAAATTCGCCATTACGATTCTGCGGAAAACCTTCGGGGTCGCCGTTGGCGCTTTCGACGAACTTGAAGATCGAGGCGATCTGTTTGTCGGTGTCGCCGCCGAGGATGGAAGAATTAAAAGATTTTCCGGCCGGCCAGAACGACGGCATCAGCGTGCCAGTACGATAGGCCGCGGGGTTGATGAGGTACTCACGAAGCCAACCTTCCTGCAGGCGGGCGGCGATATTGCTGAGGTCAGGCCCCTGAATACCGAGCGAAGGACGATCACCCCAACGGTGACAGGTGATGCAACCCGCCCCGCCTTGCGTGCCCATGAGCTTACGGCCGGCGGTGTCGTCGCCGCCTTCAAACTTGAGCGCGACACGCGCGTCGGCAACGCCGAGCAGCTTGCCGAGCTCAGCAGTGGCCGCGCCATACTGCGGCATCTTGGTCTTTAGGTACGTCCGCACGCGATTCTCGCCGTGCAGAACTTTGCTAAGCCATTCGGGACGGAGTTTACCACCAACGCCGGTAAGCGGAGGAGGATAACGGCCGGTATCGCCAAGATTATGATCGCCCTGGAAGTAAGGCTTACGCGCGGTATCGGGGCCACCCTTGCCATCGCGTTCATGGCAGGCGATGCAGTTGAGGGCGTGCAACGTGAGGTCGGCGGCAAGCTTCGGCGAAGCAGTTTCATCCTTCTTCGCGAGGAAGAGTTTTAGCGTAGCACGCTGCGCGTCGGAAAGCGCATAGCGCGGGCCCTTGGCGTGATCGGCGTCCAAGCAGCCCCCATCGTTCTTCTTCAACGCGACGGGTTTCGACGCGGCATCTTTAGGCAAGTCGTGACAAGCGGCGCATTGAGCGGCGATGACGGCCTTGCGGCCGGCGATGGCGAGCGCCTTATCCGCGATAACTCCATCGATTGGATTATCCAAACGGCCATCGCTGCCCTGGAACTCAAGAAGATAGCCGGCGATATCGATGGTGTCCTGCTTTTCCATCATGATCTTCGGCATGCGTCCGTCCGTGCGCACTTTCAGCGGATCGAGGATGAAGGCGCCGAGGCTATCGAGGCTATACTTCGCCTTGAGGTCGCCAAAGGCGACGCTGCGATGGGTGAACTCGGAAGCCTTGGGTAAACCTTCGGGCGGGACGAAATCCTTGCCGGGAGCGTGACAGGCCACGCAGCCGAGCGTATTGAACAGTTCGCCACCGCGGCCGCCATTCACGTGCAGAATCTTCGCCGGGCCCTTGGAGGCGGTCTTCGGCTTCAGCGACGCGAGATAGTGCTCAATCGCAACGAGGGTCTTATCGTCGGCCTTGGCCAACACCTGCGGCATCACCGTGCCGGGATGGATCGAGGCGGGATCGGCGAGGAATTTGCGCAGCCATTCCGAACGGACGCGCTGAGTGACCGTCGCGAGCGCGGGCCCGCGCATCGTCGGCAGTCCAGTGTCACCGCCGTGACAATTGACGCAACCCAGCTCATTGTAGAGTAGACGTCCGCCTTCTGCCGTCGGTGTCGCCGCGTGGAAGCGCTCAAAGCCAGTGACCAATGGTTCGGCGTGCAACGCGGCGGCGCCCAGCAGGATCGCGACACGTAGCATCATGCCGTCTCGCGGATGCACTTATCTACGTAGGCACGCGACTTGTTCACGGCCGCGGTGATCTCGCCAACGGTCGGTAGGATCGGGATGCCGCGCGGGGTCGGGTGCATGAAGATCTCGGCCACGCCCTTGAAGCGGGCGTCGCGGAGCGCCTTGATGATGAGGCGATAGTCGAGCCCGCCGCCAAAACCGGGCAACTGCTGCATCTCGATCTCCTTGCTGGCCTTCTTGAATTCGCCTTCGGAATACTCCTGGAAATAAATGAACGGGAGATTCTTCCCTCCGGCGTAGCGGATGAGGTCGGGAATCTGGTCTTGCCACTCGTGCAGATGGTGCGACGCAAATGCAAGGCCGAGGTTCGGCGAGGTGTTCAGATCTGCAAACGCCTTGATGGAATCCGGATGGTGGAGAATCTGGTTGATGTGATTCTCGACGGCGATGGTGACGCCGAGTTCGGCGGCCTTATCGGCGTACGGCTGCATATCCTCCAGGAACTTCTTGATCGCAGCTTTGGCTTCGGCGCCCTTGGGATTTTTCGCTGCGACACAGCCGCAGATGACGAGATCGCCGCCGTGCTTCTTCACCCAGGCCATCTCTTCCTGGAGCTTAAATGGTCCGAGCGGGTAGCGCGTGCTGGAGCCGAGTTTTACGCCGTACTTCTTGAGCAGCGCCGCAAAGGCTTCTTCACCCAGGGCCGTAGCCTGCTCGCGCTGGTCACCGTGTACCTTACACCAGATATCGAGCGACTCGGCGCCGACTTTGGCCACCTCGGGCAGGATGACGTCGAGCGTCATCGTGCCGTAAAGTGCGGAAGACAGGGTGTAACGGATCTTGAAATCATTCTTCGGCTCAGCCCGAGCCGACAGCGCCGCGAAGACCGCGGCGGCGGGGGCGGTGCGCAGGAAATCGCGACGGGAAAGCATGGCCTTATTTTTGGTCGCGTTGCGCTTCGAGCATCTTGATCCACGGGCCGACGAAGGAACCGTGGTCATGGAAGGTACGGCCGCTGACCATGTTGCCGTCGATGACAACCGGGGCGTTGACAAAGATGCCGCCGCAGACTTCGAGGTCGAACTTACACTTGGGCACGGTGGCCATGTGCAGGCCTTTCACGATGCCGGCACGGGCGACAATCTCGACACCATGACAGACGCTCATCATCGGCTTCTTATGCTCCCAGAACCAGCGGGTGGCCGATAGGAGGGCTTCGTCTTCGCGCAGGTACTCAGGGCCGCGGCCACCACTGAAGAAGATGCCGGCGTATTCCTCGGGCTTGATGTCCTTGAAGGCGATGTCGCAGTTGATCGTGTAACCTTCCCATTCCTTGGTAATCGTCCAACCTGGCTTCACCTCATGGAGCACGGTCTGATAAACGCGCTTATCGATGGAGGCGAAGACCGGCTGGAAGCCGGCTTCCTGCAGACGGTAGACCGGATACATCGTATCCAGCAGCTCGGTGGCGTCGCCGATGATCACGAGTACCTTCGGCTTGTTGGCGTTCTCAGGCTTGTCGGCGCCCGAAGAAATCGCGGATTGGTTGTGGTTGTCGACGAGAGCGGCGGAAGCCAAGGCGCCAAAGCCAAGCAGGCCGACAGTGAGGAGGCGGAGTTTCATAGGGGTGTCAGGACTATATCCTTTCTTGCCCGAAAAGTCATTACAGGTATGATGCACTAAATGTAAGGTTTTTGGTCAAGTCGCCCATGCCCGCCGCCCCTCATCGCCGCACCCCCCGGGTCGCCCTCCTCGTCGAGACCACCCGTACCTACTCGCGCGAGCTCCTCGCTGGGGTCCGCAGCTATGTAGCGGCCCATGGCCCATGGTCGACGTTCCTCGAACTCCGGGCTCTCGATTCCTCGCCGCCGACTTGGCTCAAGGATTGGGATGGCGACGGTATCCTGACCCGTACCTTCAGCCCCGAGACGGCCGAACTCATCGCCGCGACCGGCTTGCCGGCCGTCGAACTCCGCTCCACGCATTTCGCCGGAAAACGTCCCTTCGTGGGCTGTAATAATAATGATATCGGCCGCCTGGTGGCCGAACACCTTTACGAACGCGGCTACCGACACTTCGCCGCTTACAGCCAACGCAACGAGGGCTTCTTCATCGAGCGGGTCGATAAATTCAAGAAGGTCGTCGCCTCCTACGGTCAACGCTGCCTCGAACTCCCCGAAGATAATCCCGAACGCGTGCCGGACTGGGAACAAAGCCAATCCCGCCTGATGGCCTGGATCGCCCAACTGCCCAAGCCCATCGGTATCTTCGCCGCTACGGATCAACTCGGCGTCCGTCTGCTCGAAGCCTGCCAGACCGCCGGTGTCGCGGTGCCGGAAGAAGTCGCGGTCGTCGGCGCGGAAAATGAAGAAACGCTTTGCAGCTTTACGACCCCACCCCTCTCGAGCGTCCGCTTCGACGGCCATGCCGTGGGTTTCGCCGCCGCCGAACTGCTCGACCGGATGATGCGCGGCAAAGCCCCGCACCCCAAACAAACCCTCATCGCCCCGCTCGGTATCTTGGTACGCGGTTCCTCTGGGGAACTCGTCATCCGCGACCGTCTTGTGGCTCGGGCGGTGGCCCTCATCCGCGAAGACGCCACGCGCGGACTCGACGTCAATGAGCTGGCCGCAAAACTGGGCGTCTCGCGTAGCACGCTCGATCGGCGCATGAAGACGGTGCTCAAGCGTTCGCCAAAAGATGAGATTCTGCGCTTCCGCTTCCGCGAGGTGGAGCGCCTGTTACGCGAGACCAACCTGACGA
Source organism: Opitutales bacterium (assembly GCA_007280935.1). Taxonomy (GTDB): domain Bacteria; phylum Verrucomicrobiota; class Verrucomicrobiia; order Opitutales; family UBA953; genus UBA953. The sequence continues at coordinate 15,370 of QYQK01000026.1, forward strand.
TCGACCTGATTGCCGAGCAGACGGGCTTCACGCACAGCCACTACCTACAGGTTACCTTCAAAGCCCGCTACAAACAGACGCCGGGGAAATTCCGCCGAGCGAAGGCCTGAGCGCTCGGCGCCGAGCCCGACGGGCGGCGGCCCGGGTGGGCACCAAGGGCTTAACCCCCTCGGGGGGCCAAAATACCCGCTGACTGTGAATGATTTCCCGGACCGCTTCGCCTCCTCACGCTTGCCACGGGCAAAGTTTAGGGCAAGGTTTCCTCTCCCATGCGTAACGACGACGAAGACGAGGACGAGAAGACTCCAGCCGCCCCGAAAGAGGCCTCGCCGAGTGCCATGCTCATCCAGAAAAAATTTCTCGAACAACGGAAAATTTTTCTCTGGGGCGGCGTCGATGACGCCTCCGCCAAAGACATCGTGGAAAAACTCCTCTTCCTCGAAAGCGACGCCCCGGGCAAAGAAATCATTTTTTACGTCAGCACCCCGGGTGGCTCCATCACCGCCGGTATGGCTGTCTACGACACTATCCGCCTCATCACCTCGCCCGTCAAAGTGATTGTCACCGGCATGGCCGCCTCGATGGGTTCAATCTTACTCCAAGCCCCCAAGAAGAAAGGCAACCGCCTGCTCTTCCCGCACGCGCGGGTCATGATTCACCAGCCGCTCATCATGGGCCGCATCCAAGCCCCAGCGGTGGACATCCATATCCAAGCCCAGGAAATGGAACGCATCCGCTCGGAGCTGAACGAGATCCTCGCCAAGGCTTCGAAGCAGAAATTGGAAAAGGTCATCAAAGACACCGACCGCGACTTCTACATGACCGCCGAAGAAGCCATTGAATATGGCCTCGCCGACGGGATTGTGACGGAGCTCTAATCCGACCGC